>NZ_JBSFYP010000072.1:0-31734 GCF_053599835.1 Micromonospora sp. NPDC005163
GGATCCGATCCCAGGTGCCGTCGGCAGTCCACCGGCGCAGGCGCTCGTGGCAGGTCTTCCACGGCCCGAAACGTTCCGGCAGGTCACGCCACGGCGCACCCGTACGCAGCTTCCACAAAATCCCGTTGATGACCTGACGGTGATCCCGCCACCGCCCCCGCGCACCACCCGGCTCAGGAAGCAACGGCGCGATCACCGCCCACGCCTCATCAGTCAACTCACCACGACGCACCACCGACACATCGTCAACGATCAACCACTACAAGATCGGCAGGACACGCCCTAGGCGCAGGGCGTCCTGGCGGTGGACTTCTTCACCGTCGACACGGTGTTGCTGCGGCGGCTGTACGTGCTGTTCGCGGTCGAGGTGGGCAGCCGGTGGGTCCATGTGCTCGGTACCGCACATCCGGTGGAGGAGTGGGTGGTCCAGCAGGCCCGGAACCTGCTGATGGACCTTGGCGAGCGAGACGACCGGTTACGGTTCCTGCTCCGGGATCGCGACATGAAGTTCAGCGCCGTGTTCGACGCGGTCTTCGCCGCCGCAGGCATCGACGTCCTCACGACACCAGCGCGGGCACCGCGGGCCAACGCGTACGCGGAGCGCTGGGTCGGCAAGGTACGCCGTGAACTGCTTGACCGCGTGCTGATCTTCGGGCGTCGCCACCTAGAGTCGGTGGTAGCCGAATTCGTCGACCATGACAACTCGCACCGTCCACACCGTTCGTTGGCACAGGCACCGCCGCTCGGACCGGCCCAACCGCCGGTCGCCATCGCTGGCCGGCGGGTGCTGCGGCGTGATCGCCTCGGCGGCATGGTCGGCGAGTACTCGCAGGCCGCGTAGGCTGACCGACTTTCAGGCACCCACAGGGCATCGCCAGCCACCCTCCGCGCTGCTGGACCGCCTCGACGAAGACCGGCATGTTCGCAGCGGCGGTGTCCTCGGTGGCGCCGTCCCGGCAGCTTCCCAAAGTCGATCACGCCCGTCACCGCACTGCAGGCACCGACATTGCGGCCAAACAAATTGCTCAAGGCGGTAAACCGTACGCGCGCGGGATGCAACTTACGGATGACGACAAGCTCGCAGGCCTGCGGAAGTCGGCAGACATCCACGAAGAGCGGAGAGACGTGTGTCTCCTAGAACCTCCATTGTCGGATTTCGACGGACTCGCCTGGTTGCCGCAGTTCTCGCCTGCGCGCTGGCTGGCACAGCCGGTGCCGTCATCGCAGGACACGAACCAGCCGCCAACGCCAGCGAACAAAAGAACGGTGGCAAGCATCACCGGGTTGTAACGTCGCCGGACGCCCCGGCAGCGATAGGTCCGTACTCCCAGGCCATAGCTGTGGGAGACACCCTGTACCTGTCCGGCCAGCTTCCCATCGACCCGGTCACGAACAAGCTCCTGGCGAATGCGTCCATTGAGGACCAAACGCGCCAGGTCTTGAGGAACCTCGATGCGGTGCTGCGGGCCGGTGGAATGACCCTGGACAACGTCGTCAGCACCACGGTCTATGTGGCAGACCTCAATGAGTTCGCCCGCTTCAACACCGCGTACGCCGAGTTCTTCGGCAGTAAGCCGCCGGCCCGGGCCACCATCCAGGTGGCGCGGGTGCCGCAGGACGCCAAGGTCGAAATCTCCGCTATCGCGGTGCGATGACTCTAACTAGAAGGGGGACACAACTATGCTGAACACCGCCAACGCCCCAGTCCCTGGGGACACGCCGCCCCAGATTTCGCGTCGAGGCCTTCTCCAGTTCCTGGGCGCCGGCGCGGGCGCCGTCGCCGCGGGTGCGGCGGGGTTGAATTTCGCCGCCGCCTCTCCCGCGGCGGCATCCCCGCTGACCGCTGCCGGGTCGTCGTCGTTGCCGCTCGCGAACGACGCGAACTTCTGGCGCCAGGTCGAGAAGCTGTTCACCCTCAACAAGAAGGTCCTCTTCATGAACGTGGGGACAGTCGGCTCCCCACCCCGCGAGGTCCTTGACGCTCTCGACAAAACGAATCGGGACGTCGCCCGTGACGCCCTCTCCGCCTACAGCGACTTCGCCGACGTCCGGGCCGTCGCGGCTCGTGGATACGGCTGCGACGTGGACGAGCTCGTCATCTCGCACAACACCAGTGACGGCATGTCGAAGATCATCGCCGGGCTGAATCTGCGCGAGGGTGACGAAATCCTGACGACCAATCACGAGCACGGAGGCGGCCTCGTCCCGATGGGCATGGCCCGGGATCGGCACGGCGTTGTCATCCGGAAGGTGGCCCTGCCCGTGGGCAACGACCAGCGGGCTGAGGACTATGTGGAGCTGTTCCGCAAGGCGATTACCGCCAAGACCAAGGTCCTTCTGTTCTCCGCTCCGACGTACAAGACCGGGACGATGCTGCCCATCCCGATGCTGGCCAAGCTCGCCCAGGAATATGGCCTGACCAGCGTTGTGGACGGAGCACATATCCCCGGGATGATGAACTACAGCTTCCACGAGCTAGGCGTGGACTTCCTCGCCGGCTCCGCCGCCAAGTGGCAGTGCGGTCCGGGCGGAACGGGCGTGCTGTATATCCGCAACAAGGTCCTGTCCCAGTACAACCCGAACCCCCTGCCAGAGTTCTGGCCGGTCGTGTCCAGCAGCTATCCGGCGGAAGGCGGCGTACCGCCCCGCTCGACGACCGACAAGGAGAGCTACAACATCGGCAGTTACCTCCAGTCTGTCGGCAACGGCAGCCTGGCCTTGAACACCGGAGTCAGGACCGTCTGCGAGGTGTGGGACCGCATCGGACGACAGCGCATCGAAGACCACGTCGTCGGCCTGTCGTCGTACCTCAAGGAACTCGTCGCCGAGCGGTGGGGGGTCCAATCGTTGTACTCCCCGAAGGACGACTCTCGCCTGGTCTGCGCCCTGACGTCGTTCAACCCGTTCCGCAATCGCACCGATGTGCTCAACGCGGACAAGTCGGCCGAGTTCGTCGCGCGGATGAGCGACGAGTACGGGATCACCATCCGTAACAGCGACTTCCCCGTCATCGGATCGGCCCAGTCGCATCGCCCCGTCCGCATCTCAACGCACCTGTTCCACCAGAGCCAGGACGTTGACCGGCTGGTCGACGCGGCATGGAAACTGTCCGGCAAGATGGCCTGACAGCGGCCACGAGGCAAGGGGCGAGCGTTCGCGACGTCAGCGGGCGCTCGCCCTGCCGTGCGCCGCCGGCCCGGTGGTGGGCCGCCATGGCGCCGAACCCAGGTCAGGGTATGATCACGACACCATCGAGCCCGACCTTGCTCCCAGGGGCCACCGGCTGGTCATACGGCGTCGGTCTGGTGTGGTGGTGATTGCTGAGAGCCCACAGCCCGACCACATCAGCCAGGGCGAAGATCAGCAATGCCAAGATGACGGTGAGCAGCCGCCGGCGCCGTTCCCGCCGCTGCCATTCGCTGCGGGCGTTTGCATATGCATCCGGGGAAGTGACGGCTGTGGTCGCCAGCACCTGGAGGGTATCCCGCAGCCGGGTCTCGGTCTCGCCGATACTCATCGGGACGCGCCCATGAGCGTAGCCAGGGCGGCCATACCCCGGAAGATGTGTGACTTCACCGCCCCAGTGCTGATGCCCATGGCGCCGGCGATGTCAGCCTCCCTCAGATCCAGCCAGTAGCGCAGCACCAGCGCCTCGCGCTGGCGCACCGGCAGCTGCCGTAGCGCCGCCACAACCGCTCGCTGACCCTCCCGCAGCAGCACGGACGATTCTGCCGAGTCCACGACGCTGGCCTGGCCGGGGGGCAGCTCGTCTCCGGCATGACGGCGACGCACCTGCAGATGCCGGACGTGCATACGGGCAAGGTTACACACGATCGACCTCAGGTACTGTGGCGCTGCCGCCGGATCACGCAGCCGGTACCAGCGTCGATGTAGCTCGCAGAACGCCTCCGAGACCAGGTCCTCGGCGTCGTGGTCGGCGCCCAGCAGGAAGGCAAGTCGGACGAGCTGGCCGTGCAGTGAGTCGAACAGGGCGATCATCGCGGCTTCGCGTTCCACATCGTGGAGGTCGAGGCCGGGACCGTCCGCCAGCGGGCCGTCCGCCGGAAGCGGCACTCCTCGATGTTCCGCGCCGGCCGTGCCGGACGGGTTCGCTCCCGAGTCGTCGGGGTTAGGGCCGACAATCTCGGATTGCGCAGGCCGGTTGCGGCGATCTGAGGTGCCGTGGCGCTGCGTTCGATCGAGGTTCATGACTGCACCGAGCGCGAGGCCGCGGCCGGCAGCGTCCGCGTACTTCGGCGACCCACCGTCCGATCCAGCCCCCGGACGGGCCCCCATCGTCGCAACAGCAGCTCGGCCACGACGACGACAGCGAGGTTGACCGCGAGCCCAAGCAGCCCCGGATACAGCTGCGTGCTGACCGGCCCGAGGGACACCAGTACGGTCGGAGAGAACCCACCGTGGGCGACCATCGCAGTGCCCGCAATCATCCCGACGAACCAGCCGGTCAGCAGGGCTAACCGATGCGGTGCCCGGGATGCGAGGCCGAGGACCAGAGCAGGCAACGTCTGCAGGACCCACACCGCACCCAGCAAGTGAAGGTTGATGGCGTTCTGACCGTGAAGGCCCATGGCGAAGCCCAAGGCGCCAAGCTTCACGACCAGCGACACGACCCGGGCCACCTTGGTCTCCTGCTCCGCGGTCGCGGTCGGGTTGACATACTCCACATACACGTTGCGGGCAAACAGGGCCGAAGCCCCGATCGACATGACGGCGGCCGGTACCAGCGCCGCCACCACCAGGGCACCCAGCACGGCCCCGGACAGCCATGCAGGTGCCAGCTCGCGCACCAGCATCGGGACGGCGAGCTCGGCCCGTCCCGGCGGCGGCACGAGGCTCATGGCCAGCGCGGCCACGCCAAACACCGCGAACAGGCCCAGCAGGCCGGTCCAGCCCAGCAGCGTCACCGCCGATCGCCGAACGACGTCGTCGCTGCGGGCTGAGAACGCGACCATCAGCACATGCGGAAACGCGAACAGCGCCAAAGCTGACCCCAGCGCCAACGACACGTACGCAGGTCCCAGCGCTGGGTCCAGCACGACGCTCAAACCGCTGTCCCGCGCGGTGATTGTCCGCTCCGCCGCGGAGAACAGCTCCCCCGGTGAACCGACCCGGATCCACACGAGCGCCGCGATCGACACGGCGGACGCCGGGACAAGGACCGCCTTTCCAATGGAGACAGCACTGGGCACGCGCAGCCCGTGCCGGTAGGTCGACACAGCAAGTACCGCAAACACGACGGTGAGCACCAGGTCTCCAACCACACCGCCCGACTCCACCCCGAGCACGCTGAGCACCGCCCGTATGCCCAGCAACTGCAGGGCGATGTACGGCATCGTGGCCAGAATCCCGGTGAGTGCCACCGCAAGCGCCAGGCCAGGGGAGCCGTACCTGCCGCGGATGAAGTCGGCCCCCGTCACGTAGCCGTGAGTGCGCGCGATGCCGGCCAGTCGTGGCAGGACCATGAAGGCCAACGCATAGACCACGACCGTGTACGTCAGGGCGTAGAAGCCGACACCGCCGGAGCTGAACACCAGCCCGGGAACGGCCAGGAACGTGTAGGCGGTGTAGATCGTGCCGCCCAGGACACACCACGTCAACAGGTGCCCGTGGCTGCGGTCGGCCAAGGCCCAGCCGGCCAGGTCGCGTCCCGCGGGCAAGCGGCGACCCCGGCCGCGGGAGGCCACGAGGGCGACCACGGACGCCGACAGGACCACGACCGCGGCGACCGCCGCTCTCACGTCCACTTCCCAAGGTCGGCGTGACAGCAGACTGCGAACTCTGCCATGTGCTGCTCCTCCCATGCCGCTGGCGGGGTCCAGACCCGATGCGGGTAAACCTTCTGGGTTCGGACCGCAACTGAGGTGGTGAGGGAGCCAGCAGGGAGGGACGCAGCAGAGGAAGCAAAGTGATCGAGAGCTAATTAACCAGCTCGAAACTTGAGAATCAAGTGTCAGAGGTGATGGGAGAGACGTATGAACCCAGGCGAGGCGGGCGAGATGGTGGCACCCACCGCACAGCGTGCCCGCGTCTGGGCCTGTCTACAGGCGGTCGCTCTGGCGCTGCCCATGCTGGGCGCGGTGGCCACACCGGTGTTCGCCCGCGCCGAACCGCGACTCTTCGGCGTGCCGTTCTTCCACTGGTACCAGCTCGCGTGGGTCCCCTTGACGGCAGCCTGCTTGGCCTGCGCCTACCTGGCCCATCGGCGTGCCAGGCGGGCGGGTCCGCACTGAGTCCGGCCACCGCGCGGCCCGCCCCGACCATCGCGCGCATCGCACCGATTACCCCCGCATCGACGAACAGGAGCAGAATGTGCCGGCGAAGCCGAGAGCTAGAGCCAAGGACAGCAGCCCGTGGAACTGGCTGTTGTTCGTCCCGATCGTGGTGCCGTTGACCACGCCCGTGTTCAACTCGGACGGACCGCGGCTGTTCGGGTTTCCGACCTTCTACTGGCTGCAACTCGCCTTCATCATCATCGGCGTCTCCACCACGACGGTGGTCTACCAGATGACGAAGAAGCGGGGTGAGCGCTGATGTGGCGCGACCATCTCACCGAGATCATCATCTTCTGCTTGCTGTTCCTGCTGGTCAGTGCCATGGGATTCGTGGCGGCCAGGTGGCGTGCACCCAAGGACATGGCCCACCTCGACGAGTGGGGGCTGGGCGGGCGCAGCTTCGGTGGCTGGATCACCTGGTTCCTGGTCGGCGGTGACCTCTACACCGCGTACACCTTCGTGGCGGTGCCGGCGCTGATGTTCGGCGCGGGCGCGGCCGGGTTCTTCGCTGTGCCCTACACGATCATCGTCTATCCACTGGTCTTCCTGGTGCTGGTGCGGCTCTGGTCGGTGTCGCACCGGCACGGCTTCGTCACCCCGGCGGATTTCGTCCGGACCCGGTTCGGCTCGCCAACGCTGGCCCTGCTGGTGGCGATCACCGGCATCGCCGCCACCATGCCGTACATCGCGCTGCAACTGGTCGGCATCGAAGCGGTGCTCAAGACGATGGGGGTGACCGGCGAGAGCACCATCGCCCGGCACCTGCCGATCATCATCGCGTTCGCGATCCTCGCCGCGTACACCTACAAGTCCGGCCTGCGGGCGCCGGCGCTGATCGCCTTCATCAAGGACATCCTGATCTACATCGTGATCCTGGTGGCGATCATCTATCTGCCGTACAAGCTGGGGGGTTGGGGGGAGATCTTCGACGCGGCGGACGCCAAGTTCGACACCAGCCAGAACGCCGGCGACGGGATCCTGCTCAACGCCAACAACCAGTGGCAGTACATCACCCTGGCGCTGGGCTCGGCCCTCGCGCTGTTCCTCTACCCGCACAGCCTGACCGGCGTGCTGGCCAGCAAGAACCGCAACGTGATCAAGCGCAACATGTCGGCGCTGCCGGCGTACACCCTGCTCCTGGGGCTGATCGCGCTGCTCGGCTACATGGCGATCGCGGCCGGGGTGACCCCGTTGCCGGGGGCCAAGGAGGGCTCGGTGGACAACAACACCGTCGTGCCGCTCCTGTTCGACCAGCAGTTCCCGAGCTGGTTCGCCGGCATCGCGTTCGCCGCAATCGGGATCGGCGCCCTCGTCCCCGCGGCGATCATGTCGATCGCGGCGGCGAACCTGTTCACCCGCAACATCTACAAGGAATACCTGCGGCGCGACGCCACCCCGGCGCAGGAGGCGAACGTCTCGAAGATCACCTCGCTGGTGGTGAAGGTCGGCGCCGTCGCCTGCATCGTCTTCCTCGACCCGCAGTTCTCCATCGACCTGCAACTGATCGGTGGCGTGATCATCCTGCAGACGTTGCCCGCGGTGGCGCTGGGCCTCTACACCCGCTGGTTCCACCGGGGCGCGCTGATCGCCGGCTGGGTCGCCGGGATGGGGTTGGGCATGTGGATGCTCTACCAGGTGGCCAGCCCCACCCGGAAGCACTTCGGTGGCTCGGCGTTCCCGCTGTCGGAGTTCGGCTTCGACACCACCAAGACGATCTACGTAGGCATCGTGGCCGTACTGGTCAACCTGCTGGTGGCGGTGCTCGGCACGCTGATCCTGCGGGCCACGAAGGTGGCCGACGGCGCCGACGGCACCACCACCGACGACTACCACGCCGACGAGGGCGACGCCCGGCTCGTCCCCGCGCCGCGTAGGGAGGCCGGCGTGGACGCGCCCGAACCGGTGGCCTAAACCGATCGCAGGCCCCCTCCCGACCGCCGCCGGTCGGGAGGGGGGCTCACTGATCGCATACGACCACTGACCAAACTTCGGACTTACCGTCTAGACGAACGGGGTCGGGGCAGGCTGCTGCGGCGGCGGGTCCACGAACTGCTCCTACAACATGTGATCCGCGATCGTAATTCGCGGGTCCGATGTCCCACTGGGAGGAATCCTCGTTGGCTGACCCCACTCATCGTTTCGGACCGCAGCCGCCCAACGCACTGGTGCTGCTATGGAGCGAAGACGTCCTGGCCGATGGGCGCGGCCGTGTCTACCTGTCCAACAAGAACCAGGGCCTGTGGATCCTGCGCTGAACGGGACCCAAGAAGCCATCGTGACCGATGTCACCCGCGGCTCGGCGCGATCATCGCAGTGGAAATGGAGTGGCAATGGCCGAGATTACCCGACGCGAGGCGATGAGGACGATGGCGTTCGTGGGCCTGGCACCTGCCGTAGCGCCCAGCTTGTTCAGCGTCATCGACGTTGACAAGCAGACCACGGTTGTGGCTCCGGTCAGATTTGAGGCCAATCTGCTGGAAGGAGACGTCAAGGACGTGACGGTGACCATGACCGAGGGCACCAACATGGCCGCCGACGTGTCGCCCGACGGCACGACGATCGTGTTCGTGCTTCAGACGAGCCTGTGGAGCATGCCCGTTGGCGGCGGCGAGGCGCGCCAGCTCACCGGCTGGCAAGTCGAGGCGGTGTGGCCCGCGTGGTCGCCGGACGGCTCGCGCATCGCCTTCCAGAACTATTCGGACCAGAACTACCAGATCTGGACCATGCGGCCTGACGGATCGGACCTCGTGCAGGTCACGAGCGGTCCGTACGACCACCGTGAACCGGCGTGGTCGCCGGACGGAAGGAAGATCGCGTTTTCTTCGGACCGCAGCGGCAACGGGTCCTACGACATCTGGACCATCGATGTGCAGACGCGGGCATACGAGCGCCGCACCAGCCTGACCACGAATGAGCACTCGCCGGCCTGGTCGCCGGACGGCTCGCGCATCGCGTACGTCGATGGCCGCTTCGTGTACGCGGTGGATGCAGCGGGCGTGCGCCAGGAGCTGGCGAGCATCCCGAGTGGCAGCGCTCAGGCGCCGAACTGGCTGCCGGGTGGGCAGGGTGTCGTATTCCTGAACAACGCCCGTCAGATCGTGCTCGACGGCCAGACCGTCACCTCGGGCGAGGACATCTTCCCCTTCCCGGTGCGCTGGCTGCCCGACGGGCGGTTCCTCTACGCCGGCGACGGCAAGCTTCGCCTGCGTAATGCCGACGGCAGCGGTTTGAGCGATATCGCGTTCAGCGCGCAGCTTAGTGTGCAGCGGCCGGTGATCAAGCCCAAAGACTACCGCTTCGGCTTCAAGGGCGCGCGCCCGACGCACGGCATCCTGGCGCCGGCGCTGTCGCCCGACGGGATGAAGGTCGCCTTCGTCGCGCTCAACGACCTTTGGGTCATGGAGATCGGCAAGAAGCCGGTGCGCCTGACCGATGACAAGTTCCTCGACTGGTACCCGAGCTGGTCGAGAGACGGCGCGAAAATCTATTTCGGGTCGGACCGGCACGGGGGCGGCTCGCCAGAGCTCTACTCCATCGAGCTCGCCACGCGCACCATCACGCGGCTGTCCTTCATACCCGACCACGACGTGGTTGGCGGCGTGATCGCGCCGGATGGCCGCAGCTTCGCGTTCATCAACGACGCCCAGGCGCTGCTGGTCTACGACTTCGCGACGCGCCAGTCCCGGCTGGTTGTCAACCGCGTCGGCGGCGGAGCGACCGTCGGGCGTCCGAGTTGGTCGCCGGACAGCGCCACTATCGCCCTCGCCGACTTCCAACGCAACAACACGCGCTTCCGCGAAGGCCGCAATCTGATCCGCACCATCGATGTCGCCACTGGCGCCGCCTCCTTCCAGGAGCCTGCGCCGCACCCGAACGGAATCTCGGACCGGGTGGAATCAGGGCCCGCTTGGTCGCCGGACGGCAAATGGATGGCCTTCATCATGGATTCCACGCTGCACGTGCTGCCGGTGGACCACAAGGGCGTGCCGACGGGTCCTGCAGTTCAGCTCACGCAGCATGCGGCCGACATGCCGGCCTGGGGCGGCGACTCGCGCACTATTGTCTACGTCAGCAACGACCGGTTGAAGACCATCCGCGTCGACGGCACGGGCGAGCGCGACATCCCGCTGGACCTCAAGTGGCAGCAGGCCGTTCCGGCTGGCCGCACGGTGATCCATGCCGGCGGCATGTGGGACGGCATCAATCCGATCATCCACCGCGACGTCGAGATCATGGTGGTCGGCAACCGCATCCAGACGATCGGCCCCATCGCGCCGGGAGCCAAGGGTAAGGCGCTGGGCCTCGGCAAGAACGACCGGTTCGTGGATGCTTCGAACCTGGTGGTGATGCCCGGGCTCTGGGACTCCCACATCCACACACAAATGCTGGAGTCGATGGGCAACGTAATGGCCATGTTCCTCTCGTACGGCATCACGTCGGTGAGCTGCGTTGGCTGGACGCCCTACCACGCACTCAATCTCCGCGAGTCGCTGGAGGCCGGCAAAATGGTCGGGCCACGTCTTTTTACCGCGGGCGCTCTCGCCGACGGATTGTCGACCTACTACGCCCAGTCGCGGCCGATCAAGGACGAGCGGGTGGCGGACCTTGAGATGCAGAAGGCGCGCATCCTCGAGCTGGACTATCTCAAGGCCTACGTGCGTACACCCGTCTGGCTCATGGCCAAGGTTGCGAAGACGGCGCACGAGATGGGCGTGCCGAGCGGAACGCATCCGCTGTCACCGGGAATCCAGACCGGCTTAAAGGGAATCACGCACCTCTCAGCCACCCAGCGCTCGGGCTTCAGCCCGTCGCTGTCCCCGGGCGGCATTCTCTACCAGGATGCGCTCGCCCTCTTCACCGAGGGCGAGTCCGATATGGCGAGCACGAATCTCGCGCCCGCGCTCATCGGCGATGATCCGATGATCGTACAGGACCGCCGCTTCCAGCTCCTCATGCCGCCGCAGTTCGTGCCGGCCATGCTGCAGGCAGCGCAGAATCCGCCGACCGATGCGCAGCGCGCCTCTATCCGCACTACCTTCAACGCGCTCGCCGCGGTGCTTCGCGCGGGTACGCCCTTCGCGCTCGGCACCGACGCGCCGCTCAATGCGCCGGCCGTTTCGCTGCATCTCGCACTGCGCGCGATGGCCGACGTGACGAGCAACCATGAGGCGCTCCAGACCGCGACGGCGAATGCCGCCCGCTACATGGGCGTGGGGCATGAGCTGGGCACCTTGGAGGAGGGCAAGATCGCGGACCTGGCCATGGTGAACGGCAATCCGCTCGAGGACGTCGCCGATGCCGCTAGCGTGGAGCTGGTGATGAAGAACGGAATCGTGCACAGCGTCGGCGAGATCCTGCAGCCCTACGCCACCTCGGCCGCGTTGCAGGAATAGAGTCGCATTCTTGCCGCGATGCTCGATGACATGCGCGTGCTGCGTGACGCGGCGGCGGAGTACCGTGCGGCGGCGACGGCTGTGGGCCTCGACTGGCCCGATTACGCCGAAGCGCCCGTCGGGCAGCCACCCGACCTGGTCTACCGGCTCTTCGACGTGGACCACGTCGCCGAGCAGCTGACCTGGTTTCAGTCGCAGGGGTGGCACTCGCGGCGGCTGCTGCCCGACGGCGGATGGGTGATGCCGTGGCCGACCGACGGGGGCGAGGAACTTGACAGCCTGGCGTTCTCGATCGGTACGCCGTTCCCCTGGCGGCATCAGCTGCCGCTGTTCAACTTCGAGCAGCTGTTCTACACGTTCGTACTCGCGGGTTTCCATGAGGGCGAGATCTGGCGCTACGAGTTCACCCCCGACGCCTGGGGTTCGGCTCGTGCCGCCACCAGCCTCGCCGCGCTCTTCACCGGATGGACGAAGGGGATCACCGCGGGTGCGATGGTCTACAACGAGTTCAACCGGTGGCTGCAGGTCGGGGACGGCGTCCAGGATGACGTCGACCTGCTCCAGGAACGAGTTCCCGACGTCGACTTCCTGACCTTTCCGGTGTCCATGCCGGAGGAGCCGCTGATGAGGGCGCGACAGCGCGAATGCGGGGTCGACATGGACTGCATCGAGCGGGGCTTCGACTGCTACGAGGAGTTGTTCGCCACCGTCCAGGCCACTCGGAGGTCCCTCGGCGTCTGATCCGGCGCCAATCCCGGGACCACAAGCACGCAGTCGGCCAGCCACCGCACCGGCCCGCTCGGGCCGGTGCGGTGGCTGGCCGGTCAGCAGCGCTCGCACCTGGTGATGCCGACACGGGCCTCGCTCTTGGCGAGGTAGTGCTCGCGGTCCTTTGCGGGCACGCTGCCGGCTATGATCGCCCGGAAGGCCCGTCGGGGACGATGAAGGCGGGGACGGGGACGGGGACGGGGTTGCCGTTGCCGTCGAGCACCGGGTCGTCGGCGGCGGGCCGGGTGTCAGTGATGGTCGTCTGCCGGGCCGTGGTCTCCTCCTGGGGGTTGTGGTCGCCATGGTCGGTCGGCCACCGCACCGGCCCGCGCGCGGCAGGCCGGACGGAAGCAGGCCGGTCAGACGTTCGCTGCCTGCTTGCTGGTGAGGCTCTGCCGGTACTCCAGGGCCTCGGGCACCTCCTCGTACTGCAGGAGGTTGCCGGTCAGCGCGAGCAGGTGCCCCTTGGCCTCCTGCGGGGTGACGCGGAAGAACTCGCGGCGCTGGTTGACGAGGTTCACGCGGCGGTCCGCCAGGCGGGTGTGCATCTGGGTCTCGATGCCGACGGCGTCGTCGGAGAAGAACAGGGCGTGCACGTCGAAGTTGAACGGCACCGAGGCGTCGCTGAGCTCCCGCACCCGGTCGAGCGGGTCGAGCCGTCGGGTCATGCCGATCTTCACCATGTCCTCGCCGAACGCCCCGACGTTGGAGATCACGTAGACGTACCCGGCGCGGACGTTCGCGGCCCGATAGTCCACGGCGTCGGCCGCCGCCTCGACCTCGGCGAGGCGTTCCTCCATCTGGGCCACGCCCTCGGCGTCACCCTTGGCCCGAAGGGCGGCGAGCGCGTTGGCGTAGTGCTGCCTCTCCTTCTCCAGGCGGGCGCGCTCGCGCTCGATCTCCTGCTGAACCTTCCGCTCCTCGCGCAGGCGCGCCTTCTCCTCCCGCTCCCGCTCTCTCTCCTCGGCAACCTTCGCCAGGTAGTCCGCGGTGAGCTCGAGCTCCTTCCTGCGCAGGCGGTGGTAGTCGTTGGAGATCCGGATGTCCATCGACTTGCCCAGCCGCGCGATCGTTTCCGCCACCTTATTCAGGCGCTCGATGGCCGAGTCCAGCCGGTAGGGCTTGAGGCCGCGGACCAAGTTGTCGGCCTCGGCGTTGAAGGCGCGCAGGATGAGCTTCGAGTAGTCCCGGACCATGGCCCGTCCTTTGGCCTCGGAGCCGGAGACGGTCACGCGGGTGTCCGCCTGGACGGCGCCGCCATCCTTCATGGCCATGGCCTTGATCCGGTCCTGGGCCGTCGCGAGCTTGCCCTGGTAGGCGACGGCGTCGGTCAGCGGGTGCCGGTACTCGTACACCCGGCCTCCTGCAGCAGCACGGTCTCCTCGGTGACGACCACCTGCTGGCTCAGCGTGCCCACTCGCTGTTCGAGCTCGGCTGTCTGCTGCGTCAGCCGGTCGCGGTACTGCTCCAGCTCGAACGCCGCCATCTGCCCCAGGCGCCGCATCTCGGACTGCAGACGGTCGTGCTCGCCTCGCAGCTGGGTGAGCTCACCCTGACGCCCGTCCAATTCGCCCTGCAGCCTGGTGGCCTGGGCATGCCACGCGGTCAGCTTTTTCTGCAGCTCACCGTTCTCGGCGGCCAGCTCTCGCGCCTTGCCGCGGGCCCCGAACAGGGGGATTTCCTCGTCGACCCAGAGCTGCCACCCCGGAGGCGCAGGGCCCCATGCCGGGTCCGGCTTCCAGCCGGCCGGCGGTGTCCGAGCTCTCGGATGCCGGCCAGCGGCAGATCCAGTCATGGGCGACGACTGACCCGGCCCTGCCGGGGCAGCACCCCCGGCATACGGATGAACAGGCTCAGGGGCATGCGACGTAGCGACGACGAGCTTGCGGCGGCCGGCCTTGCGTAGCCCGGCCGGGCCGCCGCAGCGCGACAGCAGCTCCAGCGCGGCCTTGTCCTGCACCTTCGGGCCGAGCACGGGTCCGTCCGCCGAGCGGCGCTCCGCGTGGTCCGGCGAACAGCGCGACGGCCGCACCACGACAGCGCCGCCCGGCGGCGGCGCCGGTCAGGCGACGTCCACCTGGGCGCCCGGACGGCCGCTATCCACCACGAAGCTGGCCCGGGTGGACACCGGGGCACCCGGCTCAGTGACGTACGGCAGGACCCGGTAGTCGGTGCGCCACTGCTGCTGGTCGAGCTGGCAGCGGACGTAGCCGCGCCGGCCGTTGTAGAACCGCATGTGCGGGTTGCTGGCCAGCCACTCGGTGCCCCGCACGTCCAGGTCCGAACCGTTGCCGCCGGAGGTGATCGAGGTACCCAGGAACTCGACCCCGACGGTACGGGACGACTGGTCGTCGAAGTTCTGCTTCAGGTCGGCGACCATGCTGCAGTGCGCGTCGCCGGTGACGACGACCATGTTCTCGACGCCGCGCTCGACCACGCCGTCGAAGAGGCGCTGGCGGGCCGCCGCGTAGCCGTTCCAGTTGTCGTCGGACAGCTTCTTGCCGGGGCCCGGGTCCCGGTCCGCCTCGGCGATGACGGTCTGGTTGCCGAGCACGTTCCACCGCGCGGTCGAGGCGGCCAGGCCGTCGAGCAGCCACTGCTCCTGGGCGCTGCCGAGCATGGTCCGCGACGGGTTGTCCATTCCGGCCGGCACCTGGTCCGAGCGGTACTGCCGGCCGTCGAGGATGTTGAACTCGGCGAGGTTGCCGTAACGGAGCCGCCGGTACAGCCGCATGTCCGGCCCCTGCGGGATGCTGAGCCGGCGCAGCGGCATGTGCTCGTAGTACACCTGGTACGCGGCGGCCCGGCGCTGATGGAAGTCCTCCTGCGACTGCTTCGGATCTTCGGAGGTGCCGTCCGCGTAGTTGTTCTCCACCTCGTGGTCGTCCCAGGTCACCGCCCACGGGAACCGGGCGTGTGCCAGCTGCAGGTCAGGGTCGGTCTTGTACTGGGCGTGGCGGATCCGGTAGTCGCTGAGCGAGAAGATCTCGGTGGCGGGCAGGTGCGGGCGGCCGATCGCGCTGGCGCCCGGACCTTCGTAGATGTAGTCGCCGAGGTGCAGGACCAGATCCAGGTCCTCCTCGGCTAGGTGCCGGTAGGCGGTGAAGTGCCCGGCCGGCAGGTTCTGGCAGGACACAAAGCCGAAGGCGAGCCGCCGCCGATCCGCGTCGTACGCGGGTGCCGTGCGGGTCCGTCCGACCGGGCTGAGTTGCGTGCCCACCCGGAACCGGTAGTAGTACTCGCGATCGGGGCGCAGGCCGGTGACCTCCGCGTGCACCGAGTGTCCGAGCTCCGGTGTGGCCCGCTCCGCACCGGCGCGGACCACCCGCTGGAAGCCCTCGTCCTCGGCGATCTGCCAGGCCACCGGAACGAGCCGCGGCGGCATGCCGCCCGAACCGTCCACGGCGAGCGGGTCCGGCGCCAGCCGGGTCCACAGAACCACCCCGTCGGGAGACGGGTCGCCGGAGGCGACACCGAGGGTGAACGGGTTGTCGGCGAAACTGGGGTCGGCCCACGCCGGTGCCGAGGAGAAGCCGGCGATGGCGGCGGCGGCACCCGCGCCGGCCGCGCCCGTCAGCCCGAGGAATACGCGCCGGTTAAGAGAGGGCATGCGACAGTCCCTTCAGAGTAATAGAGGATCACCACCGATTCTTGGGACCGAGATTGCCGGCGGGTGGCCGCACGAAGACCGCAAGCGGACGCGTCCGCAGACATCGAGACTGTCCGGTCCCCGCATGCCCTACCGGCGATCCCGATGGTCGAGGCCGGCTGCCCCGTGGTCAGGATCGGCACGGGAAGCCGCTCTTCGAGTAGGTCACCCCAAAGTTGTATGCGTCGTTGAAGTGGGTGTAGTAGGCGTCGTAGAGCGGGCGCGGTGCCGCTCTCCGGCGCCATCTTGACGAAGATCTCGTCGTTCTCGTTGAGGGCGTCCCGCGTCCAGTTCTGCGAGCCGGTGTAGACGCGGTACTGGTAGGCGCTGCCGTACTTGCCGTAGGCCACGAACAACTTGTCATGCACCTTGTCCTTGCGGCGGATGGCCCCGCCGGCGTCGAGCAGTTCGTCGTAGACCGACTGGCTCATGGCGATGCCGCCGTCGGCGTTCGTACCGATGACCATCCAGACCTTGCACCCGGCGGCCCGGAACCGGGTGACCAGGTCGACGATCTGCGGGCGCCCGGTGATCACCGACGCCATGCCCACCCGCAACCGGCAGTTGGCGTCGAGGGTCAGGTCGTTGAGCCGGGTGACGAAGGTGTCGGTCGGCCCCGCGCCTTCTGGGGAGGCGTATGCGTCGGCCGCGGTCGCCTGGTAGTAGCCGCGGCCGGAGGCGCTGTCGTAGTAGTCGTTGCCGCTGTAGTGCCGGCGGTTCCACATGTCGGTGAAGTTGGCGTTGAGCCCTGCGGTGAGCGCGGCGTCGCCGTAGACGGTGATGGCGTTGTTGAACGCGTCCGGGCCGGTGGCGTAGGTCAGTTGCTCGATCCGAACCAGACGACGTTGCTGCGGGCGACGTCGTTCGGATCGGTGGTGCTGGTGAAGGTGAACAGCTTGGTGTGCATGTCGCCGGCGGCACTGGTGCTGATGCAGCCGTGGCCGCCGCTGCTGTTGAGGCAGAACTGGTGGTTGCTCAGCTGCTTGATCGTCGTGATGGCCGAGTCGGTCGAGGTGGCGTTCTTGCATCTACCCCGGCGTGCTGGATGAGCTGATCCCGCAGGCATGGCACCACGTCGAGCAACACGCGAACAACCCGATAGAAGCCGATCACAGCCAGCTCAAACAGCGATTGAGACCGATGCGCGGGCTACGAACCGACAAGACAGCACAGGTCATCATCTCCGGACACGCGTTCATGCAGAACCTGCGCCGCGGACACTACGAACTCGCCCGTTGAAGCCCCGCCGGCAACGCGGGTGCCTGCGGCGTTCCCCGCCCTCGCCCTGGCGATCTGACCTCGGACCGACACGGGTTCAACACGTCCGCCGATCCCTCAACGCAACTGTGAGTCTCGGTTTGCGGCTCTGGGATTGTGGAGCCGTTCTCCCGGGGCCGCGGTCTGACCCGCAACGCAACTGGCTCGGTTGATGCCTTCGCGCCGATCTGTCGGCTGTCGGTTCTGGGAGTACAAGCTGTCGCCGGACCGGTGGGGCGTGTCCCAATAGGGGCCTTGCTGCAACAAGGGCACCATCACAGTTCTGACCGCCCTGCCGGCCCGGCGATGGCCATCCGCCACCCGAGCCGATCAGGAGACGAACCACCGATGCCCAGCATGCCGCACCCAAGTGAGAGCAGCCAGAGCCACCCGCGCGATGAGGAGATCGTCCTCGGTGTCGACACCCACAAGGACTCCCACGTCGCCGCGGTCATCACCGTGCTCGGCGTGCTGGTAGCCAGCGCCGCGTTCCCGACGACGGCGGCCGGCTACCGGCAGTTGCTGGCCTGGGCGCGTGGCTTCGGCGTGTTATGTCGCGCCGGGGTGGAAGGGCACCGGCTCGTACGGGTCGGCCCTGACCCGACACCTCCGCCGGCAGAACATCACCGTCGTGGAGGTCAACCGACCGGACCGGGCTGCCCGGCGCCGCCAGGGCAAAACCGACGCTGTCGACGCCACCGCGGCCGCCCACGCCGTCTTGTCCGGCCGCGCGAACACCACGGCCAAGGCCGCTGACGGGCCGGTGGAGATGCTGCGCATGTTCAAACTCGCCAGAACATCCGCGGTCAAGTCCCGGACCCAGGCGGTCAACCAGCTCAAGGCCGTCATCGTCGGCGCCGAACCGGCACTACGCGAAACCCTGACCGGCCTGACCGGCACGGCCCTGATCCGATACTGCGCCAGCCTGCCGGACACGCCGCCACGTGACGTGTCCACCGCCACCGCCTACACCCTGCGCCGCCTGGCCATGCGCATCCAGGTCCTCACCCGGGAAGCCCGTGAACTGGAGCTACAGATCACCGCGGTCATCGACGCCCACGGCCCCGCACCTGCTGCAACGCAAAAGGCATTGGTCCTGACGGCGCCGCCGCTCTCCTCATCACCGCCGGCGACAACCCCGACCGGATGAACAACGAAGCATCCTTCGCCGCCCTCTGCGGCGTCAGCCCCATCGAGGCGTCCTCGGGCAAAACCCGCCGACGTCGCCTCAACCGCGGCGGTGACCGCCGCGCCAACGCCGCCCTCTACCGCATCGCCCTGACCCGATCACGCTGCGACCGACGCACCCGCGACTACCTCGACCGACGCACCGCCCAAGGCCTCACCCGCCGCGAAGCCATCCGCTGCGTCAAACGCTACGTCGCCCGCGAAATCTACAACCTGATCCGACAGCTCAACCCCACCACCGAGTTTCCCTGAACGGCTTGACAAACATAGGGGCATCGGCGCCCTTCAACGAGCGTTGGTGCTCGAAGTCGAACTCCTCCAGGCTTTTGCGGGCCGGGAACCTCGCGGCCCGGATGCGGCCCTCACCGCCGTGGGCTTCTCGGGCGGCGACTTCGCGTTGCAGGCAGGCAGCGAGGAACTCCTCGTGCGTCCACGAATCGGCTCGGGCCTGTTCCGCCAGCCTCTCTACGTCTCGACGCGCTCAATCCTCACCGGGACTTCCACGGCGCGGTTGACCACATGCAGCATGCGGGATATCTTTCCGTACCAGGCAAGTGGATTCCAGATTGGATGCTGCCAGGTCGCTCGCACCGAAAGCTCCGCCTCCACGCGCCGGCACAGCCCACCGTCGCCGCCCTACCGCAGCCGACTTCGCACCACGCTCGGCGTGAACCCGCCCTGCCGCATCGCGACGCTCTCAGCTAGGAGCCACCATGCTGAAACGCCCCGCACTGTCGGTTCTCCTCGTCGCCGCGGTCACCGTCGGGTCGGGCTTGGTCGGGGCGGTCCCCGCTGCCGGCCGGACCGGCGGCGACCCGCCGCGCCAGCGAGTGGTGGACGCCGGTGACAGCATCGTGATCACCGGCGAGACCTACCGGATGCGGATCATCAAGGACGGCTTCCGGTACTCGTTCGACAATTCCTCCGGCGCCACGGTTGCACCGGCCCATCCGGACTCGGGTCTGCGGATCAGGTACGCCGGCGGGCAGGACGTCAGCGACGCCGAGGCCACTCGGCTCGTCTCCGGTCCGAGGTCCGGCACGGCAGTGCTGGACGTGACGATGACGGACGGGTCGCAGGTCAAAGTGCACGTGCTTCCATCCGACAGCTACGCGCGGATCCTGGTGCCGAACCTGCCCGGATCCAGCAGCACGATCGACTTCCGTACCGGTGCGGTCGCCCCGGCGTACGGGCTCGGGGACTACGGGTCGTTCGCCGACGGCCAACCTGAGCAGGGGACGCCGTGCAGTGGAAACGTCGAGGCCAGGCCGAGTACGGAGCTGACGGGGCTGGTGCTGGACAACCTGACGAACGAGGGCAGTTGCAAGCGCTTCGTCAGCAACTTCACCGTGTTCCCAAAGCAGCGGTTCGCTCAGGTGTGGTTCGAGGACGGGCGGAAGCGAGTCGGCCTCACCGGAACCGAGAACCGGCTCGGCGCCGCCGACGTGGACTCCGTCGACAGCCTGTACTACTTCGTCGGCCGTGACGTGCCGCAGGTGTACGCCGACTACAAGCAGGTCCGCAACCGGCACGGCTACCTGGACTCCCGGCCGGACGAGTCGTTCTTCGGACTCGGCTGGGAGGCGTACGGCGCACTCGGCTGGGACACCTACCAGTCGTCCGTCGTCGAGACGGTGCAGGACTTCCTCGCGCACGGCTATCCGCTCAGTTGGGGCGTGGTCGGATCCGGCTTCTGGCCTGGCCCCCGCGGCAACAAGGTCGAGGGCACCACGAACAGCTTTGGCATGTGGGACGACACCGCCGAGGACGGGCGCGCGGACGGACTGCCGAACCCGCGATACCCGGATCCCGACGCGTTGAAGCGGCTCTTCGCCGACAACGACATCAAGCTGCTGCTGGGGGCGCGAAACAACATCAAGGCTCTGCCAGCCGACGGCGGCAACTACAACCTGCGGTACGACGGGCCGTTCCTGCAGGAGGCGCTGGAGCGCGGCTTCCTGCTACGCAACGGCGACGGCACGCCCCGTGTCGTGACTCGGGCGCAGTTCCCCGCCGGCGCCAGCTACGTGCTGGACGGATCCAACCCGGAGGCGGTGCGCTGGTTCGTCGACCGGCTGCGCGCCTGGGGTGTGGACGGGTGGAAGGAGGACACGATGCTCTACGACCCGAACCTCCACCTCGACGGCAACTGGAACCCGGTGCAGGCCGCGATGCACGATGCTGGCGACCTGGTGATGGTGCGGAACGCCGGGTACTCCGTGCCGGGCGACATCATCCGGATCAACGACACCATCTACGGCACCGGCGAGGTCTACCACGAGGACCCGGACCGGATGCCGGTCAACCTCCTCAACTACGCCGCATCCGGTGCCGGCAACCTGTACGGCGACTACGTGGGTGGCACGCCAGGGCCGTCGATGCAGGACCCGGCGTACCAGCAGTACTTCGTCCGCAACGCGCAGTTCAGCGCCATGTTGCCGGTGATGGCGTTCGGCAAGGGCCCGTGGGAACTCGGCCGCAGCGACTACGCGGCAGCGGTGAAGAAGATGGCGTTGTGGCACGAGGCGCTGCGCCCGTACATCTACGACGCGGTGCTGGACGGGCACGAGAGCGGGTTCCCCACCGCCGTGACCCCGCTGCCACTGGCCTATCCCGACGATCCGAACACCTACGGGCTGGCGAACGACACCGCCCGCCAGTACGAGTGGATGTTCGGTGAGTCCCTGCTCGCCGTGCCGGTGTTCGGCGCCGACTTCGAAACAGCGCAGGCCCGGGACGTGTACCTGCCGGCCGGCAAGTGGATCGACGTCCAGAGCGGCGCGGTGTTCCACGGGCCGACGACGCTGCGGAACTACGCGATCGGCACCGACCGGATCCCAGCGTTCGCCGGCGGCAAGGGCGTTCTGCTGACCACGCAGGCTGGAGCGCTGACGGCCGAGGTGTACCCAGTGTCGACCGGATCCCGCTACACCGCCGGGCGTGGGGATGACGCGATCACCATCGAGAATGCCAACACCGGCTGGGACACCGGCTCCCTCGCCGTCGTCGACCGCGCGAGCGGGCAGTCGGTCGCGTACCGGGTCGACCAGGTCACCGGCGTGTTGCGGTTCCCGGTGACCGTGGGCCACACCTACCGCCTTGTGGGCGGTGGGACCGCTGAGCACACCGTCGGGCTGGACACCACCGCTCCCGGGCAGGTCACCGGAGTCGGGCACCGCACGGTCGGCGGGATCACGACACTGAACTGGGACGCCACCGACAACGCCCGGGGCTACGTCGTGACCGCATCGCTGAAGCAGGCGTGCGTCGTCGCCCCGGAACGGATCATCGGCTCCTCGACCGGCACGAGCCTGGTACTGGGCAGCGACGGTGTGGCGGGCACGTACCGGGTGACGGCAACGAACAGCGCGGGCAGCGGACCGCCGTCCGCGCTTCACGTGATCGCACCGACGAGCGGTGGTGGCGGTGCCGCGGCGGTCGTCGTGACGAACGAAGGCACCCCGCCGACCTGCGATGCCGAGACTCCGGCCTACAGCGAGGAGGGACGCTGGCTGTCGAGCAGCTTGAAAGGTTTCGACGGCTCCGGCACCCGCTACACCTCGACCGCCGGCCTGACCGTGACCTGGCGAGCTGACCTGCCTGCGGGGACCTACCAGGTCGACGTCTGGTCACCGAAGCACACCAGCTGCAGCACCAGCACGACGTACACCGTCGCCGGCACGAGCGTCCCCGTCGACCAGTGCGCCACCGGCGGCGAATGGCATTCGATCGGCACGCATCAGCTGACCGAGGGGATCACGCCGGTCACCCTGACGTCCGGCTCGGGCACTACCCGCGCCGATGCAGTCCGCTTCACGCCGACCGGGTGACCGTCCCACCGCGGCCGTTCGCTCAACCGGGCGGTGCGGCGCGCCCGACGGTAGCCCATCGCCTGAGGATGGAGTAAACAGATGTTCGCCCGTCCACCACTTCGCGTCCTTCTCACGATGATGACGGCGCTCCTGGTGCCGTTCGCAGTCGTCGTCCCGTCGTCCCCGGCAGCGGCCGCCGAGGCAGTCGTCGTCACCCCCTCGACTCCCGGCGCCTACTCCGAGACCGGAACCTGGGCGAACGCCCGGGACCCCGGTCACGACGGCTCTCCCTCGCGGTACAGCCGGACCCCCGGTTCCACGGCCACCTGGACCGTCGTGGCACCCGCCTCCGCCAGGTACGACCTGGCCGTCTACTACAGCGCGAGCGTGGACAACGCCAAGGTGGAGTACGCCTGGACCGGAGGACCGGACACCCCGACGGTGGTCAACCAGGCCGTCGGCGGCAACGCCTGGCGCCAGATCGGCTCCACCTACCTCGACGAGGGGCAGATCTTCACCCTGACCGTCACCGCGACCGCGGGTCCGGCGGTGACCACCCCCAACCTCAACGTCATCACCCGGGCCAACGCGGTGCGGTTGCTCGAGGTGGCCGGCGACGAGGAACCGGTCGCCGACTGCGGTACGGACGACACGGCGGCACCGATCGTCGACGCGGCGGAACAGCGCTTCCCCTCCTACCGGCTGTCGCAGCACGGCACCATGGTCTCGCTGGCCGGCGACGGCTGGACCGTGTCAATCGACCGTCGAGGCTTCCGCTACGGACTCCAGGTCGACGGCACGTCGGCCGCGACGCCGCATCCGACAGCCGGGTTGCAACTGGCCGTTCCGGGCCGTGCCCCGTGCGACGCCGTCGCGGCGACGTTCACGGCGGCGGACGCGTCGAGTGCGCGGTTCTCCGTGACCTTCTCCAACGGCCGCCGGGCAGAGGTCACGGTGGTGCCGGCGGACCATTCCGTGAACCTGCGGGTCACCGCCGCGGACGCGAGCACCGGCAGCGTGCGGGCGCAGGTGGCCGGCGGCATGAACCCCGCGTACGGGCTCGGTGACCTGGGCGGATTCCGGACCGACCTGAACGTCTACGGCATCCGCGACCTCGACTACTACGCCCAGAACAGCGCGGGCACGACGAACCAGCGCTTCGTCTCGACGTTCACCGTCTTCCCCGGCCGGAAGCTCGCCCAGGTCGTGCTCTCGGACGAGAGCCTGGCCGTGCAGGTCGACAGTGCCGCCACCCTGCTCGGTGTCAACGGCCCGCAGATGTCCGGGCTGCACTACTTCTTCGGGGACATGCAGACGATCTACCGGCGCTACGCCGAAGTCCGGCGGAGCGCGGGCTATGCCGACTCCAAGCCGGACTACACGCTCTTCGGCGTCGGCTACGAGTCCTACGGGGCGCTCGGCTACAACACCAACCAGCAGACCATCACCGACTCGGTGACGACGTACCTGGACAAGGGCTTCCCCCTCAGCTGGGTGGTGACCGGCTCGGGGTTCTGGCCGTACGGTTCGGGGAGCGCCCAGGGCACGACCTCGAGCTTCGGCCTCTGGGGCGCGAAGTACCCGGATCCCGACGGCTACAAGAAGTTTCTGAACGACAACGGGATCAAGCTGCTGCTCGGAGCCCGGCAGTCCTTCCGCGCGTTGCCGGCCGACGGCGGCACGTACGACCCCGCTCTGGACGGTGACGGCACCGCCGTGGGCATCGAACGGGGCTACTTCATCAAGGACGCGAACGGCAAGCCGCGGGTGTTCCGGCCGGTGTCGTTCCCCAACACTGCGATGTACCTGATCGATCCGCACAACGAGGAGGCTGTGCGGTGGTTCGTGGCCCGCAGCCGGGAGTGGGGCGCGGACGGGTACAAGGAAGACCACATGTTCGACGGCACCGCGAACCGGTACGTCAACAACGCGCTGGTGAACCCGATCAATGAGGGCCTCGAGGACGACGGCAAGCTCATGATGGTGCGCAACAGCGCCTTCTCGGTGGCGGGCTCCATCCTGCGGATCAACGACACCGACTACAACCACGGGCCGGGGGACCGCGACCGCACGGTCGTCAACGGACTCGCCTACGCCGCCAGCGGTCAGCCCAACTTCTATCCGGACATCATCGGCGGTCGGATCATCGGCGACCTGGAGACCAACACCTCGAAGCAGCGGTACCTGACCCGGAACGCCATGATGGCCGCCATGTCGCCGGCGATGTCCTTCGGCAACGAGCCGTGGCGGATGAATGACCCCGCCCTGGTGGCGGCGACCCGGAAGGCCGCACAGTGGCACGCCGAGTATCAGCCCTACATCTACTCGGCGGCCGTCACCTCGTACGAGACCGGCTTCCCCTCGACGGCGACGCCGCTGCCCGTGGCGTTCCCCGACGACCCCCGGGTCCGCGACCTGGCGTCCGCGGCCAGGAAACAGTACGAGTGGATGTTCGGTCCGTCACTGCTGGTCGCACCGCTGTACGGCGGCGACACCGACACGGCCATGTCCCGTGACGTCTACCTTCCGGCCGGTGAGTGGATGGACATCGAGACCGGTGAGCGGTTCTCCGGCCCCATCACCCTCACCGCCTACCAGCAGCCGTTCGGCAAGATTCCCGCCTTCGTCGGCGGTACGGGCATCCTCGTCCACGATCCCGGAGCGCGGGATCCGGGCGACGCCGTCGCCGCCGGGGACGTGCGGGCCAGCGTCTACCCCGTCGCCGCACCCGGCGCCACCTTCACCTGCATCAGCAGCGACGGACACGCCCGAAGCCGGATCACCGCGAAGAACACCTCATGGTCGCCGGAGGACATCGTCGTCCGGGACTCATCGGGCGCCGACATCGCCTTCAGCAGGAACCCGGTCACCGGGGCGATCGAGTTTTCCGTCGAGGCGGGGTTGGACTACGTGGTCTCGGACGCTGATTCTCCCGAGTCGGGCCTCGAGGTCGTCGACGTCCGGCCGGCCGGGCCGGTCGTCACCGACCGGGCAGTGCCCGTGCAGTTCGGACTTGTGGATCAGTCCGGGTCCCCCGCCGGCCGCGTCGTCACCGAGGTGCTGCAGGCGGCACCGGACGGCGCCGAGCGGCAACTGGAGTTCGAGACGGACGACCAGAACCGGGTCCACACCGTCCTGAGGACGCAGGCCGGCGTCGCGGGAGCCTACGTCGTCGTCGTGAAGGCGGCGGACGGGCGCCGGTTGGCGCATTTCACCGTGAAGGTCACCTGACACGCTGACAAGGAGATTCTGTTGACGACACCTGCGCGAGCGTGGGCCGGTGCGGCTATGGCGCCGATTCTGATGGCGACCGTGGGTCTGACGGCGGCGTCCGCCGCGGCCGCCGCCACTGAAGCGGCAGCGGCACCGGTGTTCACCGACGACTTCACCACCGGGCTCAGCCGGTGGCGGGCGCTGACCGGAGCGCTGACGGAGTGGACGGCCACCACCGCCGAGTTCCCCTACGTCTCGATCGACACCCGCACCCAGCCGTCGGGCCGGTACATCACCCCGCTCACGCCGGTGGGCCTGCCCGACGCGTACGAGCTGCGCACCAGGGTCCGCGTCGATGCGGCCAGCGACTCACCCGCCGTCTCCGTGCTCACCGACTTCCGGGAACCGTACGCCGTCACCCAGAACAACTTCGCGGCGCAGCTGACCGGCTGGTCCGGAGTGCAGATCTCCGGCCCGGTGACGCAGACGGTGTGCCGCGGCCCCGCCCCTGTGCGGCAGGGGGAGTGGCACGAGCTGGTCATCCGCCGGGCCAACAACATCTCGGTCGTGGAGATCGACGCCCAACGGGTCGCCGTGGTGGCCGCGCCCGCCGCCGGTGGGACGATCGGCCTCGGCGTCTACCACGCCCGGGCGTCGTTCGCCGCCGTCGCGGTCACCGCGCTGCCCACCGTGCCCGCCGACCACCCCACGACCGCATCGGGCTGTTCCTGGACCGAGCCGGGCGAGCCCGAGGTCGACCAGCCGATCCTGGTCAACCAGAGCGGCTACAACCTCGGCCAGGTCAAGCGGTTCACTGCACCCCGCGCCGCCGACGGCGAGCAGTTCCGGATCATCGACGCCGCCGGCAACGTTCGCCACGAGAGCACCGTCCGCGGCCAGGTCGGCGACTTCACCGACTTCGACCCGGCGGAGCCCGGGCCGTACACGGTGGAGGTTCAGGGCGCTGCCGGGACCGGCCGGTCCGATCCGTTCGGTATCGGCGCCGACTGGATCGAGCGCGTCTCCTACCGCCGCGCGGTGCAGTTCATGACCGACGTGCGCTGCTACTACGGCGACTTCAGCAAGATGGTCTACGGTGGCACCGATCCGCAGAACTGCTACCTCGGCGTTGGCTGGCGCGACTCGCACCAGATGTCCTTCGAGTTGCCGTCGCTGATCGACATGTACCTGGCCAACCCTTCCGCGTTCGCGCAGATCAAGGACCCGCAGGCGCGGTACGTGGGGCTGCCGGTGCAGCTGCCGGCGGACACCCCGGAGATCGTCCGGCTGATCCACTGGGCCGTCGAGGTGTACCTGGGCGGGCGGGTGAACCACACGCTGCTCAAGGAACAGCTGGCCGCCTTCCTCTACGCCTATCCGTACCTAGCGGACTACATTCCCCACAGCGTCTACGAGCGGGCGCGCGACTACCTCTTCCCGATCTGGGACGACCCGGCGAAGGACCGCTTCGCTTGGTACGACACCACTCCCCACACCGCCGACCTGCTGCAGGTCTACACCCAGGTGGGTTCCGGCAAGGGGGAGCTGCCACCCGGCCATTCGGTGTGGCCGAACGTGATGATGTACGAGGTCGCCAAGCGGGAGGGTCGCGCTGACGCGGACCGGTACCTGGCCACCGCGAAGGCCCAGGCCACCTGGCTGGTCGGCAACCTCGACGTCGCCGACCCGACCGTCACGAAGGGTCAGCGGCAGGGCGAGTACCACCTGGTCACCGGCCTCGCACGGCTGCTGCTGTCGCACCGCGACCAAGCGCCGCCCGGCACCCGGGACTTCATCCGCCGCTGGGCCGAGGTCGTTGCGGAACGCTCGGCGAACCTGTGGGACTTCCGCAGGTACTCCGCGGACCGGTGGACCATCCCGTCCTTCACCGGCGGTGGTTCGGCCAGCGACCCCAACGAGACGGGCAACGTGGCCGGCTTCGCCGCCCCGGCCCTGGCCGCCGCGCAGGTGCTCGGCGACGATCCGCTCGCCGCGCGGCTGCGGCAGATCGCGGTGGCCCATGTGGACAACGTCTTCGGCCGTAACCCCACCGGACGGCACGCCTCGTACCGCGGGCCGACGGAGCAGTGGGGCTTCGAAGGCGTGGAACGCGGCTGGTACTCGGAGTTCCAGGGCGGGGCGGGTCGCCTCCAGGGCGCCCGCGGGGTGCTCGACGGCAGCCCCAAGAACGGGCAGTACCCGTACAACCCGGGCGTCGGCAACATCGGCCACTCCGAGGGCTGGGTCACCTCCAACACCGCCTGGAACGAGACACTGGCCTGGCGGGCCGTCGACACCACCACGGTACGGGTGGTGGACACCGCCGGAGGGCCGGTGGACCGGGTGCCGGAGGGTAGCCGCGCGAGCGTACGCCTGACCGCGCCGCTGAACCTCGACCCGGCCGCGCTCGACCGGGGCGACCTTGAGGTCCGGGTCGGCGACCGCGCACCGCAGCGGCTGGTCGCGGTGCAGGACGGGCTGAACGCCACCACGTACACGGCCGAGTTGGACCTGGCCGCTCTCGGCGCGACGCTCGGCGACACGGTGAGCGTCTCCTACGGCCTCGGTTACTTCGCGCGTCAGGTCACCGTGACCGTCGCGGCGCCGCTGTGCGCGGGCCGGGAGCCCACCATCATCGGAACCGACGGCCCGGACCGGCTCGTGGGCACGGCCGGGGCCGACGTGATCGTCGGCCGGGGTGGCGACGACGTGCTCGTCGGCCTCGGCGGCGATGACGTGATCTGCGGCGGTGGGGGCGCGGACCGGCTGGTCGGCGGACCCGGCGGCGCGACCCTGCTCGGCGGGCCGGGCCCGGACGTCGTCGTCGGCGGCCCCGGCGACGATCGGCTCCACGGCGGCGCCGACCGGGACGTGGTCGTCGGCGGCGGCGGGACCGACCAGATCGACCAGGAC
This sequence comes from Micromonospora sp. NPDC005163, assembly GCF_053599835.1. Classification (NCBI taxonomy): domain Bacteria; kingdom Bacillati; phylum Actinomycetota; class Actinomycetes; order Micromonosporales; family Micromonosporaceae; genus Micromonospora; species Micromonospora sp. NPDC005163. The sequence goes on from NZ_JBSFYP010000072.1 coordinate 28,487, forward strand.
GGTCCGGACGCCTGACCCGCTCGCGGTGCCGGGCGGCTGGGCTGCCCGGCACCGTACCGGATCCGTACCGCCGTGCGGTCGCCGGTCAGCCGTCGACGGCCCGCGCCAGCAGTGCCGTTGCGGTCGCGCGGTCGGGGAGGCCGGTGGTGTCGCCGGGGCGGCGATCACGCCGGCGGCGAGCGCGTTGCCCGGGCCAGCCGCGCCCGCACGTCCGTGGCCTGCCGCTCGGTGCCCGCGACGCGCACCTCGACGGTGGCCGTTTCGGCGAGTACCTGGCCGGGCGGCGGCTGGAACAACGCCATCGCCTCGCCCAGCCCGGCGACCTCCAGGTCCGGCGCCATGCCCGTCTCGCGTCACCCGTCTCACCCCGTACCATGGTCAAGCTCGTGCACGGTGCAGAATTAGGTGTCACATATCGCAAGCAGCTTCCAGGGAGGGGTCGGCATGGCGGCCGAACCGGGCAGTAATCAGAGCGTCGAGCGGGCCCTGACCGTGCTCCGCGCCCTCGCGGCCGGCCGCACCGAACTCCGCGTCTCCGACGTCGCCAAAGCCACCGGACTCGGCCTCTCCACCGCCTCCCGGCTCCTCGCCACCCTCGAAGGGATGGGCTTCGTCGACCGCAACCCCGTCAGCGGCCTGTACCGGCTCGGACTCGACATGGTCTCGTTTGGCGGCGCGGTGCTCAACAACCACCCCGTCCACCGCGAGGCCCGGCAGACCGCCCAGGACCTCGCCGCTGAACTCGGCCTCGGTGTCAACGTGGCGTTACGCCGCGGCGACCGGCTCTTCTACCTGCTCAACTTCGAAGGCCGGCAGGCACCCCGCCCGTTCCTCCTCGCCGGACAGTACAACCCGCTCCACGCCACCGGGCTCGGCAAGGCACTCCTGACCGGGCTGACCGGGGACGAGCGGCGCACCCTGCTACCCGACGCGGCCCTGCACGCCTACACCCACCGCACCATCACCACCCACGAACAGCTCGACGAGGAACTCACCCGCACCCTCGCCCGGGGCTACGCCACCGAGATCGAGGAACTCGCCCTCGGCCGCGCCTGCATCGCCGCCGCCATCCGCGACGGCTCGGGCGCGGTGGTGGCGGCCCTCTCGGTGTCCGGCCCGCTCTCCGCCATCGACCTGCCCAACCGCGAGACCGAACTCGTCCAGTCGGTGATCGAGGCGGCCGACTCCGTCAGCATCAACCTCGGGTACGTCGGGCCAGCCCACGTCGTGCCCCAGCAGGCCGTCGCCCCCGAGGTCGTGTCATGACCGTCCAGCTCGGCCGCGTCATCGCCATCATCCGGCTCCCCGGCCCCGAGGACGTCGTCCGCGCTGGCCGGGAACTCGCCGAGGCGGGCCTGGACAGCATCGAGGTCACCCTCACCACGCCCACGGCACTCGAGGCCATTGCCGAGCTGCGGAACGCGGTGGCCAGCACCTGCGCCGTCGGTGCCGGCAGCGTCCGTACTCCCGGGGACGTGAGCGCCGCCCGTGACGCGCCGGGGCCCAGTTCCTCGTCACCTCCACCACCCGCGACGGGGTTCTCACCGAGGCGGCGGCCGCGGACCTGCCCGTGGTCTGCGGCGCGTTCACGCCGACCGAGGTCGACGTCGCCTGGTCGTCGGGAGCCACCCTGGTCAAGCTCTTCCCCGCCAGTCACGTCGGCCCGGCGTACCTGCGGGAACTGCGTGCCCCACTGCCCGACGTGCGGCTCGCGCCTACCGGCGGGATCACGCCTGGGTCGGTGGGGGAGTGGGCCGCGGCCGGCGCGGTCGCCGTCGGCGCCGGCAGCGCACTGGTCGACCCGACCGGGGGACTGGCCGGCGCTCCGGCGCCGCGCCCGTGCCCTCCTGGACGCCGCCGCAGCGGCACCCTGGGCCAGGTGAGATCCCGGCCGGCGGCGGGTGCTGCCGCCGGCCGGATGCCGTCCCCCGTGGGGTCTCAACCGGACCGGCGGACAACGGGCTTGCCGTCAGGCGCCCGCCAAGGCCCGTACGACGTCCTCGTCGACCGTGATGCCGAGGCCAGCGCCGCCCGGCACCTCGCATCGCCCGCCAACCGGCGCGACCGCGTCCGGGGCGACGGCGGTGAGCGGGTTGGTGCCGATCCAGTGTTCGAGCACTGCGAAGTTCGGCATCGCGGCGGCGCACTGCACGCTGGCGTACCAGTGCACGGCCGAACCGATGCTGACGTGCGGGGTGGCCTGCGCGCCGAACGCGTCGGCGAGCGCGGCGATCCGCATCGTCTCCGTGATGCCGCCGGCCCGGCACACGTCGGGCTGAAGCACGCGGAGCGCGCCGGCGCGGAGGAACTCCAGCGCCCGGTGCCGGGTGGCCAGGGAGTCCAGGGCGAGGGGGATGTCCAGGCGGGCGGCGAGGGTGGCGTACCCGTCGAGGTCCTCCGGCGGCAGCGGCATCTCGAAGAACCCGACGCCGGCCTCCTGGAGGGCGCGGCCGACCCGCAGCGCCTGCGGGACTTCGTACTGCCCGGCGGCGTCGGCGTAGACGGCGGCCTGGTCGCCGAACACCTCGCGTACGGTCTGCACGGACGCGATGTCGTCCTCGGGGCGGGCGCCGATAGCCACCTTGACGGCGTCGTACCCCAGGTCGCGCAGCCGCTCGGCCTCCTGGCGCACCCTCCGCTGGCCATCGGCGCCGGACCCGGCGGGTGCGGCGGGTACGCCGGAGGCGTACAGCCGCAGGGTGGTGCGGTAGCGGCCGCCCAGCAGGGCGTGCAGGGGCTGGCCGAGGGTGCGGGCGAACGCGTCCCACAGAGCGATGTCGAGGCCGGCGAGGGCCTCCAGCCAGAAGCCACTGTCGTGACCGCGGACCCGCATGGCGGTGTAGACCCGGTCCCAGGTGCGGCCGATCTCGTCGAGCCGGGAGCCGACGGCGAGCGGTGCGATCAGATCGTCGAGGATCGCGGCGGTGGCGCGGGACCCGACGGGTGCCTTGGCCTCGCCCCAGCCGACGACCCCGTCAGCGGTCTCGACCCGCACCAGCACGGCGTCGATGGTCTCGCTGTAGACGTAGCGGCGGCGTTCCATCGGCGGGTACTCCACCAAGGCGCTGCCGTGGTCGGCGCTCCACGCGCGGGCGCCCCAGTACGTCTCGGCGGGCTTGGCGTGTACCGCGTAGCTGCGGACGTCGACGACCTTCATCAGGATCGCGGCGTGGAAACCCGGCCGTTTAGGGCCGGGAGGTAACGCCGCTCCCTCCCCTCGATGCTCGTCTTGCATGATGGGTGGATAG
>NZ_JBSFYP010000073.1:0-31549 GCF_053599835.1 Micromonospora sp. NPDC005163
ATCGTTATCAAGGGGCTGCCGGCCTGGCTGATGCACCGGGCGTACCACGTCCTCGCCGTACCGAGCTGGGAACGGAAGACCCGGGTGCTGGCGGTTTGGCTGACCGCCGCGGTGTTCGGCCGCGACATCGTCTCGCTGGCCTCGCTGCAGGATCCCCGCCGCGCATTCGTCACCGGCGACGACCCGGTGGAGCCACCCGCGCACCCGCCTATCCGGTGCCAGCATGTTCAATCGGCATGACAATGTCGTGCGCAGGTTCGCCGAGGCCTGCTGACTAGCCCGTGTTTCATAAGGCCCGGAGGTACTGGTTGATGGCCGCGATGGTCAGGGTGGCTTCGTAGCGCACGGCCAGTTTGTCGTAGCGGGTGGCCATGGCGCGGTGTTGCTTGAGCTGGTTGATGCCGCACTCCACGGCGTGGCGCCGGCGGTAGGTCTCAGGACTGAAGGCAGGTGGCCGGCCGCCGCGGGAGCCTTTCGCGAGGCGGTGGGCGTCTTGGTCGCTCTTGCTCGGGATGCAGGCCTTGATTCCTCGTCGGCGCGGGTAGGCGCGGTTGGCCTTGGACGTGTAGGCCCGGTCCGCCAGGACCTGCTGCGGGCGGGTCCGGGGCCGGCCAGGCCCGGAGCGGGTGACTCGGATGCGGTCGAGGACCGTGGTGAATTGCGGGCTGTCACCGCGGTGCCCCGCCGTGACGACGGTGGCCAGGACCTTGCGGCCCTGTTCTCAGGCGAGATGAGTCTTGGTGGTCCACCCGCCCCGCGAACGGCCCAGCGCGTGATCGGCAGGCTCGGCATGGATCCCGCCCGGTGGTTCTTTCTGCCGGTCGCCGTCACGACGGGCACCGGCCGCGTGTTGATGGGCGCGGCTGATCGTGGAGTCGACGCTGACGGTCCAGTCGATCCGCCCAGCCGTATCGGCGGCGGCTTGCAGCCCGGCCAGGACGCGGGCCCAGATGCCATGACGCTGCCAGCGGCGGAACCATCGATACAGCGATGGCTTCTTGGGTCCCGTTTAGCGCAGGATCCGCAGGCCCTGGTGCTTGTTGGACAGGTAGACACGGCCGCGCCCATCGGCCAGGACGTCTTCGCTCCATAGCAGCACCAGTGCGTTGGGCGGCTGCGGTCCGAAACGATGAGTGGGGTCAGCCAACGAGGATTCCTCCCAGTGGGACATCGGACCCGCGAATTACGATTGCGGATCACATGTTGTAGGACCGGTGTCAGCCGTGCCGTACTGACCGACCACGGCAAGATCACCGGCCTGCTCGAAGTGGTGCAGAAGACCCCCAGCGCGCTGCTGACCAACCCGGCGATCCTGACCGGCGCAGCCGGACTCATGGCGCAACTCGCGATGCAACAGACCATGGACGAGATCACCGACTATCTCGCCGTGATCGACGCGAAGGTCGACGCCGTGCTCCGCGCCCAGACCGACGCCGTGGTGGCGGACATGATTGGGGTGGAGCTCGAACCTTCACAACCTGGGCGGGCAGTGAGTCCTACCCGGCACCGGGCCACCGGTCCGGTGTTGCGCCGGCCGGTGGTGCCGATGCTCGCCGCGCCCGTCGACCAGGTCCCCGAGGGCCCCGATGCTACGCGGACCGTCACTGGCCAGTGGACTCCAGTTGGCCGAAGGCCATACTCCACCACGACTCCGGGTCGGTGAACGCGGACGGGTCCACCCTCATCAGGTCGGCGCGGATCGCGGCGGCGCGGGCCGCGCGCTCCCGGCCGCCCGGGTCGTTCTCCATCAATTGCCCGAGGCGGTACAGGAACTCGACGAACGCCGCGAACGTCGCGTTGACCTGCTCGAAGTTCGGCGACTCCAGGTCCAGCAGCGCGACGCTGCCGGTCAGCGTGTCCAGGCAGAACAGCAGGTGGCCGTCCTCGGGGGAACTGCCCAGCACGAGGTAGGTGCGCGGCCCGGCGTCGCCGATCTCGATGCGCAGCTTTGAGAACAGCTCCATGCCTTCGACGGCGACGTCGACAGTGAACAGGATCGGTACGTCCATCGGGAAGGCGCCGTTGGGCGGGAAGATCTCCGGCCGGATCGGGCCGAGGACGTCATCGAACCTGTCGACCGGAAAATGCAGCACGCCGTCGGCGCCCCACAGGCCGACGAGCTGCTCGTACGTGGCGGTCAATCGTCCGGCTCCTCGTCGTCCTCGTCTTCGGCGGTCAGCCCGTGCTCGTCGAGGAACTCCCACCACTCGTCGTCGGGTGCGACATCGACGTACAGGGGGCCGAACACGTAGCCGGCGAGAAAGTACTCGAGGTTCGGCATCAGCTCCTCGAACTCCTCCCGGGCGTAGAAGGGGTCGCCGCTGGTCCGCGGGAACCACCAGATCGCCCCGGTGTCGCGCCGCAGCAGCAGCGGCTCCCGGGCCAGGTCACCCAGGTAGTACCACTCGGCGGGCTCCTCGGCCACGCCGGTGAACTCAGGCATGCTGCCGAGCATGCCCCGCCGGTAGTCGACGTCGGCGGTGCCCCACAGTTCGAAGTCGCCGGCCCGGACGCCGTCGGCGACCTCTAGCAGCTCGCGGACCGGCTGCGGCACCTCGGCGGGGATCGTGTGGGCCGGCGCGCCCTGGCCGATCTGCGCCCACAGCAAGGTCGCGGGCTGGTCTGCCTCCAGATCGGCGCGCAACTCCACGATGAGTTCCCGCAGGTCGGGGTTCAAGGAATCACCTCTATTCGGATCGGCGTTCCGTCCGGCAGCTTCTGGATCTCCTGCCAGATCTCCCAGCCCATGTCCTGGTTCGTATGGGAGTCCAGAAGCCTCAGATTATCGACGGTGTCCGGACCGCCCAGTTGCGGATCCCAGACATGATCGGCGTCGAGCCGGCGCAGGCGGGCGAGAAGCTTGTTCGCCATGGCTTTGCCCTCCTCGGTGGCTTTGCCGCCCGGCGGCCAGTACTTGGCGAAAATCGCTTGCCGGATGCGTTCGCGGTACGCCTTGGTGAGCTCAGGGTCCTTGTCGAGGGGGTTTGCCTGCTTGAACAGCTTGCCCTCGTCACTGAGCTTCTTCAGCGCGTTGACCTTGCGGTCGAAGGGTCCCTTCTTGTACGACGGCTTGCGCTTGATCTTGAGGACGAATTCAGGCAGGTCGTTGTTGCGGGTCACCGGCGGCGCGGGAATCCGCTTCTTCGGCTTCTTGGCGGCGGCCTCGACCGCCTTGCCGACCAGCTTGCCGACCTTCGCCTTCGGCACGCCGCCGCGTGACTTCGAGCCCTTCGGCTTGGGGCTAGGCATCCATCAGCTCCGAGAGGACCTGGTCGATCAGCAGGCCGACGATCTCCCGCGTGATCATCTGGAAGATCGGGATCTCGGCGAGTGACGCACCGAAGGTGGCGACCGCGGTCGCGATGGCCTGCGCCACCTGGAACGCCAGAATCGCGAGCTGCACGATCACCTGGATCTTCAGGGCCAGCACAATCGCCGCACAGATGATCAGACCGGTGCCCACCAGCATCGCCGCCTGGGCGTAGTCCGGCAGCGTGCCCGGCCCGCTCTCGGCGTCCGTCCACCACCTCTGGAACGCCTGCAACGACTCACCGCTGTGCTGCGACCAGACTGCGGTCGCGGCCGACCCCGCTTGGCCCGCGGTGGTTGCGACGGTGCCGCCGAACTCGATCCAAGCCTGGCCCATCTCGAAGAGCTTCTCCTCGTCGGCCTCGGGCCATGTGTACCCGATCCAACCCAACGCGGTGATCAGCTCACCCGGCAACTGGAGTCCCATGCCGTCAGCCCAGCTGTCCGTGGAGGGCCTGGATCATGCCGGCCGTGTCCTGCTCGGCGGCCTCGTAGTTGTCGGCCATCAGCGTCAGGTCACTGCCCGCCGACCCGATCTCCTCGGCCGCCTCGCCGATGCAGTCGAGCACCCAGGCCGCGACCGCGGTGTACGCGACGCCGATCAACGACCCCATGTCGTCAGCGCCCCACGGCTCGCCGAACCCCTGCATCTGCGACTCGAAACTCTCCAGCTCACCAATGAACCCCTGGGCGACGCCGATCACGGCGTCCCCGCCGGACCGCAGCAACGCCGGATCGACCTCGAAGCCGCTCACCGCGAGCCTCCCCGCGGCATCCGCGTCTGCGCGTCGGTTAGCGCCTGCACGAACGCGCCCAGCCGCGGTACCGCCGTGTCCCGAATTTCCTGCAACTGCTCGGTGAGCTGCGACAGATCCCCGGCCGCCGGCACCGGCGCGGCGGCTCCGCGCATCGCGTCGATCCCCGCGTTCACCGCCTGGATGACGTGGTCGCCGACCTGCCCGGAGCCCAGCCGCATCAGCCGCGGGTCCCGGCTCAGCGCCGCCAACCCGCCGTTCGGGCCGAACTCGGCCTGCACCAGCCCGTTCGCCGATCCGCCGGTCCGCCGGCGGCGCGCGGTCTCCTCATCCTCCGGCTCAGGACTGGCAACCCGCAGCGCACCGACCGTCGCGTCCAGCATGCGGGCGAACTCTCCGCCCGCCGATTGATTCATTGGCATGCGTCCTCCCCGTTTGACCGGAGAATACAACCGAGTCGTCCTTTGTCGATGCCCGCTCAGGCGAGACAGAAGTCGTACCGCATCGCTACGGATCGCGCGTGACCGACTCCGGCGAAGCGTCCGCCGCAGCTTGACGGCTCGGGGCCGACGCGTTGTTTGATCGCCCTTGCGGTGGTCCTGCTTCGGCATTACCGCTCCGCCAGCCCATGACAAGGTTGAAGCCGCCTACGCCTCTGGCGGGTTTGCCCACGCTGGCGGCAGCCCCGCGCCACGACTGGGCGCAGCCGGGCCAGTTGTCTCAGCGCCCCAGGCAGCGCCGGTGTTCGGAAGCAGGAGACAGTGGGGCCCAACGTCCCCTGCTCCCCCTCTGCTCCAAAGGCAAGCCGCAAATACGGCGAAGCCCGTTACCGGCTACTCCGGCATCGGGCTTCTGACCTGCACATACTACGGCGGGCGATACTGAGATCGAACCAGTGACCTCGTCGGGGTGAATGTCGATCTCGCCTGCCGTCACGCTTCAACCGACGCCATCTGATGTCGTCGCGTGCGTCTCGGTCACCATAGAAGGTCGCCCGACGGTGGCTGGCGCACGCGCGGATCGCAGGCCGGTTCCGGCGTGCGGAACCGCGGGCTCGGGTGCGCCAGTACCTGTGCGGGTGGCCGCCGGGCTCTAGCGCAAGAACGGCTGGATCCTCGCCGAGCGGGCGGGTGAGGTGTCACCGGATGGGATGCAGCGGTTGCTGCGGTGGGCGGACTGGGATGTCGAGGCGGTCCGCGATGACGTGCGGGACTACCTGGTCGAGCACCTGGGCGACCCGCGGGGTGTGCTGATCGTCGACACACCGGCTTCCTGAAGAAGGGTGTCCCTCGGCGGGGGTGGCCCGGCAGCTTGCCGCCACCTAAGGGATGTCTCGTAACCCCGCGTGTGTCCGCTGAGGACGATCGGGCAGGATGCCGGGGTGCAGGTGATCACCGCAGCCCACCCTGACTGGATATTCCCGTTCACCGGGCTGCAGCCCGCCCAGTTCCGCAAGCTAGTCCGGCTGGTCGCCGAGGTTGTGGTCAAGGCATCGCCTACGGCCGACCGGGCTGGCAATGGGCACTCGACCTCGCCGACCGGGTGCTGCTGGTGACCGCCTACTGGCGTACGAACCTGACGATGCGCCAGATCGGTCCGCTGTTCGGCGTGTCGCACTCCGCTCCCCCGCATCACCGTAGGTCAGCGCGCTGTTCCGCGTCCGACTGCGGTGAGCACTTCGGCTGCGGTGACCACTTCTCCGACCTGCTCCCAATCTGCGCCCACATGCAAGTGTCGGCTCCGCCGGCCCTGTGGATCTAACGGTTTTTCCGGCCTGACCCGCCAGGCGTTGTGCCTGGTGAGGAGGGTGCCGTAACGACCGCGACACCGAACGACGGGACTGGACGCAAGAAACGACCTCCTCGTTCAACGCGGTCTCCAGGTCAGGTGGCCTTGACGAACGCCTCGGTGACGAGGGGATAGAGCTTGGCGACCATCGCCTGGGACTTCTTGAGGTCCCCGTCGCCGTCGGAGGCGTCCAGGTTGAGCACGTAGGAACCGCGCGCCATCATGATCGTGCACTGGCTGAGAGGGCCGTCGTCCGTCTGCTGGCGCTCGCAGAAGGTCACCACGTCCGGATTCGCCGGTACCCCGGCCGGGCTCCATGGCACGATCGTCGCGGTCCGGCCTTCGCCAGTCCGATACGACCGGCACGTCTGCAACACCGTTCGCAGCTCACCGATCAGCTTGCGGCCGGGCACGGTCAGGTAGCCGACGACGTGCTGGCGGATCCAGATCGGCGACTTCACCCAGCGGCGTTCGCGACCAGCGGAGGCGAGCCGATCCGACGGCAGGATGTCGCGACAGAGCGAACGCAGCCTCCAATCGTCGGAGTTCTCACTGGTGTGCTCCGCAGTCTCCTGGCGAAACGTCGACAGGTCCGCGAGCGCGAGCCGCGCCTGCCGGCCCGCCTCCTCCTTGTTCTTCGGCGCGGGTCGAGGCGGCGGCGGCGCCGGCTTGGCCGTCGGCGAAGCGGGGGCCGCCGCCGCCTGCCACCGCGCCCCGGCCGGCTCCGCGGCGCCACAGGCTGCGAGCCCGCCTACGACCAGCAGCAACAGAATGCTCGGCACAACAGTGCGACGCATCGCGGGGCGTTTCCTTCCGTAGGTGGACCGGGCCCGCCCGGGCCCCCAGTCCACCTGCGTCGCCGCGCCTCGCCGCGTTACTTCAGGCCGGCAGGTAGTCGAACGTGTCCGGGTCGGCGCCAGGCCGGCCGCGGTCCGACGTCGACGCCAAGGCGTAATCTTCGCGGCGGAGGCCCCGCAGGTACTGCCGTTTTGCGGGGCCTCATCCAACACCGGCGAACCGGATCAGGCGTACCGGGCGCCGTGGCGCTCCATCCGCGCCCGCACCTCGACGGCGTGCTCGGCGGCGATCTCCATGTCGGCGCTGGCCGAGCGCAGCAGCTCGGCAGCAGCCGAACCGGCGCGGCGAGGCGGGGGACCGGGCCGAGACGGCACCCGATCCCCGTCAGCCCGCTAGTTGCGGCGTGACCTCCCCGGCCGCCTCCGCAGCACGAACACGATCCCCCCGATCGAGCTACCCGCGATCGTGGCGATCGCCGGGATCGCTAGTGAGGCGGTGCTGCCCTCTCCGAGCCGCTCGCCAGCACGATCCAGAGCAACGCGCCGATGGAGATCACGGTGATGATCATCAGCGCCATGATCAGGACGTGCTCTATGCCGCTCGTCGCGGTGGACTGGCGCCCGTCGCTGAGGTGTGGTGATGCCATCGGTGGAGGCAGCCATCCGTGTTTCTCGAACGAACGCCAGGCTGAGTCGAGCGGCGCTGACCACGTGTGCCCGAGAACCAGGTATGTCGTGGCGCACCGGGTGCCCTAGCGCTCCATCCGCGCCCGGACCTCAGCAGCGTGGTTTCTCGGCGATCTCCATGTCGGCGCCGGCCGCGCGCAGCAGCTCCACGGTCGGTCCGCCGATGCCCTGCGGATCAGCCATCGCGACGCCCGCCTGGATGCCGAGCAGCCTGGGGTCGCGAGTGACCGCGTGCACTGCGGCGATGGCGTCGGCGCGGGGCTTCCCCCGGTCGGTGCCGTGACCACCGGCCGGCGACGCCGGACAGCTCCGCGAGCACCAGCCGGTCCCGGGCGGGCAGTGACGGCACATGCACCATCCGACGACCGTACCTAGCCTGCCGGAGCCGAGGTGGCGAGCCTCGGCGCGCCGCTCAGCTCGTGATCGGCGCGCAGCCGGTACGCGCAGGGCCAGTACGCCTGACAGTCGCGGCACCGCCGAGCATCGTCATCGCATTGACGATGCCTGCCGGCGATTGCCAGCCAGTTCTCCATACCCGAATCCATGGGCTACACCTACCCGGGATGCAGCCAGGGCCAACCCTTCCGTGGCTAGGTGCTCACCCCGGACGGGTTCATCTGGCCAGGACAACAACCAGCGTGGCAAGGGCACCGAGCAGCAGGGTGACTCCGCCGAACATGACGTACGGCCACCGCTCACCGGAGCGCTGCGGCTGCGGCCGAAGAGGCTGGGTCGGCAGGTTCCATGCCGGAGGTGCCGCCACCCCGTTTCGGCCGGGCCAGCGCGGCGGGGGGTTGTGCGATGTCGAGTCAGCCATCGTGCAATGCCTCCGCTGGCGCGTGGTGCTGCGCTGTTCGGCTGTCATCCGGGCGGGACTCAAGGGATCGAGCGGTCCCGCTCGGTCGAAAGGTCGCGCACCTCGGCCTTCCAGCCTTACAGGCGCTGCCCGTTTGCGCGCCGTTACACCCCCGGCGCGGCGATCATTCGCAAACCTTCCAGGGATGCAGACATGTCCGAGCTCAACCCCGCGCCGGCGCCGTCGCCCCGACCGATCGAGTCGAAGGTGAAGGCCGCGACGGTCGGCGCCGGCGGCAGCGCGGCCGTCATCACCTCGGCCGTGCTGTGGGCGATCGACGGGCTGTGGTTCAACAGCGGCGCCGCGCCGGACGTGCCGCTGCCGCTGGTCGGTGTCGTCGGCCTGGTCGTGACCGGCGTCTGCGCGTTCGTGGCCGGCTACTGGGCGAAGCACACCGCTCGGCCGCCCCTGATCTCCCCGCAAGACGAAGCGCCCCCGCTGGCTCCGGCCGGTGGGAGCGCTTCCTTCTGTTCGGGCTACTTCACCCGCCAGCGCGGCGGCACAGTCTCGCTCTCTGCCGCGTACTCCACAAAGACCGGCCGCTTCTTCGCGGGTACCGGGAAGGTGATCCAGCCACGAACGCACCGGCCCGGCGCCAACTCCTTCTCACCCCACGGGTACTCCGGGCCGGCGATCTGCAGCTGATATACCAGACGGTGCTGAACCAGGCTAATTCGGCCACGGACCTGTGCCGGTGGCTGCACGGTCCGACGCTGCGCCGCTTGTGGTCAAGCTTGTGGCCCCCGGCCCGGCTGCGGGCGTATGGCAGGCACGCTTCCCTGAGCTGACCACGCCGCCCCAGGCGCTGGCCGGTTCACCTCCGCCTGGCGGAGATCGGGCTGCGGGTCGCTGCCCGCTACGGGTTCGCGTTGGCCGGCGGGTACGCCGTGCAGGCCCACGGCATCCTGGACCGCCCGAGCGAGGACGTTGACCTGTTCACTGCGTGGGAGCGACGTGGCGAGTTCGCCGCAGCAGTGGACGCCGTCACGCCGCCGCTGTCTGCCTGGTGCTGCTGCTCGGCGGCGCCGTGCTCTCCAGCGGCGGACTCGACGACATCCTCGACCAGGACCAGAACCAGGACCGGCTCGACGCCATCGGCGCGGTCTACCGCCAGGGCGAGAAGGCACGCCAGGCGTTGGAGGACTCCGGAATCACGCTGCCGACGGAGCCGACCTGCGAGGACGCCTTCCACCGCACCGGTGCCGACACCGAGCGCAGCTCGGTGACTCGGCGGACCGGTGACAACAAGGAAGACACGGCGTTCGCCGAGCTGCGCAAGTTGTCGTTCATCAACGGCATCCTCGGCCGGCCGAACAACCTGCCCGCCACCCCGCTGCCCTCGACCCCGGCGGCATCGACGTCGGCGAACTGACCGACCCGCACCCCCTCCGTGAGCAAGTGCGTATGGCTAATCGACGGCTTATTTGCGGATTAAATCCGCCATAAGCGGCGCCCGAGGATCAGTGGGCGCCGATACTCTTCACCGCGCGGAAGGTCGGGGTCCGAAGGACCGCCGCTCCCGAGCCGCTCGAGGCAGTCGACCGCCAAGGGCAACGACCCCGGCCCTTCCGTCCAAACGTCAGCCGCCGGCGTTTCAGCGGATCGGTTTCGCGGCGTACGCCTTGCGCCGTACCGGCTTCACGCCCGCCGCGACCGCGGATCCTGCCCTGGTCCCCAGCACCGATCGAGCTGAACCCCGGGAACAGGCTCCCGCTCACCTGACTACTGCCGGCCAACGGCGGTTCAGGCCGTGGGTACGGCCGCCTGAATCGCAGCGAGAATGGCCAGGGACTTCGCGGCCAGAGTCGACGTTTGGAGCCCGCGCATCGGTCGTAACCGGTGCTTGAGCTGACTGTGATCGGCCTCGATCGGATTGTTCGCGTGCCGCTCGACATGGTGCCAGGCCGAGGAGATCAGGTCGTCGAAGACGGCGGGGTAGACCGGCGCGGCGTCGGTGACCACCTCGGTAGGCGTCACCTTCAGCACCCGCAGGGCCTTCTGGAAGAACCGCCGGGCCGCGGCGGCGTCACGGCGGGCCGAGACGGGCACGTCGATGACCTGACCGTGCTGGTCGACCGCCCGGTAGACGTACCGCCACACCCCGTTGACCTTCACATACGTCTCGTCGACGAACCACCGATCACCCGGGGCGTAGCGAGCGAACCAGGCGGCGTCGGCCAACAGCGGGGTGAACCGCTGCACCCACCGGAACACGGTGACGTGGTCAATCTCGACACCGCGCTCAGCCAGGACCTCCTCCACGTCACGGTAGGAGAGGTTGTAACGCAGGTACCAGCGGACCGCGACGACGATCACCTCTGCGGGGAACCGGAACCCGGTGAACGCCGACTTCGGCGGCGACCAGGGACGATGACGACTCGACCGCGGCACCCGTCAAGCCTGCCTCGATCCCTCGACACGGGCAACGCAACAGACCCCATCCCGTCGATCAGGGGTCCCATCGGGGGCACAACTCCACACCCCCGATCCCGGCCGCGGTGTAGGTGGTCAGCCACTCCCCGACCTCGTCCATGTCGGTGGTCTGCGGCCTGAGGGTCAGCTGCGCGGGCGCATCCTCGAACAGCTCCGCCAGCCGGGCCCGTCGCTCGAACAGCGGCGCGTTGACCACGACCTGGCCGCCAGCGTCGGCGAGCAGATTCCATAGGATGTACTGCGCCGGGTGTTCCCGCGCCATACATCAGCAGGCTCCGGGCCGGCGGTGATCCGGCGCTGCAGCCGGGCGAAGCTGGTCCGCCCCCGCTCCCACACGATTAGCTTCCCGTCGGGGATCACCCCCTGTGGGAGGGTCTGGCGGATCGCCCGGGTGATGTCCGGGAGGTACGGCTCAGTTTCTTGCCGGCGCGCGACTTGTGAACTGGCGCGAGGGGTCGGAGGTGCGCTGGTCGGTCCGCACCCGGTTCGGGCGCAAGGGGCCAGGATTGTTATCTAAAGATCATCGGGTACAGATCCGGCCGAACCGAGCGCGAGAACGGGTGCGAAGGCAACCGAGATCTGAGCGCGATCGGGGGGTGATGCGCGTGCCCCATCCTGCCGTTGTCGATCAGTCGAGGAGGTGGCCATGGACTGGATCCGAACGAATTTGAGTCCGCTGGCGTTCGCTGCTGTCGCTCTCCTGTTCGCCCTGCCGTTCGCGGAGCTGAAGGGTGAGGCCGAGGAGTGGCGTGTGGCGGTGACCTGGACTGGTTGGGGATTGACCGTCGGTGGCGGGGGTCAGGTTCACCTGGAGACGCTGCTCTGGGATGGCAATCTTGGTCAGTACGTCATGCAGGAGGTGCCGAACGAGGCGCCGCAGATCGGTCCCGAAGAGCCCATCTACCTGCCGGGGCAACCGCTCTTCATGGTCGCCGCGCTGGGTGTCGCGGCCGGCGTGCTTGCCCGGATCCTGGCCAGTGTCAGTTCCCGCCTGGTGGTGTCGGCGGTAGCGGCGTTCGTCGCGGCGGTGGCGCTTGCGCTCGGCCTGCGGGGCGTACTGCGTCGCTTTGATCCGCCACCCTTCGACGAGGCCATGTCCGCCGTACCGGCCGTCGGGTTCTGGCTGACGGTTGGCGCCCTGGCACTGCTCGGCGTCGGCAATGTGATCGTGGGGTACCGGTTGTGGAGGCGTGCCGAAGCAGCGGTAATTGACGGCAACGTGCCGAGATGAGAACAGACAACGCGACCGCTCCCGGCCGATGATCCGAGGTGACCGACGCAGCCGCACGTCCCCGGACGGACAGCGCTTGTAAGCGAGGCATCCGCCCGCAGCGAGGCAGCGAGAAGGCAACAGACGCCTCGATCGAAGCCGACACCGCAAGCCACGAAATGATTAGGGGCACCTGCGCAAAGGCGCAGCGCGACACCGGCTGCCAAGGGTGGACAAGGAGTGCCCGGCTCCCCCGACGGGGGTCACCCTCAGCGCGCAGGGAGCCCGACAGCGGCGGCGACTTGACATCAGTCGTTGACCTCAACGGTGGCGGCCGAGGCTGGACGAGCGCGGGCGGGTGTCGCCTCGAAGTCGGACCCCATCCTCGAAACCGAGTCCCCGCTGTGCACAACACGGTAATTTCGCGATATGGGCATCATCGGGGGGATAGCATGCGTCTTTCTGATCGTCGTCATCGCGGCGCTCATCGTGTTCTGGGTGGCGCGGAACGCGAAGCGCTGAGCCGTTTTTTCAGGGCCGACGCATCTTCATAGGGCAATTTGGCGCTTTCTACCCGTTGGCGGACTTGCGACATCGGGCGACTAGCGGCTTCGGGACCGGACGCTGCGAAGGCACGGTCGGCCGCCAGCTTTTTCCGACCTCAGTCTGGTCGGCCCTGTCCTAGCAGGACAGATGTCTGTCATGTCAGCCATGAACTCAACCAGGTCGACCTGGTGTTCCTAACGACCTACGCGTCCTGGCTGAACTGGATCGAAGCCGAGTTCGCCGCCGTCCGATACTTCGCGCTCAGCGGCACCGACCACCGCACCCACGCCGAGCAGGACACCGCCATCGGCGCGTACATCCGTTGGCGCAACTACCGCGCCCAACCGAAATCCGGATTCGTCATCAACTCCAAGATCCGCCACCCGGACTACCCGTTCAAGGCTGCATGATGAGGCGCTAGCCGGACTGCCGCGCCAAGTTGTCGGCGGTGCGCTGTCGCTCTCCGGTGGGCTGTCCGGGGACTCGGGCGAACCGCGTCCAGGCGGAGATCACCTGTACGGCGGCGTGCCACGGAACCGGGTCGGCGACCTCGGAGGGCTCGGCGGGCCGGGTCACCGTCACGCCCCAGTGCCGCAGCCGCTCCAGGCTCTCCAGGAAGGCGGGGTGCCGGGCGAGCGCCGGATCCGGGGCCGGCACGGCGACGACCGGCAGGCCGACGGCGATCGCCTCGTTGAGCAGCCGCAGGCCCAGGTTGTCGTTGAGGCCGTACGCCCACTTGTTCACCAGGTCGAAGCTGGCCGGCACGACGGCGAAGGCGTCGGCCGGCGGCAGGGGATGGAGCGTCTCCGGCTGGTCGTCCTCGCGTACCGGATGGTGGGTGAGATCGGCGAGCCCGTCCCGGTCGATCGAGTCGACCGCGTCCGGGGTGGCGATGAGGTGGACCTCCCACCTCAACTCCTGGCAGGCCGTGATGAACGGTCCGAGCTCGACAGCGGGCTCGGCGTGGCAAACGACGAGGTACAGGACAGGCGATCGTAACTTCCCGGGCATGGCGCTCCTATCGGCCTGAGAGGTCCCCGGCGCCAGTCGTGGCGAGAGCCGGCTGCGCGCCGGGACGTCGAGCGCCCGCGTCACCGGCGATCTCGCCGATCGAGTGGCTCCGGATGTCCGTGTGGATCCCGAAGCCGAGAGTATCGAGCCGGCTGCGAACGCGAGCCGTTATCCAGTGAACTGGCTGGATGGATGTGGCGCCGCTCCATCCGAGGAGCTGACCGAGCGGTCGGCCGGGCGTCCTTAAGTGGAGGATTCGGCGGCGCGCCGCCGGGAATCAGGTCGCGGACCAAGACGTGCACGCGATTGAGGACGCGAATGCGTTCACCGGCCAGGTCGTCACGGCGTTCGGCCAGCAGCCGCAGCTGTGTGGTGTGGTCCTCGGCGACCACCGCGCGCAACCGCTTGTGGCGCATCGCGTCGTGCGCGACGCTGGCGGCCTCGGCGGGATCGCTCTTGCGGGCACCGCCGATGTCCAGCAGCCGGGCGCGAGCGGCGAGCGTGGCCGGCACGTCGACGACGTCTTCGCCGCCACCGACGAGCAGCTGGGCGATGCCGCGGCCAAGACCGGCAGCGCCTTCCACGGCAGACCGCCGCTGCGGCCAGCGGGCGGCCCACCCCATCAACGTCTTGTAGGTGCTGGCGTTGACCGCCACGCGTCTGACCGTCAACTGCCGGCCGGTGGCATCAGTGGGAGGAGAGCAGGGTCGCGCATCCCAGCCGGAGCACAGCGACCCGGGCAACCATGCTGACCCACTGCTGGCCGGCAAGCAGGTGGGCGAGCCACCCCTCGGCTGGTTGTGTACGCGCCGGGAACCGGCCGCGGCGCCGAGGCCAACCGCCACGGGCCGTCGCGACCGGCCGGTGGCGGGAGCGGATACGGCGGGCGGGCCCGCACCGGTGATCCGGTACGGGCCCGCCGTCGGCCGCCGTGGCGGCTACTTGTTTCCGGTGTTGCTGACCGGGAACGTGTAGTCCGCGTCGAGGAAGGTCAGGTCGCCGGTCGGCAGGTTGGAGACCAGGACGGCGAAGTCGTCCTGGTTGCCGTTGGCGCACCTGGTCTTCAGGTTGCTGGCGGTGAACTGGTCCCCGGTGGACCGGTAGACCCAGTTGCCCGCGCCGTCGGTGGTCTCCCCCGCCGTGGTGGTGCCGGGCGTGAGGTCACAGTGCGCGACCACCTGGACGGTCCAGTTGTTGTCCTGCGTGCCGGTGGTGGTGAACCAGTCACCGGTCGCCGAGGAGAGGGCGGCGTCGGCTCCGTTGACCCGCACGTCGTCGACGAACCAGCCGGTGTCCAGGTAGGCGGCGTCGGTGGAGTAGCGGAACCGGACGTCGGTGGCGCCCGCCGGCACGGCGGCGGTGAGGTGCACGTAGACCGGGTCGTCCACGAAGTACGCGCCGCCGGAGGTGCCGGTGAGGCCGTTGCCCTCGGTGTTGTTGCCGTGCGGGTTGTCGTCGGTGGTGACGACCTGACCCGCGTCATTCCGCAGCGGCACGGTGACCCACTCGCCGCCGACCAGGGCCTCGACGAAGCCGTAGTCCCAGCCCTCCTCGATGAAGTTCCAGCTCCAGAAGTCCAGCGAGGTAACCGGGCCGGCGGTGTCGACGTCGAGGATGTTGTCGGACTGGCTCTCGTAGCCGGCGTACCAGTGGGTGGTGCCGGTGTGCGGGGCGATGGTCGTCTCATCCTCGCCGTCGAAGGCGAGCGCGACGGTCGGGCCCGGGTTGCGGAACCGCTCGACCGACATGCCGAACGGCACGGCGGTGGTGTCTGGCCGGTTCTTCAACCGGGCCCACTTCGCCTCCGGGGTGGCTCCCTGGTAGCTGCCCCGGCCCGCCCAGAAGGAACCGTCGGCGATGTCGATGGTCCACGACGTGTCGGCCGGGTCGCCGAAGTTGAATGCCTTGATGTCGTAGACCGGCGAGTCCTCGTCGTCCAGGTAGACCGCCACCGACCAGTCCCGGAACAGCGCCTCGGCGCTGCGCAGGTTGGCACCCGTCGCCGCGTTGAAGGTGTTGATGGCATTCTGCACGCCGGCCATGCCGTCGGCCTGCTCTTCGAAGATGGTCTTGATGAGCAGGTCACCGCCGGCGGCGTCGTACTGCTTGTCCGGGGTGTAGGTGCCGTCGCCGTTGCCGCCGGCCTGCTCCCAGAGGTACTGGAAGTAGGTGAACGCGGCGCCGTAGTTGGCCAGCGTGCCGCCCCACCGGGTCAGCGAGGTCTCCTCGTAGAAGACCTGGTGGTTGGTCAGGTGCGAGCCGCCGGCGTCGAGCCCGTTGAGAAAGATGGCGAAGTCGGCCAGCCCCTCGTCGACCCAGGAGAGCTCACCCGGGTCGCTGTAGTTGTGCAGCAGGTGCTCCAGCTCGTGGGCGACGGTGCCCTCGTACAGCTCGGGCCGGTCGTTGGCCGGGTCGGCGTCGCGCCACGGCGCGTCGTTCGGCCCGACCCGGTTGGCCCAGTCGAGGGCGTCGACCACGATGACGTTCATCCCGTTGCTGTCGATGAAGTCCGGGGCGAAGTAGCCCGCCGTGTAGGACGTCTGCGCGCAGTCGTAGTACGCCTCGTCCTGGATGTTGTAGAGGACCATCACCAGCGAGTCGCTGGCCGGCTCGTCAGGGTCGGCCGCGTCCATCAGGCCGAAGTGCTCCTCGTCCACGGCGACGATCTGGCCGGCGAGCTTGTCGCCGACGTAGTCGATCTGCGCCTGGGTGAGGGCGAACTGGGCCGCCGTGGCGGTGGCGCAGGGGGTGAACCCGTCGCCCGGGTTGTGGTCGAACTGCGGGTCCAGGCTGGCCACCCCGGCCGGCGCGGTGCCGTCCAGCGGGGTGCCCTCCGGGACGTAGATGTAGACCGGGGTGCCGTCGGGGGTGGTGTTGGCGTACACCCGGGTGAAGTCCTGGTTGTACGTCCCACCCGCCGCGCTGTCGTTGATCGGCAGCGTGATGGTCCGCTCTCCGGGAAGGTTCAAGTGGTCGTCCGCCTGTGCGGGGGCCGAGACCGTGAAGGCGAGCGCGGTCACGCCCGCCATCGCGGCCGCGATCCGGCTCGCTCGTTTCATTCGCACGCGGCTGCCTCCTGCGGGTGAGGCTGGGCGGATCGGGCCGCCCAGTCGTCGATGTAACACTTTTGAGCCCTGCGACGCTGCCTCAAACCCGCGCCTGAGCAGGGAATATGGGCTCAGCAGACCACTTCGGACGGTGACTGCGCAGGCCCCTCAGGTCACAGCTGCGTCACGAAGACGAGTCATCCGGCGGGTTCGGTGATTGCCCGGCGGCGCAGCAGCCGCCAGGT
This sequence comes from Micromonospora sp. NPDC005163, assembly GCF_053599835.1. NCBI lineage: Bacteria > Bacillati > Actinomycetota > Actinomycetes > Micromonosporales > Micromonosporaceae > Micromonospora > Micromonospora sp. NPDC005163. Next base: position 16,685 of record NZ_JBSFYP010000073.1, read on the forward strand.
CGGCGCGACGCACGCCGCGAGCGCGAGAAGCAGGCACAGGCCGACGACGCCACCGACCACCGGCCACGACCAGGTCGACCGGCGCCCCGACCTGCTCGGCGAGGCCGGCCCGGATGCTCAGCAGACCGGCGAACGCCACGGACCCGCCGAGCACCGCGCCGATCAGCACCACCAGCGCCGACTCCGCCGCGACCAGCCGGACGACCTGCCGCCGGGTCGCCCCGGCCAGCCGGACCAGCCGCAGGTCGGCGGCCCGCCCGGCCGCGGCCATCAGCAGCGTGTTGACCACCGCGATACCCCCGTAACCGGCAGACACCCCGATCAGCAGCAGGGTGGCGAGCCAGACCAGCCGGCCCTCCGCCGTAGTTCTTACGGGCTTTCGCGTCGGTGAGGCGGTGCGGGTCGTCGCCGAACTCGCCGAGGATCCGGGCGCCGAGGACCACACCCAGCATCATGATGCCAGTGACCGCGAGCCACTCCAGCGGGCCTGCCCCCGAGCGGAAGCCCATGACGAGGGCGACCAGCACCACCACCACGAGCGAGATTAGGTTGGCGACCAGCGAGGTCAGCCCGTGGGCGCCGTTGCATTATCTGATGGGGAGGCGCGTTACGCCCGGGTCGGGTTCGCGTGGTGGTCGCGCTGCTCGTGCGGCAGCCGTACAACCCGGAGCGGGACCAGGTCGGGATCCATCGGTGAACCGGAGTCGGATCACGATCAACTGGTGTCCGTACGAATGGGGGCGGGCGATGAAGACTCGCAGCGTAGCGTCCACTCTCCATCTCCGCTTGCCCTCCGAAGAGCTCGGGATCGGCCTACGACAGGTGGACAGCGATCTGACCGAGGAAGCAGCGCGCCGGCGACGGACGACGTGTCGGGGAGCTAGAGCACTTCGTCCCGAACACCGTTGCGTCGCATCGTCTGCTGCCCTCGGTTGTCATCCCGTGCCCCCCAGCGCGGCCACCACCCCGTCCGCTGTCGCCACGTGTCGCCCGCATGCGGCACGTTCGCTGCTTCCTCGCTGCTTCCGGTAGTGGTCGAGCGAGCGGTCCCATGGACGTTGACCCGAGCAGCGAGACTGACGGTGTGGATGCCTGGGTGACTCTTATCGCGGCCGTTTCTGGTGCTGGGATTGCGATCTTGGGACAACACATGATTCGGCGAGGTGAAAACAACGCTAGGCTGGCCGAGCTCATGCTCGAGCAGTGCGCTCGGCTCGTGTCGATGTCCGAGGATTTCCGGAACCGAGTGTGGGAGGAACGAGAGCTAGGGCTTCCCGGACGTGTGGACGGCTGGGACCTCGGCGGGTTTGGGCTAGCCGCAGCACGGCTGCGCATCCTGTGCCGTGACCAGCATGTACCCAAGGCTCTAGATGAGCTGAACTCGTCCAGCAAAGCACTCGGAGCATATTGGAGACGAGGGAATGTCGACGCCGGCGAGTTCGCCGACCGCTACGAACAAGTGAAGCTGGCCACCGAGGCGTTCAGCACCGCTAGTGAGAAACTCTTCCGCTAGCGCTTCCGTGGACCAGCGGGGTGCGGCCCGGCTCTGTTGCTGTCCCCGTTGCCGTCGCTAAAGGACGTCTCGTAACACGGTGGAGGCGTTGCCCGGCGGGGGGCTGGGGAGTCAGCCTGCCAGGATGATGTTGTGCAGGTGTGCGATACCGGAAGCGGTGTCGGTCAATGTGCGGGCGGCGCGGCGGTAGTCGCGCAGGATTTTGGAGCACTTCATCCCTGCCAGGGTGCGTTCGACCTGCGCGCGGACGGTGCGGTGCTGGGCGTTGAGGTCTTCCTTCCAGGCCGGCGGCGGACTGCCGTCGCGTGGCTTGCGGTACGGCATGATCACCTCGCGGTTGCCCTGGTAGCCGCCGTCGGCCATGACCGGACGGTCGGCCCAGTTTCTGGTCGATGCCGGAGGTGCGGTAGACGATCGTGTCGTTGCGGTTGCCGGGCTGCGGGTCACCGAGGGCGATGACCAGGCGGGTGCTGGCGTCGATGGCGACCTGCAGGTTGGTTGAGTACCGGTAGTTCTTGCTCGGCGCGGCCAGTCGATGGTCCCGGGTCGGGATCAGCGTGCCGTCGACGATGGCGATCTGGTCGACCGGCCGCCGGCGCACCGGCGCGAGTGCGAGTAGCGGGCCGAGGGTGTCGATGACCCGGTGCGCTGCGGAGTGCGACACCCCGAACAGCGGGCCGATCTGGCGCATGGTCAGGTTGGTGCGCCAGTACGCCGCGACCAGCAGCACCCGGTCGGGCAGGTCCAGGGCCCACTGCCGGCCCGGTCGGCCGTCAGCGATGGCGTCCCCGCCACGCTCGGCGACCAGGCGGACCAGCTTGCGGAACTGGGCGGTTGCAGCCCGGTGAACGGAAAGATCCACTCGGGGCGCGCTGCGGAGATCACCTGCACCCAGGCATCATCGGCGATCGTCCTCAACAGACAGACGCCGGGGTTACGAGACGTCCCCTAAACCTGCGCATTACGAGTCGGTCCCATGGTGCTGCTCCACCGCCTGGCCGTCGTGCCTAACGTGGTGTCCCGGTCCGGGATTGTCAGCCCGTGCTCGCCGGCTTGGCTGCTCGGATGGCTGCTCGTCTTCGCTGCCCCACCCGGCGTCAGCCGATCAGACCGCTCAGGTCCCGGGTGGTCCCGGGTACCCCAGATGGTTGCCGGCCCAGCCGATGCTCCCGGTCGGTTGCTTCCATTCGTTGGCGCGCCTCTTCGAGATCGACAGGTTTGGCCAACGCTTGCGCGCCGCTTGCCGGCTGGCGCCTACCGCTGCCCCAAGCTCGGGATAGCCGGCCCCGCACATCGCCGCTTGCTCTGCGCTGGCGGATACGAGGTTGGCGAGAAGCCGACGCATCTGCTCCCCTGCCGCCATGCGGGCCAGGTGAGTCCGCATCCCATCCGGGAGGCTCCGCTCTTGGTCTGCACCGCGCTGGGCATCCATGCCAGACGCGTTCAGCCGCTGCGCCCAACTGGCGGCGACAGCACTCAGTTCCCGCCGTAGTTCCTGCCGCTCGTCCGACGTCAGTTCCCGCATCATGGGCTCCTTCGCCAATGGCCTCTCACCTCAGAATCAGCTCGACAACCAACGTTGTCAACCCCTGAGTGAACGGTCTCTTGACCTGCCTGCCGCGGCTGACCCGGGCCTTGACGCCTCGCTTACAAGCTGTGTGCGGCATGTCCGTCCCCGCCTGGGAGCGGCCGTCAGCTCGGAGCAGCGTCCATCCCTGGTCTCGGTGGTGCGTCGGCGTCCGGGGCGATTGCTGTCAGCGTTGCTGTCGACAGCGCCGCCGCTGGCACGTCCAGCTAAGCCCGACCCCCGCCGGGGGAGCGTGGTCACTGTTGTCGGGCAGTGTCAGCGGGTGTCGTTCCCTGTGGTCCCGCCCTCGGTGTCATGCCGGCTGTGACCATTGGAGTCGGTCGCGCACCACAGCGTTCGCTGATTTTCTGCTGACGTGGTGCCTTCTTGACCCCACAGACGCGCCGAGAGGGGCCCCACCAGCCGGTGGGCCCCTCGTCATCTTGTCCACCACGCGTCAACTACGACATGAGTCGCTAGCCTTCCGGTCCTTCCCCGCATCGGGGGGCGGTCTTACTTTTGGTATATGACGGTGCGTCGGCGGGCGCCACCGATGTGGCTGACCGCCGTGTTGATGTTTGCAGTTGCCGGTTGCGGGACCGGCACGTCACCCAAACACGAGCAGGTTGAGGAGCGCCTCAGCGAGATCGCCGCCGAGGCCGAACGGCCGGTCTACTACCTCGGCCCGCGGTTCCGTGATTGGCCGCTGACCGAGGTGGGCGCGGACGACACCGGCCGGGTCGACGCGATCTACGGGACATGTCTCGCGGCCGTTGACGGGTGTTCGCCCCCGCTCGACGTCATCAATCAGCCGCTCGACTTCTCAGCGTGGAGTATGGCCGTCGGTTGCAGGCGCCTGCCGCCGGTCCGTGGCGTCCCAGCAGCGCATTTCGGCGGTGCGCTCGTCCTGCTCACCGGTGACTCGCTGGTCACCGTCGCCGTGACCGGTGATGACACGGCGACCGCCGTCGCCGCAGCGGAGCAGCTGCGCAAGGTAGGTGCGGAGCTTTCCCGTGCGGCGCTTCCGCCGCCGGACACCGTGGCCCTGCATGTCGTCGAAGCTGCCTGCGGGAAGAACCCGGGCGACACCGGTCGCATGGAACCCGAAGAGGGATCGGAACCGGTCGGGGATATGCAGGTGCCTGACTTCACCGTGGCCCGGCTCGGCGGCGGTGACCTCCGTTGGGCGGCGTACCTCGGCGAGCCCGCGGTGGTCGTGGTCGGTGACGTGCCGCACGTGCTCACAGGGATTCAGCGCGTCCTTGCGCTGACCACCAGTTCCCGGCCGGCCGTCATTGGCCTGTTATGGAAGCCGTTCGGGTCCAAAGACGCCCCGGCACCAATCGCGGAGATCGAGCAGGAGGCCGGACAGGTTACCGTTCCAGTTGGTTATGCCGCGATCCCTCGGCCGGCGGTCTGGTTCTTCGACATGGCAGAGGTCGACGCGGCGCAGTCAGGCGTGATCGCGTTCGTCAACGCCGACGGCACCGTCATCCGCCAGGTCCGAACGGACGCGCCCGACGACGCCATATCCGCCGCTCTAGACAGGCTCGCACGCTGACCGGCATGCCTGCCCATCGGGCGAGGGTTGCAAGCCTGCCTTGCTGGAGGCCCTGCGACACACGGTTTAGGAATGGGTTAGCACCTTCTCATACCCGGGCGGCTCAGCTGCGGGAATGCAAGTGCGGCCACCGGAAAGCCGTTGATCATTCCGCGCATGGTCCGGATCTTCGTTCGTCCGCCTGCTCGGCCGTCGTGCCCGGTAGGTCTTCTCGCGTCGGCCGTAGACGGCCGTACTGGGGGTGGAAGCAGACGAGCCCATGCTCGGCGGCCAACACTCCGGCCAACGCCGTTACCACTCCCGTCCGAGGTCACATGTGCTGCCCCCTCGCTCGTGGTGCTGTGCCGATAAGATCGGCGGAATAGAGGTCGGTCAACTGGATGGAACCTGCGGTCTATTTCGGCAGAGGTCGATGGCCTTCCACCCGTTCCCCCCCGGCCCGGAGCTGCCCTAGGCTCGCAGTATGACGGCGCTCTGTGAGGTGCTTGAATGTGGCGTCCTTGCGGTAGGGCGCTGCACTGAAGTGATCTCAACAAGATTCGGGTAGGTATCGGTATTCGAAGTGGGTGAGGTGGAGTGCGGCGCGGACGATGTCGCCGATACTCCGGGGGCTGGCGGTGGTGTGGCGCAGCGTGTGCCAGCGGCCGGTGAGGATCGCGAAGCCGCGTTCTCCGAGGCAGCGCATGGATCGAAGGGCAGCGTTGTAGGCGCGGTTGTTGACGGCGAGGCGGCGGCCGTCGGCGGGCTGCTTGTAGGGAGTGTGGATGCCCTGGCCAGCGCCTTCGTAGCCCGAGTCGGCCAGGGTCGGTAGGTGCAGGTGTGAGGCCGCCCAGTAGAGGGCACCGGTGACGTCCAAGTGCTGGGCGCAGGTCAGGTCGTGCAGGTGTCCGGGCATCGCCTCGGAGGTCCAGATCGGTAGCCCGTCCGGGCGCATCACCGCCTGAATGTTCGCGCCGAAGTCGCGGTGTTTCCCCGAGTACCAGGCGTCGATGGTGACGTCTTTGACGCTGGTGGTGGTCTCGGCCAGCCGGTCGGTGTCGAACAGCTTGCCGTCCAGGATCACGTGCGACCAGCCGTCGGCGGCGACCCGCGCCAACGCCTCGTGCAGGGTGGGTGTCTGCGCCGCCAGGACGCGTACGGCCTCGGCGACGTACCGGTAGGCGGTGGCACGTGACACCCCGAACCCGGCCCCGAGGACGGTTTTGTCCTCGCCCTTACGGAACCACACCAGAACGAGAAGCGCCTGGTAGAAGCAGGTCAACGCCCGGGTTCCCGGTCGGGTGCCCACCGCCCGACGCTCGGCTCGCAGCAGACGCGCCACGTGCCGCACGAGTTCCCTGGGCACGTCGAGCCTGGCAGAATAGGTGATCACGTGGAGCCCTCTCGAAGACTGATTCCGTCGCAAGAACCTGTCTATCGATGGCTCCACGCCCACATCCAGCACTGTCCGCTATGGACGCTACACCCGTGTTGTCCCCAGTTGGCGATCCGGCCTTGCTGAGATCACTTCACTGTCTGCCAGAAGCCATTTTGCTACAGCCACGAGGCGAAAAACTCGGTTCAGGCACCTTTGTTCGGTCCGCGCACAATTGGCTTGGGTTACTGCGTTCCCTGTGCGCATGCTCAGCACCTGGCCTCGATATCCCGACTCCAAGCGGAGGTCGCCGCCGACCAGGAAGCGGCACGCATAGCCGGCGAGAAGTGGGATGAGCGGGCTGAAGAAGCTTTGCGAAATCTCCTTGGCATCAAGGACGAATCCGAGCGAATAGTGGCGGCCTGCCGTTCGTGGATCACTGAGGACTCCGCCTCCGCATACAATCCTCTGGCGCATCTAAACAAAGGCCCGAATAGCGCAAGGCCCGTCGGCGCAGATCTTTTCAGTAGGGCTTTCCCCGAGTATTGGCCTGACGCGCAGGCGGTTGATCTCGGATCGCCAAAACCCCCCTGGGACTCGGCAAAGATTGCTGCGTGGTTTGCCGCGGCAGCTGCCAGGCGAGGCGTGAGTCCGCATTTCAAAGTCCAGTCGGCTGGCCTATTTTCACGAGGCTATTTGTCCTGGACAGTGGAGAGCTCGGAATGGTTCAGATCCGCCAACGGCGAGACGAGCGGATTCCTTACGCTAATAATCGACGGTCGTGGGAGGATTCGCAATACGGGCGGCGCGGTATCCGGTCGTGGGCTTTTCCAACTGGCCGAGTATCTCGACCTGGCATACCCCGCGATAAAACTGCCTAGGCGCCCCACGCGGAACTTCGCATTGGCCCAGCTGGTAGAGCGCCTTGCTAAGGGGGAGATGAGCTAGGGCCGGGGACCGCTGCGTCATGGTCAGTCCACACAACCGTCCATGATCGACGGTGGCTGCCCTCGTTCCCACACCGCACCGAGCCACAGCTCAGCCAAGGTCAACAACCCCGGCTGGAGTATTAGATCGATACCGCTACGCACAGTCGTACTGCCTTTGACTTCAACGTGCAGAAGCTGGTCAGCCCGGGTGGCAATGAGGTCCCACGACTCTTCATCGCCTACGTCAGCGACCTCCCACCCCTCGCTGACCAGGCGCTCCGTGACCTTGCCGACCGCATAACGCTCGATAGCCTGGCGCTTGACCGGGGTTTCGACGACGGTGGCGTTCCACGGCACAGCTCGGTTCAGGAGGTCTTTCGCTACTGGGCCGAGCAGTAGGGATCACAGCACATCCAGAGGTCCGTGACTGTCGAGCGAGTCCGTTGGGGGCGGGAGCGGCAGACATCTCGTTTACAAGGCGCTTCGGCGAGAGTCGTAGCGTCCGCTGACGTCCACCGGGCTCAGGCCGAAGGTGACCTCCGTCTGCGCTAGTCCGGCCTCGGCCGCCACCGTTGATGTCAACAACTGATGTCGGGCACATCGCGGGGCTCGTCGCAATCGCCGATGAGGGCGGAGAGATCTTGCAGGTCCTTGGCGACCCGTCGCCGAGGATCGTGCCGGCGGCGTTGAGGCCCCACTCCGACCTCGCCTGCGATATGAACTGCAGGACGGGTGGTCCTGATCCCGAACCCGCCGCCGTCGGAGATCAGGCGGCAACCGGCAGGCTGACTACATCTTCCAGGTGCGATCAGGCTGCTTGAGCTCGTGGACGACGAATTCGACGTTCCCGAGGTCCTTGAAGGGGCTCGACTTGGCGAGCTCCGTGATCGAGTCGAGCAAGCTTGCTGCCGTCGTGGCATCGTCCTTGCGCATGGCGACGTCAAGGTTGTCGAACAGGCGCCGGAAGTTCTCACGGCGCTCGTCGTGGGTCAGCTCCAGCCCGCGGAGCAGTACGTCGCGCTGCGCGACGATCCGTTCCCGCTCGGTTGCCTCCCAAGCACGGATCTCTTCGCGCCGCGTCGACTCCTCCTGGATGACCTTCACCCACTGGTCTGCGGTACCGACCATCTGGGAGAGCACCTGGCCCAGGTCGACAGCCTGCGCCGCCTTGCCAACGACAGAAGCCGTCTTGCCCAGAGAGGTGATATTCGGAACCTTGCTCATGAATACTTCTCCACGATCTTGATCGACACTTCGGTGAGTTGACCGGTGTCAGGATCGAGAACGGGCGTCTCGATCACCTCACCGATCGCGGTCACGAGTTGCAGCGCCCGAAGGAAGTCCGCGCCGTGAACGTCAGGATCGAAGTCGAGGACTTCAAGCTCGTCGACCGCGTGCTCCGCCCGGACGACCAACCCGGAGAGAACTGCCTGCAGTTCACTGATACGCGCGTCGACGCTCTTCAACAGTGCTTTCGCCGTCTCCATGTTCTCAATGGACACCGCGACCTTCGCCGCGTACTCCCGCGCCTTGGTCTTCTGCTTGGCACCGAGGATGCCGACAGTGATACCCGTGATGAACGCTGCAGGAGCGATCATGATCAAGTTCAGAACGATCGCACCCGCAGCCATGCCGCCGCCGCCCGCCGCAAGCGATCCGCCCCCAAGCCACGCGAGGGTCGCATTCGTGGCAGCCGCACCGCTGAGGCCACTGATGGCACTGCCCGTGCTCGCCGACGCGAAAGCAGACACACCCCACAGGGCGGCGCCCTGTGCGCTGGCCGCCGCACCCAGAGCTCCGAACCCGCCGGTCAGCCCCGTCCGCGCCTGTTCGACGTCGAACTTCAACTCCGGCAATGAGGGCACCGCAACTTCGACACCCGCAACGACCTTGCGGTCGAGCCGCTCAACAAGGTGCTCGTTCTTCTCAAGCCATGCGGCGAATCGGCCGATCGTCTCGGCTTGTGCGCGAAGTTGATCCTTGCCGTAGTCCTCCGCAAACTCGTGCGTACGGCCCTGGCAGACCTCAACAGCGCTGACTGCCAGCTTATGGTCGCGCTGCGCCGCCTTCGCCGTCTTGTTCGCCTGGACCAGATCGGTGACGCCCTTGCCGGCTGCGCCGACCCCGGCGGCAATCAGGGCGGCCAGCGGGATGACAAGTGGTGCGACCAAGATGTCTCCGATCGGCGTGCCGAACAACAGGTACCTGATGTTCCCATCGAAGGGCGGGGCGCGCGTGCCGCCGATCAGGTTTGGTTGGGCTGCTGTTTGGCTCGCTGCGTCCCTTCGTTCGGGCGACGTCCCGGGTTCTTCGGCCTCGGCCTGGCGGCCCACGCACCCGACCCCCGCCGGGGGGAGCCTGGTCGTGGATGTCAGCCAGTGCCGACAGATATCATCCCGCCCGCTCATGCACGGCAGCTACGTCGTTTGTTCTGCCCCGTTGTCGTCGCGCAGCGGACTGTTTGCTGACTCGCTGCTGACTTCGTCAGGCTTCGACGTCTGCTGGGGACTATCGCGCCCACCAGCAGAGCGGCCACACTTGGATTCGTGAGCCGCTTCGTCGATGACATCCACCAGGCTCGAGCCGCAGGCCGACTGGGTGACCGCTTCCGTCCCGACGACGTCCGTCGCGCCTGTCCCGGCTGGGCGGACCACACCTATGGCGTCTTCCTGCCGAAGCATCGGCAGGGGAATCCAGGCGGCTACACCGCGTACTTCTACCAGAACCCAGACGGCACCTACAGCCTGCTTTCCTGATGGTCCTGGTCAGCGGTCCAGTTAGCCGTCGGCATGACCACGTCCGCTCACCGTAACGGGCCCGATCCCCACTGAGTTGGGACTCGCTCGTTGTCACCGCGACCTACGCATTACGAGATCAAGTTGTTCACCACGGTCCACCTGCCACAACCCCGTCTGGCCTGCTGAAACGAATCTCGGCATTTCTCAGCGTCAGCGACCAGGGCTCGACCTCTTGAGGACTGAATGAGGACTGAGGCGGGACACCCTGTGCCACGCGGTTTAGAAAGTGTGGACACGGCCGGAAGTCGGACTGCGGTGACCTGGCTTGGCCTCGACTCCCTCCGAACGCGCACGCAGCGGGCACGCTTGCAGAGCGAACACCAGCTTGGGTCGCACCTCTATCTGACCGTTTGGCTAGATGCCCCGCGCCGTCCTCTTTAGATCGCTGTCGGACAGGGTCTAGATCCACAGCACGACATGTCGCTACAGTGAGGCGTACCACTGATCACCGTCTGTGATGCGCCCTGGGGGCACCGCACATGTGGCTCAACAGCGAGGTCTGGCAAGGGCAGTACGGCGAGGCCTTCGTGCGCGGCTTAGCCTGCGCGGCTGGCCTCACAACGTCTACCAAGAGCCTCGACGTCGACGGCACCGACATCCAGATCAGCATTCCAGGCCGGCGCGGCTCCTTCCGTTACCCTGCGATCGAAGCGCAAGTTAAGTCTTGGTCGACACCCAACTCCGACGGCGATCACTTCCGATACCCGCTGAGCCTTCACAATTACGCCGACCTAGTAGGGACTGTGGGGATCGACCTCCCACTCCCCCGGTATCTTTTCCTGGTGATCGTGCCGCCCGAGAAGGACGGCTACACGCTGGCATCTCACGATTGCCTTCACTTTCATCACGCGGCATACTGGGTTTCCCTGATGGACGAGCCACCCGTTTCCGAACTGACGGTTAAATCCTCAAAAACGGTTTATGTGCCTAGAGACAATCTCTTGACCGTTGAAACGCTGATTAACCTGGTTTGTCCAGAGGAACAGAAGAGGGAGGCGGCCTGATGGATGTCGAAATCGTAGACACCGATGCTCTCACTGCCCGCGACCCCTCGCAGATCGCTCTCTACCTGCGCAGCCGAGGTTGGGAGCCGGACTCTGCGCCGGGCGGAACCGTCTGGCAACTGGGAGTCGGGGACGAACGGTTCGAGGCGTTGGTCCCGACCAATAGCAGGATGAAGGGCTACGCGGGCTTCATTCGTCAGCTTCTCCACCTGCTCGAAGACGTCGAAGAACGCTCGCAGCTGGAGATATTTCGAGACATCTCTACGGCTGCCGCCGACGTTCAGTACGTCCGCACCATGCCTAATTCTCCGGCAGGAACAATACCCATTAACGACGCCTCGAAAACTCTCGAGAATATTCGACAGTGGGTACTAGCTGCCGCAGTCGGGGTTGCGAGTCCTTTTCGCCGCGCGGTACAGCCCGCGAGAAAGCCAGCAGACGCCCTGGAGTTCATGCGCGGCGTGAGGCTCGGTCCTAGCTACGAGGGCAGCTACATATGGTCCGTGGAAGTACCTCTACCGCCCCGCGTCGGGCAGGAGATACTCCCCTTCGATGATCCTGAAGTTCAATACCATTCGCAACCCTTCCCTCGGCGCGTATCGCAGCTTCTCTACAGAGCAACGAGCAGAGCGCATGGTGCAGCGCAGCTCGTCGTGCATCAGGACCAAGGGTTAGACGCTTTCACTTCGGGTGTCAATGACGGAGTTACAGCCAACCTCTGCGAATCGCTGGCAGGTTTGGCGGGCGAGGAAGAGAGGCCCTTCCAGCTCTCGTTTCAGTGGGCGATTTCTCGCCCCGTCGAGCCCACTCCTTCGATCCGCTTTGACCCTCCAGAAGTTCAGGTGCTTGCTCAAGCCGCGAAGGAAATGCGAGCTAACCTCCCCGAGGAAGACATCCGCATCATCGGCAATGTCGTCCGCCTTCATCGCGAAAGCAGCCTCGGGTCAGGCGAGGTAAGTATTGCGGGTGTGATGGAGGGCGACACCAGTGAACGACTGTGGCGAGTATGGGTGGAACTCACGGAGCAGGACTACTTGCACGCAATCACAGCGCACGACCGAGGCCATTCCGTGTCGGTGCGTGGTGACCTTACACGCCGAGGTAATCGTTCGAATCTGAGCCGAGTCTCGGTATTTGAAGTACTACCCGACCAGTCTGCCTAAGTTTAGCGGATCTCCCCGTCCGGGGAGGCTGGTAGCCCTTGTGGTGCCCGGTGAGGTGATCCGCGGCGGCATCTCTGAGGAGGGCCGGGGTTCGGGGCGGAGCCCCGAGACCTTCAAGTCCTGTCGTCCGTCTACGTGGCCGGCCGGCTCGGCCGATGCCGGCCGGAGGTCGCCAGCAGGCCGGGGCCGGGCCGGCGCCGCCTTGATCAATCCATAGGCCGACTCGGCAACAAGTGCCTCGGCCTGGCGCTGACGTGGGACCCCATACCTCACCCTCAGTCTGGAAGCGGCCTTGATTCGGAGGCAGCGGGCTCCATCCGCGCTGGTGATCAGCCTGGTCTTCCGTTGGACCCGCGACGGACACCACACGGAAACGCCGTTGTTGACCCCTGCTGACCGGCCTGCCGGGCACGTAGCGGGCACGGATGATGGCCTGGTCCTGGTCGACGAGCTGCCGAACGCGCGCGTTTTGACCCCTCGCTTGTAAGTTCCGGGCAGCCTGACGCGCACGTCCCCCTCCAGCCGGCCCGTCGGCGTCCAACCCGTCAAAAGCACGTGCTTGTGCGCCGTTGTCCGTCATCGTTGCTACAGGCACTGCTACACGCTGCTGACGTCCCCCTTATCCAGCTCAGTGTCGGCGAGCCAAGGTGATGGACGTGCTGGAGCGGCTTGGGTGGGTCAGTCCGATGGCCTCCACGACCTGTACTCATCATTAATTTGACTCGCATCAACCAACGACTGCTCGATCCGCATCTGTTCCGGTTCGTGAGAATCGCCCACCTTCTTGCCGACCCCGTGGACAGCCTCGGCGACCTTGCCAATCTGCTTCACCACGGAGTCGAGTGTCGTCGGCGCAGCCCAAGCACCCTTATACGGCGTCAAGTCAACCTCGTAGCAGGCCTGCGGTGCTGCCCCAAACGGCCCCTCGCAGTCCACCACAAACGTGTAGGACATTGGGAACTGGCCCTTGAACCGCTGAAAGCCCACGTCGAAAAAGAACTGCAGCTTGTGGCCCGGCGGCATCGTCTTGATGCCTTCGGTGAAGACTGTCCATTCATGCATCTTTGTGGCGTCCGAACGAAGCATCTCGTTCGGTGCCTTGATCCGAACGTTGCGGGCGATAGACGTCCCGATGTTAGTGATGGTCAGGACAAAGACGCTCGGATCGTTTACTCCAGGAGAGATGTCAACGACCACCATGGGTTGTAGTGCTTCACGCCGAGCTCGGCGCATCTCCGCCTCAGCCCTTTCGCCCTGCTCAACCTGGCGTAGTAGCAGTTCGATCTGCTGATGACCCAACTCCACCTGCTCCTTGGCGATCTCCGCTTGCTTTTGGGCGGCAGCGGCTGCCCTGTCCGACGATGCTGCTTGCGTCTTGGCTGCTTGGGCCGATTTGGCGGCGTAGACAACGCCAACAAGTGCCGCAGCAGCGATCAGCACTGATGTCCGTCCAGCATTGAACCAGCCGATAATGTCGGTGAGTGCTTCCACGCCGTCACTGTAGGTGGGCACCTCCAGTGTGGTGGACCAGCCGGCCGGTCGCAGAGGGGCTGACCGCTTCGGTGTGAACGCGGTTGTGGCGCATCGCCTACTGCCATCGGTTGTCGTCCCATGCCTCGTAGCTCGGCCACGACCTTGCCTGCTGTCGCGAGGTGTCGATTGCAGGCGGCGCGTTCGCTGCCTCTTTGCTGCTTCCGGATGTAGCCGAGCCGGAGCGCCGTCGGACAGCACAGCTAGATCCCCCGGCGGTGATCCAGACTGATTCCTAGGTGTATGTCCTGCATACGATCGCCACTTCTGTCCGATTTGACGCAAGTGTTGAATCGTCCCGTATCCGTTACCCTGCGTCCGTGCTGCCCGACGTCTCGCTTACGTACTGGCTGGCATAGGAACGCGGCGCTCGATTCATCGCCCGCGCGTCTGGATCGCTGGCCGCCATGTAGGAGACCTCGGCCGGGTCCTGTCTTCGTCGACCAGGCGCGCGAGCGCTTCGCGGTCGCGCCCGTTCGAGCCCCCACTCGTATGCGAGCCCCGCCAGGCTATGCCTGTGGTGTCCTTCTCCGAGCCATAGACGGTAGCGGCGTAGGACCTGGGGGCGGTACCCGCTCCGCACGGGCGGGCTTCCGGCCACGTGCGGCTATGCCGTACGCGAGTTGCGCTGCTGCATGAGCAGCAAGTCCAGGTTGACTACCGCCGTCCGCGCCGCGTCGGCGTGGCCGGAGTCGATGGCTATCTGGTACGCCGCCCGAGCACCCTGCACATCACCCTGCTCCGCCAACAGGTCACCCAGGCCGACTGCCGCCGTGGGCGCATGGTCGGCGTGGCCGGAGTCAATGGCCATCTGGTACGCCGCCCGAGCACCCTGCACATCACCCTGCTCCGCCAACAGGACACCCAGGTTGAATGCCACCTTCGGCGCATAGTCGGCGTGGCCGGAGTCGATGGCCATCTGGTACGCCGCCCGAGCACCCTGCACATCACCCTGCTGCTTGAGCAGGACACCCAGGCCGACTGCCGCCGTGGGCGCGGCATCGGCGTGGCCGGAGTCGATGGCCATCTGGTACGCCGCCCGAGCACCCTGCACATCACCCTGCTGCTTGAGCACGACACCCAGGTTGACTGCCGCCTTCGGCGCATAGTCGGCGTGGCCGGAGTCGATGGCCATCTGGTACGCCGCCCGAGCACCCTGCACATCACCCTGCTCCGCCAACAGGACACCCAGGCCGACTGCCGCCGTGGGCGCATGGTCGGCGTGGCCGGAGTCAATGGCCATCTGGTACGCCGCCCGAGCACCCTGCACATCACCCTGCTGCTTGAGCAGGACACCCAGGTTGAATGCCGCCTTCGGCGCATGGTCGGCGTTGCCGGAGCGGGCGGCCTTCCCTCTGTGGCAACCTTGGAGAAGGCGGCTTGAGCTGCTGAAACTCTGACCCGTGAGGGCGTGCGAGGAGATCCACCCCTGTGACATCGCATCAC
>NZ_JBSFYP010000074.1:0-31459 GCF_053599835.1 Micromonospora sp. NPDC005163
AAAATTTTCAACCATAAGACGGCTTCAGATATTTGTTATTGTGGTGGTGGTGTGCAGAGGTTTGCTCTTCCGATCTGGGCGGTGGGCCACCAGCACCAGCGCCACGATGAGGTACGGCCCGGCCGCCACCGCGAACGCCACCGCGTTGCCCGCCGCCGTGGCGACGAGGCCATAGCCGACGTAGGTCACGATGACCAGCACGTCGGTGGCCATCCCGGCCAGCGAGGTGACGGTGGCGCGGCTGTTCCCGGTGATCCGCGCCTGGAGCCGCGCGTCGGCCAACACGGTGGCCAGTTGCGCGGCCCCGAACGCCACCGCGAGCAGCACGAACCCGGCCGGGTGCGCGATGAGCGCTCCCCCGGCCAGCGCACCGGCGACGACGACCAGCAGTGCGGCGTAGCCGAGCGCGCCCAGCCGCTCCCCCGCCGGAGCGAGCAGTCCGCCGGTGGTCACCCCGGCCCAGAGCAGCAGGAGCAGCAGCGGCACGACCTGCGCCCCGACGCCGGTGTCCAGGGCCAGCAACGGGGTGTACTCGTCGAGGGCGCCCCAGTCGGCGGCCACCACCGCGACCAGCAGCACGGCGGCCCGCACCGGCGGATGCGTACGGACCTGTGTCACCCCCGCCCGCAGCGTGTCCCACCAACCCGGATCGCTGTCGTGCACACCCGACGGTGATTCCGGGTCGGCCTCCCCGGCCACGGCGGGCGCGGTCGGCGGTGTGCGGTGCTCCGGGAAGCGGCCGGCGACAGCGGCGGCGAGCAGACAGGCGAGCACGCTGCCCACACCGACCGCCGGGTAGCCGCCGACGGCGAGCACCGGGCCGGCGAGCACCCCGGAGACCAGCACGCCCAGCACACCCGCCGTCCGGGCACGACCGAGCACCCGCGGATACCGGCCGACCGCGCCGAGCCGGTCCAGTTCGGTCCAGACCAGCGCCTCCAGGGCGCCGGAGACCAGCGCGCCACCGGCGCCCCAGAGCAGGAACCCGACCGCGAACGCCGGGTACGACGGGACCAGGACCCAGAGGGCGTACGCGGCGGCGGTGACCAGCGGAGCGAGGCGCAGCAGCAGCCGGCGGGACACCGTGTCGGCCCAGGCGCCGGAGGGCACCTCGAACAGGATGCCGGCGGCCGACCAGATGACGAAGAGCGAGGAGATCTGCCCCACCGACAGCCCGGTGTCGGCGAAGAGCAGCGCGTACACCGGGTAGAGCAGGACGAGGTCGCTGAGGAACGCGTACCCGTAGAGGGTGGTCGTCAGCCGGCGGACCGGCGGGTCGGGCACGCGTGCGGCGATGCGGGTCATGAGGCCTTCCCGTGGGAGTGGAGACGGACACCGGACGTGCGGTGCCCGTGGTGGCCCACGGGATCGGCCTACAGCGTTGGATCAATGTCGCCAGGTCATGTCGGAGATGCTAGACCCGCCTCGCGGCGCCGGCCAGCGCTTTCGGCACGCCGGACGACGCGAGGCGGGGCGGGACCTCGCGGACCCCGCCCCGCCGTCCGGTACCGCGTCAGCGACGGTTCGGGTCGACCGGCGGAATGACCGTGGTCGCCTCGCTGTCGTCGCTGGCGCGCTGGTCGGGCACCACGCGATCGGCGCCGGCGCTCACCACCTGGGTGGCCTCCGGGTCGGCTGCGGGACGCACCACCTGGGTGGCGTCCGGGTCGACCGGGCGGGCGACCACCTGGGTGGCCTCCGGGTCGGTGCTGGGGGTCGCCTGCCAGGCCAGTTCGGCCTCGGCGTCCCGGCGGCCGGCCCGGTAGGCGCGGGCGTGCGTGGCGATCAGCTGCGACTCCTGCTCCGCGCGGCTCAGCCACGACTCCCAGCGGCTCTGCATGGGACGGATCAGGCCGCCACCGACCCCGACGACGAGGATGCCGCCGACGGTGGCCAGCACGGCGATCAGCACGGGAGTGGTGACCGCGGTGGCCACGCCGACCTGGTTCAGCGCGGCGATGACACCGAGGCCGAGGATGAACACCGAGGCGATGCCGGCCAGCACCCGACCGTACGACAACCCGCCGAGCGCGCCACTGATGATGTCCTTGACGGCGTTGGCGATGGCGGCGGCGACCACGACGATGACGATCGCGACGAAGGCGCGGGGCAACCAGGACACCACCGCGGCGATCAGGTCGGAGATCGGGTTCGGGCCCCAGATGCCGAAAGCGAGTTGAAGGGTGAGCAGCAGCACCGCGTAGTAGACGAGCTTCGCCACGATGTCGCTGGCGTCGTACCGGGAGCGGCTCAGTGCCCGGCGGACGCCGCCGCGCTCGACTGCGCGGTCGAAGCCCACCCGTTCCAGCACCTTCTCGACGATCTTCAGCACGGCCTTGGCGATCAGCCATCCCGCCACCAGGATCGCCAGGAAGGCGACGGCCTTGGGCAGGAAGAGCATCACCGAACGGAGGGCGTCGCCCACCGCGTCGCTGACGTTGTCACTCATCGGGTTTTCCTCCACGCGGGGCAGCCGGGACGGTCGGCCCCCGACCTACCCCCGCCGACGCGCGCGGAAACGCCGGCCGCTCAGCGCTGCGGCGTCCCGGGGTGGTCGTCGCCCTCCTCGGCGGCGGCGGCAACCCCCTCCGTCACCGGCCCCAGATCCGGCGTCGCGGGTGTCACCGGCTGGCCCGGCCCCGCTGCGTGTGGTGCCATCTGGTCGAAGAAGCGCAGCAGCTCGACCGGGAACGGCATGACCAGGGTGCTGTTCTTCTCGGCCGCCACGTCCACCACGGTCTGCAACAGGCGTAGCTGGTACGCGCCGGGTGTGGCCTCCATCGCCCGGGACGCGTCGGCCAGGCGCCGCGACGCCTGGAACTCGCCGTCCGCGGCGATCACCCGGGCCCGGCGTTCCCGTTCCGCCTCGGCCTGCCGGGACATCGACCGTTTCATCCCTTCGGGCAGCGAGACGTCCTTGACCTCCACCCGCTCGATGAGCAGCCCCCACGGCTTCTCCGTGGGCGCGTCGATGACGGACTTCAGCTCGGCGTTGACCCGCTCCCGGTCTCCCAGCACGGTGTCCAGGTCGGCCCGGCCGATCACCGAACGCAGCGCGGTCTGCGCGACCTGGAGCACCGCCGAGGGATAGTCGTGCACGTTCACCAGCGCCTTCACCGGGTCCACCACCCGGTAGTAGACGACCGCGTCGACGGTGAGCGTGACGTTGTCCCGGGTTATCGCGCCCTGTGCCGGTACGCCGATCACGGTGGTCTGCAGGCTGACCCGCGCCATCCGGTCGGCGATCGGGACGATCAGTTGCAGGCCCGGCTGACGGACCCGTTCCAGCACCCGACCGAACCGGAACACGATGCCGCGTTGGTACTGCTGCACCTGACGGAGGCTGAGTGCCAACGCCAGCAGCACGACCACGACGACGATGACCAGGCCAACGACGGCGGCTCCCATGACATCCCGCTCCCCGGAGGCGCCCACCTCCCGGAGCGCCGGGTACCCGTTCCGCTCCCCGCCATGCGGCCCCGATCGCAACACGCGGCGAGCGGGATCGTGGGTGAAGTGCTCGCGAACGCGTGCCGCGCGGAGCCCGGCGTCTCGCCCGCGCGGGGGAGGCGCTCATGCGTGCGAGGGAGGTGCCGGGTGCGGGCAAGATCGCCCGGCGGAGCGATCCCATCGGGGCGGCGAAACGGCAGGCTCGATCACGTTGAACACACGGCGCAAACACCCCGAGGAGACACCACAATGAAGTTCCGCCGCCCTGCTTTCATCGCCGCGCCGGTCCTGGTCATGGGCTACGGGATCATCCGTCTCGTCGACGGCCTGGACGGCATTCGTGGTCCCGGCCCGGCCTGGACCATCGGGCACCTCGCATTCATCGGCGCACTCATCGCGTTCATCTCCGCGTTCTGGCAGATGCGTCGCATGGCTGGCGGCCGGGTCCTGGCGACGCTGAGCGCCACGGCCGGCACCCTCGGCGCGCTGGCGCTGATCACCCAGTTCTCGATCGACATCGCAGCCGGCTTTCTGGCCACCGACAACTACGGCATGAGCATGATCGTCCACCAGGTACGCACTCTGCCGGGTGTCTCGCAGCTGGCCTACGACTTCGGGCCCTACGCCTTCTACCTCGGCCAGCTCGTGCTGGTCGTCCTGCTCGCCGTGCAGCGCCGGGTCAAGCTGTGGACGCCGGGCCTGGTGCTGGCCGACCTCGCTACGCCGTTCATCGACAAGGACCTGATTCCGCTGGGCGCGGTCCTGTTGCTGGTCTCCTTCCTCCCGCTGGCCCGCGGCACCACCGCCGCCACCCCGGCGAACCCGGTGCCCGCTCTCGCCTGAGCGGAGAGTCCGGAACCGATCCCCCCGGCCGCGGGGGGATCGGTTGCACCTGGGGAGGGGGTCGGCGGTTATGCATACTGTCGCGATGTCGCTCGCCCGCTTCGTACGCACCACCAATCCGTACGTGGTGGATGCGGCGATCACCGTGTTCGTCCTCGTCGCGGTGTCACTGCCGTTCGTGCTTCCCCGGCCGGGTGGCACACCGGGGCTGCTGGCGTACCTGCTCACCGCGGGTACGGCGATCCCGCTGATCTGGCGCAGACGGGTGCCGTTCACCGTGTTGGTGGTGGTCGCGCTGGCCACGATCGCGGGCAAGGCGGTGGACGCGCCAGGGCAGCCCCTCGCGTACGGCGGGTTGGTCGCGCTCTACACGGTCGCCGCAATCGGCGGTCGCCGGCAGCGCTGGGGCGCACTCGCCGCGACCTTCCCCGGTGTGGCGGCAGGAGTGGCGTTCAACACGAACCGCGTGAGCGAGTACTTCTACACGTTCCTGGTCTTCTTCACCGCGTACGTCCTGGGTCGGCTCAGCCACGCCCGCCAGGAGCGCGCGACCGCCCTGGAGGACCGGGCACTTCGGGCCGAGCGCGAGCGCGAGTTCGAGGCCGATCGGGCCGCCGCGCGCGAGCGGGCCCGAATCGCCCGGGAGATGCACGACGTGCTGTCCCACGCGGTGAGCCTCATGATCGTGCAGGCCGAGGCCGGGCCGGTTGCGGTGCGCACGGCCCCGCACCGGGCCGAGGCCGCGTTCGACGCGATCGCCGCCGCCGGCCGCGACGCCATGGTGCAGCTGCGCGGCATGCTCGGCCTGCTGCGCTCGGAGGCCGGACCCCGCGGCCCGCAGCCCACCCTGGCCCAGCTGCCGCCACTGATCGACGGTGTCCCGGTGGCCAGCCTGCGGGTGACCGGCGAGCCGCGCCCGGTGTCGGCCGACGTGGAGCTGGCCGCGTACCGCATCGTGCAGGAGGCCCTGACCAATGCCGTCAAGCACGCGGCGGCCAGCAGGGTCGACGTACACCTCGGCTGGTCGCCCGAGGCCCTCACGATCACCGTGACCGACGACGGTGCCGGAACCGGCGGCCCGGGCGGCGGACACGGCCTCATCGGCATCCGGGAACGCGCGACCGCCTGCGGCGGTACGGCGAGAATCGGGCCGGACGCAGGTGGACGTGGGTTCACAGTCGGGGTTCGGCTACCGTTCCCGGCGTGACGATTCGGGTGGTGATCGCGGACGACCAGGAGCTTGTGCGCAGCGGGTTCGCCATGATCCTTGACGCCCAGCCGGACATTACCGTCGTCGCCGAAGCCGGTGACGGCGAGGCGGCCGTGACCGCCGTTCAGGAGTACCGGCCGGATGTGGCACTCCTGGACATCCGAATGCCGACGATGGACGGTATCGAGGCCGCCCGTCGCATCTGCGCGGACACCGGCAGCCGAGTGATCATGCTGACCACATTCGACCAGGACGATTACATCTACGAAGCGCTCTATGCCGGTGCCAGCGGCTTCCTGCTCAAGGACGTGCGCCGCGACGACCTCGTCCACGCCGTCCGGGTCGTGGCCTCCGGCGATTCGCTGCTGGCCCCCTCGGTGACTCGGCAGATCATCGCCGACATCACCGCCCGCCACCGGCCCGGTGCGACCCGGCTGGCCGACGCGCCCGACGCCCGCCTCAACGTGCTCACCACCCGCGAACGGGAGACCCTGCACCTGCTGGGCCGAGGTCTGTCCAACGCGACGATCGCCCAGACCCTGATGGTGAGCGAGCACACCGTGAAGACCCACGTCAGCAACGTGCTGACCAAGCTCGGCCTGCGCGACCGTGCCCAGGCGGTGATCTGCGCCTATGAGACCGGCCTGATCACCGCCGGCGAGAACTGAGCCGCACCGGTGTGCGCATCACGAGTGGGTTGGTCCGAGCGATGACGTGGGGTGGTGAACCTCTAGCGCGCGGACGAGTTTTGGCAATATCCTCCGGAGAACGTGCGGCCATTGGAGCTACTTTTCATTCACCGCCGGCCGCAGGAGGAGACAACATGCACGTCGACCCTTCCGAAGTGGACCGCCGGACGCTGCTGCGGGCCGGTCTCGGCGCGGCCACGGTCGCCGTGGTCGGGAGCGAACTCGCCTTCCCGGGCGCCGCGCAGGCCGCCCCCGGCACCGACCTGGACTGGATCATCAGCTGCGACGAGTGGGCGGCTCGCCCGCCGAAGGACCCGCTGTCGGTCAGCGCCATCGCCACCAACAAGATCATCGTGCACCACATGGCGTTCCCGAACGTCACCGACTACTCCCAGGAGCAGGCGGTCAAGCTGGCCCACGACTGCCAGGACCTGCACATGGACGGCAACGGCTGGTCCGACACCGGCCAGCACTTCACGGTGAGCCGGGGTGGCTACGTGCTGGAGGGTCGGCGGGGCAGCCTGGAACGCCTCGAAGCCGGCGACCGGCAGATGATCTCGGCGCACTGCCCGGGCGAGAACGGCCGGGCCATCGGGATCGAGAACGAGGGCACCTACGTCACCGAGACGCCGCCGAAGGCGCTGACCGACTCGCTGGTCAAGCTCTGCGTCGCCGTCTGCCGGCAGTACGGGCTGCACGCGCACGACATCTTCGGCCACTGGGACTTCCGCACCACGCAGTGCCCCGGCGCCGCCTTCTACCGCGAGTTCCCGGCGCTGCGCCGGCGGGTGTTCGCCGCCCTCGGCACCGATCTGGCCGACGTTCCGGCGCGCCGCTGGCCCGACCTGTGGCGCTTCGTCAACTCCCCGTCGGTCCGGGTGGTGCAGTACCTGCTCGCCTTCCGCGGCTACCCGGTGACCGTCAGCGGCACCTTCGACGCCGCGACCGTGACCGCCGTGCAGGACTGGCAGGCCCGCAACGGCATCCCGGTTGACGTGGATGCCACGCTCACCACGCCGACCTGGGAGACCCTGGTGCCCGAACTGGACCAGCACGCCAGCGGCCTGCCGGTGACCGCGGTGCAGGAGATGCTCTTCACCAAGGGGTACGCCGTCACCGTCACCGGCGCGTACGACCACGCGACCCGGGACGCCGTGAAGGACCTGCAGGCGCTGCACGGGCTGCCGCGCAACGGCAAGCTCAGCACGAGCACGTGGTGCACGATCGTCGGCGGAAATGTCCGCCAGTCGTTCCGGCACCGCTGATCCTCCGGAGCACCGGCGGCGGCGCGGGCGCGAACCCGTGCCGCCGCCGGGCCCGGCAACCAGCGCAAACGTGGGCGCGCCTCGTTGGTCGCCCTCCCCCGGTCTGCGACGATGACGCTGACCAGGACCAAGGAGGGCGCTGTGCAGACACGACTCAATCCGTACCTGAACTTCCCCGGCACCGCCCGCGCGGCGATGGAGTTCTACCACCGCGTGTTCGGCGGCGACCTGACGATGAACACCTTCGGCGAGTTCGGCAGCACGGAGCCGGGCCTGTCCGACCAGATCATGCACGCGCGGCTGGAGTCACCCAACGGGTTCACCCTGATGGCGTCGGACACCGCGCCCGGGATGAACCATGTGCCCGGCACCAACATCGCGATCAGCCTCGGCGGCGACAACGCCGACGAACTGCGCGGCTACTGGGCTCAGCTCTCCTCGAGCGGGTCGGTGACCATCCCGCTGGAGAAGCAGATGTGGGGCGACGAGTACGGCCAGTGCGTCGACCCGTACGGCATCCACTGGATGGTCAACATCACCCAACCGCAGGCCTGACCAGCGCACCGTCGCCGGTCAGCCGGTTTGGCCGACAGCGCGGGCGGAAAGAGTGGCGGGCATGAGATGGGCCCGTCGAGCCGTACCCGCCGTCGCCGCTGCCGTCGCCGCGCTCGCCGCGCGGGACCTGATCCAGCGCGACCACGCGCTGCTGCGCAACTTCCCGGTGCTCGGGCGGGCCCGATACCTGTTGGAGGCGGTCGGGCCGGAGCTTCGGCAGTACATCGTGGCCGGCAACAACGAGGAGCGGCCGTTCACCCGGGACCAGCGCCGCTGGGTGTACGCGTCGGCGAAGCAGCAGAACAACTACTTCGGCTTCGGCACGGACAACGACATCGAGTACACCCCCGGCTATCCGATCATCAAGCACCGTACCTTCGGCCGGGCCGTGCCGCCGTCGACGCCGGCCGCCGGGCAGGACGTGCGACTGCCCTGCGCCAAGGTGCTCGGCGCGGCCCGGGGGCGGGCCCGCGCGTTCCGACCGGAGTCGGTGGTCAACATCTCCGGGATGAGCTTCGGCTCGCTCTCCGGCAACGCCGTCGCGGCGCTGAACAGGGGTGCCGCACTCGCCGGCTGCCTTCAGAACACCGGCGAGGGTGGCCTGTCGCCGTACCACCGCCACGGTGGTGAGCTGGTCTTCCAGCTCGGTACGGCGTATTTCGGCTGCCGGGACGTGCACGGCCGGTTCAGCCTGGACCGGTTGAAGGATCTGGTCGCCAGCGCGCCGGTGAAAGCGCTGGAGATCAAGCTGAGCCAGGGCGCAAAGCCCAGCCTCGGCGGGCTGCTCCCCGGCGCGAAGGTGTCCGCCGAGATCGCCGCCACCCGGGGCATTGCGGCCGGTCAGGACTGCGTCAGCCCCTCCCGACACGCCGAGTTCTCCGACTGCGACAGCCTGCTCGACTGGGTGGAGCTGCTGGCCGCCGAGACGGGCCTGCCGGTCGGCATCAAGTCGGCGGTCGGCGACCTGGGCTTCTGGCAGGAGCTGGCCACCCTGATGCGGGACACCGGCCGGGGCGTCGACTTCGTGACGATCGACGGCGGCGAGGGTGGCACCGGCGCCGCGCCGCTGATCTTCACGGACTCGGTGTCGCTCCCGTTCCAGCAGGGCTTCTCCCGGGTGTACAAGGTCTTCGCCAAACACGACCTGCACGAGCAGGTGGTCTTCGTCGGCGGCGGCAAGCTCGGCCTGCCGGACAACGCCATCGTGGCCTTCGCGCTCGGCTGCGACCTGGTCAACGTGGGTCGGGAGGCGATGCTGTCGATCGGCTGCATCCAGGCGCAGAAGTGCCACACCGACACCTGCCCCACCGGCGTGGCGACCCAGAACGCCTGGCTGGCCCGGGGGCTGGACCCGACGCTGAAGTCGGTGCGCGCGGCCAACTACCTGCGGACGCTGCGCCGGGACCTGGTGAAGGTCGCCGAGGCGTGCGGCGTGGAGCACCCCGGCCTGATCGGCACCGACGCGGTGGAGATCCTGGACGGCCGCACCGGCTCCACTCCCCTGCACGAGGTGTACGGCTACCGGCCGGAGTGGGGCCTGCCCTCGCCGGCCGACCGGGCGGAGATCGTCCGGCTGATGGCACCCGAGGCGCCGCAGGGCGGCAGCGCGACGCCCTCCCCCACCGCCGTCGGCTGACCGGCGCTCGCCGATAACCCCTGGAGGCGGACGCCGGGGGCCCCGTATCGTGGCGCGGTGCTGATCAGACGCGAGACGCCCGCCGATGTCGACGCCATCCGCGCGGTGCACGCCGCCGCCTTCACCGCGCCGGACGGTGGCGTACCGGTCGAGGCGACCCTGGTCGACGCGCTGCGCGCCGACGAGGGCTGGCTGCCCGCGTACTCCCTGGTGGCGACCGACCCGGACGGGCAGGTGGTGGGGCACGTGGTGGCCACCCGCGCCCAGGTGGCCGGCCAACCGGTCGCCCTCGGCGTGGGGCCGCTCGGCGTGCTTCCCGACCGGCAACGGCGCGGGGTCGGCTCGGCGCTGATGCACGCGGTGCTCGGCGCGGCCGACGCCCGGGACGAGCCGCTGGTGGTGCTGCTCGGCCACCCCGACTACTACCCGCGATTCGGGTTTCGACCGGCCGTCGAGCTGGGCGTCACCCCGCCGCAGCCGTGGGGCCCGCAGTACTTCCAGGCCCGCCCGTTGAGCGCGTGGCGGGAGTCGATCCGGGGCGAGTTCCGGTACGCCGGCCCGTTCGACGAGCTGTGACCGCACCGCAGATCCGGCGGCGGCGCGCCACCGACCTCGACGGATGCGTGGCGGCGCTCGCCCTCGTCCATGGGGCCGACCGGTACCCGCTGAACTGGCCCGCCGACCCGCACCAGTGGCTACGCGAGCCCCGTCCGGCGCGCGCGTGGGTCGCCGTCGACGCCAACTCGGCGATCGTCGGGCACGTGGCGGTGCAACGGCTGCCCGACCCGGCGGACGGGTCGCTCGCCCGGCCGACCGCCGAGGTGACTCGCCTCTTCGTGTCGCCGACCGCCCGCGGGACCGGGCTGGGCGCTGCTCTGCTGACCCGGGCACGGCGGTGGGCGGCCGAGCGCGGGACGGACCTGCTGCTCGACGTGGCTGTCAGCGACACCGCGGCCACCGCCCTCTACGAGCGCACCGGGTGGCGGTGCACCGGCACCAGCACGGCGCAGTGGACCGCCCCGGACGGAAGCGCCGTGTCACTTCATCACTACACGCTGCCAACGGGCGGGGAAATCAGCGACCGGCGGCCCTGTTAGCGCAGCTCACTGTGGTGATCGCGAACGCCATGCGAACATATGTACGTGTCGCCCGGGGCCAGCATCCTGCACGCCGACCTGGACGCCTTCTACGCGTCGGTCGAGCAGCGCGACGACCCGCGCCTGCGGGGGCGGCCGGTGATCGTCGGCGGCGGCGTGGTGCTGGCGGCCAGCTACGAGGCGAAGGCGCGGGGCGTACGCAGCGCGATGGGCGGCCAGCAGGCGCGGCGGCTCTGCCCGGACGCGATCGTCGTGCCGCCCCGGATGTCGGCGTACACGGCGGCCAGCCGGGCGGTGTTCGAGATCTTCCGGCAGACCACCCCGCTGGTCGAGGGGCTTTCCATCGACGAGGCGTTCCTGGACGTGGGCGGTCTGCGCCGGCTGGTCGGGCCGCCGGCCGACATCGCCGAGCGGCTGCGCCGGGAGGTCCGCGAACGGGTCCACCTGCCGATCACCGTGGGCGTGGCCCGGACGAAGTTCCTGGCGAAGGTGGCCAGCGGGGTGGCGAAGCCGGACGGGCTGCTGGTCGTCTCGCCCGACGCGGAGCTGGCGTTCCTGCACCCGCTGCCGGTGGAGCGGCTGTGGGGCGTCGGCCCGGTCACCGCCGCCAAGCTGCGGGAACGGAGGATCCGCACCGTCGGCGAGGTGGCCCGGCTCGGCGAGGCGGCGCTGGTGTCAATACTCGGCGCGGGCGCCGGCCGGCACCTGCACGCCCTGGCGCACAACCGCGACCCGCGGGCCGTGCTGGTCGGCCGCCGACGCGGCTCGATGGGCGCGCAGCACGCGCTGAGCCGTACGCCACACGCGCCGGCGGAACTGGACGCCGTCCTGGCCGGCCTGGTCGACCGGGTCACCCGGCGGATGCGGGCGGCCGGACGGTCCGGGCGCACGGTGATGCTGCGGCTGCGCTTCGGCGACTACACCCGGGCCACCCGCTCGCACACCGTCCGCAAGGCGACCGCGGACACCACGCCGCTGCTCGCCGCCGCGCGGGCGCTGCTGGGGGCCGCCCTGCCCGAGATCGACCGGCGGGGCGTCACGCTGATCGGCGTCTCGGTCGGCAACCTGGACGACAACCCGGTCCAGCCGGAGCTGCCGTTCCACCACAATCCGGGAGCCGAGCTGGACGCCGCGGTGGACGCGGTCCGCGACCGGTTCGGATCGGCGGCGCTCACCCGCGCGGTGCTGCTCGGCCGTGATCCGGGCGTCGAGGTGCCGCTGCTGCCGGACTGACCGCACCAGGTGGCGGCGGGGCGAAAGCGCCGGACATCACAGCGGCGAGGGGTTTGGCGACGGCCGCAGCGGGTCACGTAGTGAAGATCAGTCTGACCAGGGGGGACCACCATGTCCGACGACACCAGCAACCGTCCGAGCCGGCGCGAGCAGCGTCCCGGCGACGTGACCGACCCGCTGCTCTGGCAGCTCGCGATCGACGTGCTCAGTGCACATGAGCCGGACGAGGACGGCGCCTGCCGCAACCTGCTCTGCGCCGGCCAGCCGTGGCCGTGCGCGGCCCGCAGCTCCGCTGAACAGGCGCTCCGGCTGGCCCGTGGTGCGGCCGGCACACCGTCCACAGTCGCTCCGACGCGGGGCGAGGAAACAACCGCATCCGCTGACCGGCCCGCTGAGGGCGTTCCGACCGCGCGCCGGGCCTGGTCGGCGCGTCCCGAAGCCGCCGTGTCGGCCGCCTGACGCCCACCCCTTCTCGACACGCCCGCGGGCGCCCGGCCGGAGTCCGGTCGAGCGCCCGCGCGTCGTGTGTCAGAGGGCGAGCCGCTGACCCGGGAAGATCAGACCGGGGTCGCCGCCGACCACCTGACGGTTGCGCTCGTACAGGGCCTGCCAGCCGCCGGCCACCTGATGGGCCTGGGCGATCTCGGACAGGGTGTCGCCCGGCTTGACCAGGTACGTCCTGCCGTCCGTGGAAGGCGCGGTGCGCTTGTGGTTGCGGGTCGCCGGCTGCTCGCCGCGCGACGACCGCTCCCGGGGCTTGGACGTCGACTCGGACTTCTTCGTCGCGGACTTCGCGGCGGAGCCGCCCGACGAGCCGCCCTTCTTGCCGCAGGTCGGCCAGGCGCCGATGCCCTGCCCGTCGAGCACCTTCTCGGCGATCGCGATCTGCTCGCCGCGGCTGGCCAGGTCGGCGCGGGCGGCGTACTTCTTGCCGCCGTAGCCGGCCCAGGTGCTCTGCGAGAACTGCAACCCGCCGTAGTAGCCGTTGCCGGTGTTGATGTGCCAGTTGCCGCTGGACTCGCACTGGGCGATCGCGTCCCAGTTGACCCCGGCCTGCGCCGGGGCGGCCGGGCCGAAGAGGGCGACGGCGCCGGTGACAGCGCCGACGGCCAGGGTGCCGACGGCGACGCGGCGGGTGGTGACCCGCCGATGACGGGGCGTGTGTGCAGATGACATGTGAGGCTTCCTCCACGCCGGCGAGGTGAGCTGTCGGGTTCGGGCCGAGGAGCCCGGCCGCGCGGTGGCGGCTTCACCCCGAGGTGACGTGCACCGAGGAACGTTGGGTCCCCCGCTCCTGCCCGGGTGACTGGGTTCCGACGACCGGGGGCAGGATTTGGCGTTGCCGGTCGCGGTGTCCGCATTGGCGAACCCGACCGACGTTAGGCACGGTCGGTGACGGTCGCCCACCCCCTGTGAACTTCTTCACCGGGCCGCGCGGGGCGAGCCGCGTAGCGGTTGCGGGCAATCGAAGTGTGTGCAGTGACCACCATGGACCGTTTCCGATCAGGCCGGCGTTTCAGGTCTCGTGCCGGAGCCAGGCCACGATCCGGCGAGCAGTTCGACGTGTCCCGGCGACTCGTACGACCGGACGTCGTGACCGAGGGCGCTGTAGACGATCTGGCTGGTCCCGACGGTTCGTGCCCAGACGAGCGGTGGCTGGTCGCGGCGACCAGGCGACTTCGCACCGCTTGCCGCATCCCCTGGTACGCCGACCGTCCCGCCCGGTGCGGTCAACGGCCGCCGGGCGGCGTGGCACGGCGAATCCGGGCGGCCGTCATCTGCCACGCCTGCGCCTCGTCGACCAGGCAGCCGGCGAGCAGCTCGCGGCCCCGGGCGAGAACCGCGAGGGCGTCGGGGTGGCCCGGCAGCCACTGTTCGGCGTCCCCGACAGTCAACTCGGCCCGCCGGCCGGGCAGCGGCGTCGCCCCGGGTGGCAGGCCACCGAGCCGGTCGAGGTGCCCGGCGGAGAGGATCTGGTACCACATGGCGTCGGGGATGAGCGCGTCGGCGAGCATCTCCACCCCGGGCCGCCGGGTCACCGGCTTTCCGTCGCTCGGGAGCCGCTGCGACCACTGTGGCGTGCTCACCCGACGGCTGTCCGGCTCGGCGTCCACTCCGGCCCAGACCAGCAATCCGCTGTGCGCGTGCAGCTTGTCGCGCAACCGGTGCATCGGCCCGGCCAGGTCGCCAGCGTCGGCGGGGTCGGCGCGCGGCTGCGCGACGGAGAGCGCCGCCGCCGGTAGCACGTCGTGGTAGCCGCCGACGGTCGCGGCCACCAGCCGGTTGGTGAGGTCGCCGGCGAGCAGGGTCACCGTGATGGCTGTGGGCAGAGTAGACAGTACGGTGGCGGTGGCCGAGCCGGCCGCCTCGGCGGTGAGCGGAACCCGCACGCCGAGCACGACAGCGCTCAGCTCGTCCGCGGGTCCGCGCTCGGCGTGCAACCAGTCGAGCGCCACGTTCAGCAGGGGCGGGGGCAGTTGGCACGGGGCGTCGCCGAACGGCGCGCCGAGTGGCCCGCGCAGGTAAGCCCGGGCGGACACGCCGAACTCCTCGATGTCGTGGCTCGGGCCGCGCCGGGCCACCGAGACCAGAGCGTCGCGCACACCGGCATCGCGCAGTTGCCGGGCCAGCAGCTCCGGTATGGCGAGGACATGCTCGGCGGGGATCGGGCCGAAGTCGATCACGAGGAGCTGCGCGCCGGGCAAGGCGATCGGTGACGAGACGACGGCCGGGCCCACCCGCTCCCCGCCGGCTCCCGTCGCTTCGAGTCGGAGCAGAGCCTGCCGGAGCGCGGCCACCGCGACGGGCACACCGGCGTCGTCCGAGCGGACTTCGATCGTCAGGCTGTGCTGCTCGCGCAGAGTTTCATCGATATCTAGCACTACGACGACGGCCATGTGTCCCCCAATGGTGGCGCATCCGCACTCTGCGGCAGCCCATTCCTGAACCCCGCTTCGCACGTCGATCGGAATGGAGAATGAGATATTTGCTTGTGTCTATTGACAGTGGAAGGGGCCTGTCGGGGAGCATATTGCCGTCGCAATTTTCCGGGAGCCCTGCCGGGTGCGGAGCGCTCCAAACTGGCCAATCTGTCTCGTTAGCGCGAATACGCGCAGCATGAAATAGCGCTGCCCGGATTCCACGATGTAACACAATCGAAGAGGTCAGCGCTATTTGCGAATCACCAACGACTATCGCCGCACTTTTCCCAACCCTTCCGTAACGGCCGAGGCCCGTAATCGCCGTACGGGGTGCCGGCCGCCTCGGTAACGTCACCCGCAGCCGGGCGGCGGCCCGCCGGATGCGCGTACTCCGCCGACCTCGACGCGTCGTAGACGTTGTCCGTCTGCTCCTCGGACAGCGCCGTGATCTGGATCAGCGGCGTCGGGTGGGCTCGGCGCAGCCATCGGAGTAGTGAAGCTTGTGGCTACCTGCAGACGCTGCATGATCCAGAAAGCGACGCCGCCCCATCCGACGAAAGGATCAGTCCCCCTCCGGCTACAGGGTGCGGGCCAGCCGGTCAGCGAGGGCCCGGGTGAATCGGGCCGGGTCGGCCAGCTCGCCACCCTCGGCGAGCACCGCCAGCCCGTACAGCAGCTCGGCCGTCTCGGTCAGGGCCTCGGAGCTCCCGCTCTGCTCGTGGGCCTTGCGCAACCCGGCAACGAGCGGGTGCCCGGGATTGATCTCCAGGATCCGCTTCGTCGACGGGACCTCGTGCCCCATCGCCCGGTACATCTTCTCCAGGGTCGGGGTGAGATCGTGCGCGTCGCCGACGACGCAGGCCGGTGAAGTGGTCAGCCGCGACGACAGGCGGACCTCCCGGACGCTGTTCGCAAGGGTGGTGCCGAGCCAGTCGAGCAGCCCGGCGAACTCCTGTCGCTGCTGCTCACGCTCGGCCTCGGCCTGCTGCTTCTCCTCGTCGGTGTCCAGGTCGACCTCACCCTTGGCGATCGACCGCAGCGGACGGCCGTCGTACTCGCCGACCCGCTCGACCCACACCTCGTCGACCGGGTCGGTGAGCAGCAGCACCTCGTGGCCCTTGGCCTGGAACGCCTCCAGGTGCGGGGAGTTCTCGATGGCGGCCCGGGAGTCGCCGGTGGCGTACCAGATGTCGCTCTGGCCGTCCTTCATCCGTGCCACGTAGCCGGCCAGGTCGGTGGGCTCGGCCGGGTCGTGGGTGGAGGCCACCGACAGGATCTCCAGCAGGGTGTCGCGGTTGTCGGTGTCGTCGATCAACCCTTCCTTGACCACCGCGCCGAACTCGGTCCAGAACGTGCGGTAGCGCTCGGGGTGGTTGGCCTTGAGGTCCCGGACCGTGGCGAGGACCTTACGGACCAGCCGACGGCGAACGATCTGGATCTGCCGGTCCTGCTGGAGGATCTCCCGGGAGATGTTCAGCGACAGGTCGTGCGCGTCGACCACGCCCTTGACGAAGCGCAGGTAGGTGGGGACCAGCGCCTCGCAGTCGTCCATGATGAACACGCGCTTGACGTAGAGCTGGACGCCACGGCGGCCCTGTGGGGCGAACATGTCCAGCGGGGCGTGGCTGGGCAGGAACAGCAGCGCCTCGTACTCGAAGGTGCCCTCGCCCTTCATGTGCACGACCTCGAGCGGGTCGGCCCAGTCGTGGCTGACGTGCTTGTAGAACTCGTGGTACTCGGTGGCGTCGACCTCGTCGCGGGGCCGCGCCCAGAGCGCCTTCATCGAGTTGAGCGTCTGCACCTCGCTGGTGGGCGCCTCGCCGTCGGCGCCCGAGCGCTCGACGCGCATCCGGATCGGCCAGGCGATGAAGTCGGAGTATCGCTTGACGATCTCCCGGATGGTCCACTGGGCGGTGTAGTCGTGCAGGTTGTCCTCGGTGTCGGCCGGCTTGAGGTGCAGGGTCACCGTGGTGCCCTGTGGCGCCTCGTCGACGGTCTCGATCGAGTACGTGCCCTCGCCGGCGGACTCCCAGCGGGTGCCGCCGGTCTCGCCGGCCTTTCGGGTCAGCAGGGTGACCCGGTCGGCGACCATGAACGCGGCGTAGAAGCCGACGCCGAACTGGCCGATCAGGTCCTGCGAGGCGCGGGCGTCGGCGGATTCGCGCAGCTGGCGCAGCAGCTCGGCGGTGCCCGACTTGGCGATCGTGCCGATCAGCCCGACGACCTCGTCGCGGGTCATTCCGATGCCGTTGTCCCGCACGGTCAGGGTGCGGGCGTCCCGGTCGACCTCGATGGCGACGTGCAGGTCGTCGGTGTCGGCGACGAGGTCCTTGTCGACCAGAGTCGCCAGCCGCAGCTTGTCCAGCGCGTCGGACGCGTTCGAGATGAGTTCCCGCAGGAAGACGTCCTTGTTCGAATAGATCGAGTGGACGACCAACTGGAGGAGCTGACGCGCCTCGGCCTGGAACTCCAACGTCTCGGCCTGGTTGCTCACACCGTCTCCCATGTCGGCTCGTGCGGAGGTTCGCGGACAGGATACGAGCCTTCACCGGCTGGGTCGTGCCCGCGTCCGGGTCGTATTCCCGATCCGGCGATGCCGCTTCGTGAGATAGCTGACTTTGCCTAACGTAAGTCAGCCCGATAGCGTCTCGGTGAGCAAGAGGCCGCACGAGCCTGACGACCCACCGTTCCGCCCGAGCAGCGGCGCGCGACCCCTGGAGCAGACCATGAAGATCGCTGGAAGCACCGCCCTCGTCACCGGCGCCAACCGCGGCTTCGGCCGGCACCTGGCCGCCGAACTCCTCTCCCGCGGCGCGACCGTCTACGCCGGCGCCCGCAACCCGGACAGCGTCGACCTGCCCGGCGTGACGCCGGTCCGGCTGGACATCACCGACCCCGCCTCGGTGGCCGCCGCCGCCGCGCTGACCGGAGACGTGAACCTGCTGATCAACAACGCCGGCATCGACACCGGATCGGACCTGCTCGAAGGCGACCTGGACCTCGTCCGGCTCGAGCTGGAGACCCACTACCTCGGCACCCTGTCGATGGTCCGGGCGTTCGCTCCGATCATCGCGGGCAACGGAGGCGGGACTGTCCTCAACGTGCTCTCCGTGCTGTCCTGGGTGACCTTCCCGAGCGTCGGGGCGTACAGCGCCGCGAAGTCGGCCGAGTGGTCGATGACCAACGCGTTGCGCGCCCAGCTCGCCGACCGGGGGGTCCGGGTCGCCGGCCTGCACGTCGGCTACATGGACACCGACATGACCGCCGCGGTCACCGCCCCGAAGTCCGACCCGGCGGTCATCGCGCGGCTCGGCGTGGACGGCATCGAGGCCGACGCCTACGAGATCGTGGCCGACGACATCAGCCGGCAGGTCCAGGCCGGGCTCGCCGGCGGCGTCGCCGCGCTCTACCCGCAGCTGCCCTGAGCTGCCGCACCACGGCCGTGATCGGGCCGCCGCCGGCTTCCCGGCGGCGGCCCGTCCTCGGGTACGCGGTCAGCTCCGTCCGCGCACCCGCCTCAGCTGCCGGTCAGCAACCGCCACAGCTGAAGAAGAGGATGTCCCAGTGACTGCCCTCCTTGGTGTAGAGGTTGCCGGAGGGGGCCCGGTACTGGTAGCCGAAGCCGGCGATGTAGCCGACGTACGTGTAGTTCGCGGAGATGTAGTTCTGGATGCAGGTGCTCAGCGCGATGTCCAGCTTGTAGCCGTTCCAGTGGCTGTACGTCCCGCCGGCATGCCCGACCTCGGTGCCGGCGGTGATGGTGACCGCGCAGCCGCTGGCCCGCTTGAAGGTGATGATGCCGCTGATCGTCGCCTGCCGGACCCCGTCGAACGAGGTGCAGGTGGCGATGTTGCGGTTGCTGCAGTTGCCACTGGAGGTCCAGGAGATGTTGGCGGCGCTCAGCTGCGAGGTGGCACTGGAGTGGCTGATGGCGAAGGCCGGGGCGGCGAGACCGAGCGCGGCGCCGACCGCGGCGAGGGTGGCCACCAGCAGTGTGAGCACGCGGCGGCGCAGGGTGGATCGGGTGGTGGACATGGCACTCCCGTTCGCGTGAGGGGTGGAATTTTTGCGAACCAGGGGCCGGCCTTGAAGGATTTCTACCAGAGATAGACGAGCATGACTAGATGCCGGGTGGAGGCGGTCGCCCGCCTCCACCCGGCGACCCACGTCAGCTCGCCTGCAGCGTCACGTCGTCGATCACGAAGCTGGTCTGCAACGAAGAGTCCTCGGTGCCGGTGAACCTCAGCGTCACCGTCTGCCCGGCGTACGCGGCGACGTTGAAGGTGCGCTGGACGTAGCCCGCGGCGGCGTTGAGATTCGAGTACGTCGCCAGCGTGGTCGAGCCCACCTGCACGGTGAGCCTGTCGTACGCCGTGGAACCGGTGGTCTCCGCGGTGTCGATGTGCAGCCAGAACGACAGCGTGTAGCTGGCGCAGCCGGCCGGCACGGTCACCGACTGGGTCAGGGTGTCGGTGTGGGTGCTGCCGTACCCGTCGAGCCACGCCTTGTACGACCCGGTCCGCGCCGGCTGACCGCTGGAGCTGGTGATCACACCGGAGGACGCGGTCCACGGCGTGCTGCCGCTCTCGAAGCCACCGTTGCCGATCACCTGGCCGCCCGCGCAGCCTCCGGTGCCGGTCACCGTGAGCGTGAGGCTGGCGCTGCGGGTGACCGAGCCGGTGCCGGTGACCGTGATGGTGAAGGTGCCGGTCGCCGCGCTGGCCGACGCGGTCAGCGTCATCGTGGCCGAGCCCCCCAAGGTCACCGAGGACGGGCTGAAGGAGACGCTCACCCCACTGGGCGCACCGGAGGCCGAGAGGCTGACCGACTGCGCCGAGCCGGCGGTGGTGGCGGTGACAACCGTGGCGGTGGTGCTGGCACCCCGTGCGACCGAGCGCGCGGTGGGGTTGACGGCCACGGAGAAGTCGTTGGTCGGGGTGCCACCGCCCACGGCGAGCTGCCACAGCGCGTACGCGACGCCGTCCGCGGCCCGGTTCAGCACCGTGGCGCTGACGTTGGCGGTGGTGTCGCAGGCCCGGTGGTAGCAAGGGTCGTAGGCGGAGTTGGCGGTGCCGCCCCACTTGGCCGCCTGCGCGCTGGTCTTGCGGGCGCTGGCGCCCGCGGCGTAGCCGGAGGTGGGGATGCCGGCCTGCTGGAAGTAGTAGTCGTCGGAGCGGCCCTGACCCTCGACGTTCTCCTCCGGTTGCAGGCCCAACGAGTCCCAGTACGCCTTCAGCGGCGCCGCCGTGGTGGAGGTGACCCGGTTGATGAAGTAGCCACCGTTGGTCGAGCCGACCATGTCGAAGTTGTAGTAGCCCTTGATGTAGCCACGCTGGGTGGCGTTGAGCGAGTTGACGTAGAAGCGGGAGCCGTTGAGCCCCTGCTCCTCGTCGGTCCACCAGGCGAACCGGACCCGCTTGGTCATGGTCGGGCTCTGCGCCGCCAGCACCAGCGCGTTCTCCAGCAGGGTCGCCGAACCCGTGGCGTTGTCGTTGATGCCCGGCCCGGCCGAGACGCCGTCGAGGTGGGCGCCGAACATGACCACCTGGTCGGCCGGACCGCCCGGCCACTCCGCGATCAGGTTGTTCGAGGGGTACGTGCAGCTTGAGCAGTACTGCTCGCTGACCGTGTAGCCGGCCGACTGGAGCCTGGTCTTGACGTAGGTGAGCGAGGCGGTGTAGCCGGCCGAGCCGGCCCGTCGGTTGCCGCCGTTGCTGCTGGCGATGGAGTTGAACTGGGTCAGGTGCGCCTGGACGTTGCTGACGGAGATGTCCGGCGCCGCCAGGACGGCGGCGGGTGCGGCGATCGGCCGGGCCACTGCCGTTCCGACGATGGGTGACGCGGTCACCGGCTGGGCGGCCAGCGTCACCGTCATCCCGGTGAACACGGCGAGCGCGATGCCCGCGCTCAGCGTTCTGCCTCTCATGGGGGCTCCTCGGGGGTTGGAGAGATAACCGAGACACTTACAGATATCAATGTCTTGGGCATCGGTCGTTCGTCCGGAACGCCCACCGGTTCGGTGGCCACCGCCGCACCGCCGAGCGAGCCGCCCAAACCACCACGATGGGGACGAGACGGTTCGTTTCGCCGCCGCCGCTCCGGACGCCGAGCGCACGTCGACCCGGGCGGCCGGATCAGCGGGTGCCGGCGTCGGCACAGGTGAGTGAAGGTGTCAGGATGGGTAGGTAACGCCAGCAGGGGTCATCGGGCCCGGAACGGGGGCTTGCGATGGGGCCGGGTCGAGCGTGATACGACCCAGCACGGACCTGTTCACCGACGGCGGTGACACCGGCCGGTTGATGGCGGAGCTGGACTGGACCGCCAGCCCGCTCGGCCCGGTGACCGGCTGGCCGCAGAGCCTGCGAGCCGCCGTACGGATGGTGCTCAGCTCCCGCTACCCCATGCTGCTGCTGTGGGGTGACCGCTTCTCCCAGCTCTACAACGACGCCTACTCCGCGCTGATCGGTGACAAGCACCCGGGCGCGCTCGGCGATGACGTGCGGGTGACCCTCGCCGAAGGCTGGGACGTGCTCGGCCCGCTGATCCAGCAGGCCATGGCGACCGGGGTGGCCAGCTGGGTGCCCGCCCTGCGACTGCTGCTGGAGCGGGCCGGCTACCGCGAGGAGGCGTACTTCAGCGTCTCGCACGCCCCGGCCCGCGACGACGAGGGCCGCACCGTCGGCGTACTGACCGTGTGCAGCGAGGTCACCCAGCAGGTGGTCGGCGAACGGCGGCTACGACTGCTGCGTGACCTGGCGGTACGCGGCGACGGACGCACCGTCGACGTGGACGCCACCGGCGCGCGGCTGATCGACGCGATCGAGGCCCACCCACTGGACGTGCCGTTCGCCGCGATCTACCTGCGCGACGGCACCCTGCTGCGCCGGGTCGCCTGGGCCGGCGGCGCCCCGGGTGACGCCACCGTGGCGAGGGCGCTGCCGGAGGTCACCGAGCTGACTGACCCGAGCACGGGCGCCCGCGCCTGGGGTCTGCCGGCCGCCGCCGAGGGCCGACCGACCGAGGTGACCGGCGTCGGCGATCGGCTGCCACTGCCGGCCGGCCCGTGGAAGGACCCGGTCGACACCGCGCTGGCGCTGCCGCTGCCCTCGGCCGCCGAGGCCCAGCCGCTCGGCGTCCTGCTGGTCGGGGTCAGCCCCAGCCGGGGGCTGGACGAGGCGTACCGCTCCTTCTACCACCTACTGACCCGGCAGGTCTCGGTGGCGCTGCGCAACGCGCGGGCGTACGAGGAGCAGCGACGCCGGGCCGAGGCGCTGGCCGAACTGGACCGGGTGAAGACCGGCTTCTTCACCAACGTCAGCCACGAGTTCCGCACCCCCCTCACCCTCATGCTCGGTCCGTTGGCCGACGCGCTCACCGACGCCACCGCGCCACTGGCACCGGTGCAGCGAGAGCGGGTGGAGACCGCCTGGCGCAACGCCACCCGCCTGCTGACCCTGGTCAACAGCCTGCTCACCTTCTCCAGCCTGGAGGCCGGACAGGCCCGCAGCGATGCCCACCCGGTCGATCTCGCCACCCTCACCGCCGAGCTGGCCGGCGTCTTCCGGGCCGCCATCGAGCGGGCCGGGCTGACCCTGGAGGTCGACTGCCCGCCGCTGCCCCGGCCGGTCACGGTGGACCCGGTCAACTGGGAACGCATCGTCACCAACCTGCTGTCCAACGCCCTGAAGTACACGTTCATCGGCCGGATCCGGGTCGCCCTGGAGGCCGACGGCGAGGAGGTGCGGCTCACCGTCACGGACACCGGCATCGGCATCGCCGAGCAGGAAGTGCCGAAGCTCTTCGAACGCTTCCACCGGGTGCGCAGCGCCCTCTCGCGCAGTCACGAGGGCACCGGCATCGGCCTGGCCCTGGTGCACGAGCTGGCCCGCCTCGAGGGTGGCGAGGTCCGGGTGACCAGCCGGGTCGGCGTCGGCAGCACCTTCACCGTCGCGCTGCCGTGGACGTCGGCGCGCCCCGCCGTGCCGACCGGATCACCGCCCACCGGGCGGGGCGACGCGGCCCGTGCCGCCGTCCAGGAGGCGGTGACCTGGCTGGCCGACCCGGGCGATGGCGTCTCGGAGCCCGTTCCGGCGTCCGGCTCCACCGGGGACGAGCTGACCGGGGCCCGGATCCTGGTGGTTGACGACAACAGCGACATGCGGGCGTACCTGAGCCGGCTGCTCACCGGGCAGGGCTGGCGGGTGCGGACCGTCACCGACGGTCGGCAGGCCCTCGACGCGGTCCACCGCGACCCACCGGACCTGGTCCTCACCGACGTGATGATGCCGGTGCTGGACGGCTTCGAGCTGGTCCGCCGGCTGCGCGCGGACCCGGCGACCCGGGCGTTGCCGGTGCTGGTGCTCTCCGCCCGCGCCGGAGGGGACGCCAGCGTGGCGGGCCTGAGCCTGGGCGCCGACGACTACCTGGTGAAGCCGTTCGCCGCAGCCGAGCTGATCGCGCGGATCCGGGCCGTCATCCGCCGGTCCCGCGCCAGCGCGGCGCCCCGGCCCGACGCGGCGCCGGCCTGGTCCGACGACATCCCACCGGCATTCGACGCCAATCCGGCGGCGGCGCGACCTGCCCCGGCCACCACCGTCGCGCCGATTCCGACGGCCGTGGAGCCGGCCGCGGACCCGCCGGGCCACCCGGCCGACACTCCCACCCGGAGCGCCATCGCGGAAGCGGTCGGCGACGCCCTCGACATCGGATGGACGTACCCCTCCGCGCCCGCGTCGGCGGCGGCGATGCGCCGCGACGTCCGGCTGGCGCTGAGCGGCCTGGACGTCGACCCGGACGTGCAGGAGGACCTGCTGCTCGCCGCGTCCGAGGCGGTGAACAACGCCGTCGAGCACGCCCAGCGACCCAGCCGTCCGGAGGTGCGGGTCCGGCTCCAGGCTGGCGGCGGCCTGGTCCGGATCTCGGTACGCGACTTCGGCACCTGGCGGGACCGCCGGCCGGCGATGGACCGGGGACGGGGCGCGCTGCTGATGAACGCCTACGGCGACGTGCGGCTGGTCTCCACCAGCGAGGGGACGACGGTGACCATCGAGGGTCGGCTGGCCTGAGCCGTCGGCCGTCCGCGCGACGGCCGGCGCGTCACAGCCGACGGTTGCCGGCGTCGCGGGCGATGATGCCGTCCAGCCGATCCCCCGGCACCAGCTCGGCCGGGTCGAACCAGAAGATCACCACCTGCTTGTCGGCGCTCCACCGGGCCAGCCGGGCGGCGACCTGACGGCCGTCCACAGTGCCGGTGATCCGGTGCGCCGGGCCGACGAAGTAGCCGAACGTGGGCACCGGCGCCGCGGCTCCCCCGCTGTCGTAGCCGATCTGGTGGAACCCGGGGCTGCGGTCCGCCCCCTCGACGTCGTTGACCAGCAGATCCGTGGTCAATGTGCCGTCCGGGGCGCGGCGGCCGGCGGCCAGCCCGATCTTCACCCGGGGCTGACTGGGCACCGCCACCGGCACGACGTAGTACACCCGCTGGTCGCCGCCGTGCCGGATCCCGCTGTCGACGACCTGGCCCAGTGGCGAGGGCGGCGGCTCCGCACGGCCGATCGTGGTCGCCGCCGTGGGTCCGGGCGTACCTGGCGTCGGGGAGACGCCGACCGGCGGCGTGGGGGCGACGGCGACCTGCGACGGACGATCGACCGTACGCGGATCGCCCGGTAGCGCGCCGACCACCACCGCGACGACGGCGGCGACCAGCCCGATCGCCAGCGTCGTCGCCCCGGCTCCGGCGACCCGGCGGCGACTCCGCAACCGCCGCCCGTCGCGCATGACGGCCGCCAGGTCGAGGGTGGCCTCGGGTCGCTCGGTGGCCCGCATGGCGTGGCGGAGCCGGTCCAGCTCGCTCATCGGCACGCCTCCTGACTGTCGACCGCGCTCGGTCCGGTGGCGCGCAGCTTCTCCAGCGCCCGTGAACTGGTGCTCTTGACCGTGCCCACCGAGATGGCGAGTTCCCGGGCCACCTGCGCCTCCGGGAGGTCGAAGTAGTAGCGCAGCACGACGATGGCCCGCTCGCGAGGGCTGAGCGCGCCGAGGATCGCGGTCAACCAGCGCCGGGTGGCCACCTCGTCGGCCACGTCGGCCCGCCGTTGCTCCGGGACCTCCTCGGTCGGATACTCCCGGATCGGGCGCCTCCATCCGTCCACCAGGTGGTTGACCAGGATGCGGCGGGCGTAGCCGTAGGCGTCGTCGTCGCGGATCCGGGACCAGAACGCGTAGGTGCGGGCCAGCGCGGTCTGCGCGGCATCCTCGGCCGCGTGATGATCCCCGGTCAGCAGGAACGCGGCGTGGACCAGCCGCGCGGACGCGGCCCGCGCGAACTCGACGAACTCCGCGTCACCCCGCGCCACGCCGAACCCTCCCCCGTGCCACACAGTTACGGACGGGCGAGGACCGCGAAAGGTTGAGTCTCCCTGAGATCAACTTTTTGGCGAGGTCACCCGTCTCCTCCCCTGCGGCGCCGCGGACCGGCGCGCGAGGGGAGAGACATGTCGACGAAGGCTACCCGTCGAGGCCAGGCCGCCTCCGCGACCTTGCTGCTGGTGGTGGCGCTGCTCACCGGCTGCGGCCTGCCGGCGGCCGGGCAGCCCGCCACCGGCCCGCCCACGACCGGGCCGGAACGCGTCGGGCAACCCGCGGCGGGGCGCGCCACGACCGGTCGACCGGCGGGAGCCGCCGGTGTCACGCCCTCCCCGGCCGCCCCGATCAGCTACCCCGCGACCGGCGGCGACCGCTGGTCGACGGCCGCCGCCGAGAAGTCGTCCGGGCACGGCGACAGCGGGCGGCTGCTGCGGTACCGGGTCTCCGTGGAGCGCGACATCCGCGGCCTGCCGGTGGCCGACGTCGCCGCGGCGGTCTCCGCGACACTCAACGACCCGCGCGGGTGGACGGCCGGCGGCACCTGGCGGCTGCGCAGGGTGGGCGCCGGCACACCGGCCGACTTCACCATCTACCTGGCGACCCCCGGCACCCGTGACGAACTGTGCCAGGACGTTCCGGACGGCTACACCTCGTGCCGCAACGGCCAGCGGGTGGTCCTGAACGTGGCCCGCTGGGTCAAGGCGGTGCCGGGATACGGCGCCGGCCTGGCCACGTACCGGCATTACATGGTCAACCATGAGGTCGGGCACCGGCTCGGCCTGGGTCACGAGCGGTGCCCGGGGCGGGGCCGGCCGGCGCCGGTGATGCAGCAGCAGACGCTGGGCCTGCACGGGTGCACCGCGAACGCCTGGCCGTACCCGGACGGGGTTCGCTACCGCGGGCCGATCGGGGCGTACCACGACGAGATCCCACCGCGCGAGGGCGCTCGGCCGGCTCGCTGAGGCCGGCGGCCGGACGCCACTCGTCAGGACCGGTGGCGACGCTCCTGTTCGAGCCGCTCGTCCAGCCGGCCCAGCTCGTAGATGGCATTGAGGTTGGTCGGAAGTCGGCTGACATTGCCCGGCGTCGGGCCGGGATCCGGCGCAGGGGTCGGCGCCGGCGCGGGGGCACCGGCAGCGCTGGCGGCGCGGGCCGCCCTGCGAGGACCCAGGAGCAGCAACGCCAGCAGCGCGAGGGCACCGGCGACCAGCAGGTAGTACGCCGGCAGCAGCGGCCAGCCGCCCCGGTCCGGGGCCGCGAGCGTCGGCGGGGCGACCGGATCGCCACCGTTCGGCAGCGGCACGGCCGCCTCACGGGGGGCCCGACCGCCGGCCGTGCGGTCGGGCGCGGCGGGCGCCGCCGGTTGCCGGGGACCGGTCGACGATCCGGCGGGCGTGGGGGTCGGTGCCGGCAGCATCGGCGCAGGCGTCACCGGGGCCGACGGCCCGGCGAACGGCGGCGAAGTCTGGCTCGGGGTCGCGGCCGGGGTCGGGTCCGGGTTCGGGGAAACACTCGGGGTGCCACCGCCACCGAGCAGATCGTCGACGATCTGGCCGACGCCGCCGAGCAGGCCGCCGACCGGGCCCGAGGGGGCCGACGGCGACGGCGCGGGCGACAGTGCGAGGGTCAGCACGAGTGCGACGACGGCAGACATGAGACCACCTCGGATGGGACGATGTGCCAGGCACGCTACCCCAGCGAGCGACGCCTGGGCGACCCGGCTGCGCGAGGCGGGCACGCGTGTCCGCGTGCCCGCCACGGGTGTCCGAAGTGATCAGACGGGCAGACCACCGACCTGGGTGGAGATCCAGGACCGGATGGACGGCAGATCGACGTAGATCGACGGGCCGGTGGCGCAGGTGGAGTTGTTGTTGCCGGCCCGGCTTGTCGCGCCGATCAGGTTCCACAACCCGTTGACTCGGCGCACCTGCGGGCCACCCGAGTCGCCGTAGCAGGCGCCGGCGGTGCCGTTGGTGTTGTTGGTGCAGATCTCGTACGGGCCGTTGATGCCGGAGCACCGGCTGTCGGCCACGATGGACGTGTCCAGCTCGTTGGCCACCGCGGGGGCCGAGCCGCAGCCCGGGCGGGGGCAGGTCTGGCCCCAGCCGATGATCCGCGTGGCGGTGCCGACCGCGCCGGAGGTCGTCGGAATCGGGGCCGGGGCGTAGCTGACCGAACTGGCCAGTTGCAGCAGCTTGACGTCGACGCTCGGGTGGTTGACCGCGCGGGTCACCCGGACCACGGTGCCGCCGCTGGTGCGGTTGACGCTGCCCACCCGGACCGAGGACGGCGTGGAGCAGTGCTTGGCGGTGACCGCCCAGTTGGCCTTGATCAGCGTGCCGGTGCAGCCGGAGACGTACACCATGAACGGGTAGTTCTCGGAGGCCGGCCGGCCGCCGACCACCGTCGGCCCGATGTCCCCGGCGCCGTCCCAGGTGTACGTGGCGCCGGTGACCGGCGCGGCGAGCGTGCCGGCGAACAGCGAGGTCACCCGGGACGCCTCGGCCGAGCTGGGGTTCGCGTTGCGGCAGGAGACCGGGGCGCTGCTGCCGGACATCAGGTCGGAGCAGAGGCCGGTGCGCCGGTCGGGCAGGCCCAGGATGTGGCCGAGCTCGTGGGCGGCGATCCGGTTGCGGTCGTAGCCCTGGTTGACGGCCGTGCGGCCCATCCAGATGCGGCCCGAGCCGAGCCCGGTCGGTTGCGCCCGGGGCCAGCCGTCGTCGACGTAGATGGTGATGCTGGCCGGGGTGCCGGGTTGCAGCCGGACGGTGCTGACCCGGCTGTTCCAGATCTGCGCCGCCTGGTCGAAGTTGGTGCGGAACCCGCCGGTCCGGCTCGCGTCGTAGTAGACGGTCCGTACGGCGGCGGCCGGAGCGCCGGTGGCGAGCTGCACCCCGGCCGCCGCCAGCACGGCCACCAGTACGGCCTGCGCCGCACGCAGCACTTGTCGTCGGAACATCACGCACTCCCCTGCGGTCGTCCGGCGACCACCGGCCGCCGGTCATCGATGTAGGTGAATGTTAATGTGACGGCGGTCGAGGACCGGCATAGCGGAACCGTCATACCGGCGACCGTGCC
Source organism: Micromonospora sp. NPDC005163 (assembly GCF_053599835.1). NCBI lineage: Bacteria > Bacillati > Actinomycetota > Actinomycetes > Micromonosporales > Micromonosporaceae > Micromonospora > Micromonospora sp. NPDC005163. The sequence goes on from NZ_JBSFYP010000074.1 coordinate 28,343, forward strand.
AACGCCCTCGGCGAAGGGGGCCGGAAGCGTCCACGGCACCCCCGTCGACCGCCGTTACGCGGCTGTTACGCCACGGCGAAGTGGCCGTGCCGGGGCGGGACGACCGTCGCGGCAGAGGGTCACCGGCAACGCCGCCGCGGCGTGGCCCCGAGCATCGGACGGAGGCACCACGATGAGGATCAGAAGCGCACTGACGGCGCTGGCGGTCGTACTCGCCGGGCTGGTCGCCAGCGCGGGCAACGGCGCCGCGGCCGGCACCACCACGGCGACGACCATGGCCCCGTACTGCGGTATCACCTGGGGCAGCGCGGAGAAGTCGGCCGGCGCCCTGAGCACCGCCCCGCTGGTCGACGTGCGGACCGGTCGGCACGACTGCTACGACCGGGTGGTATTCGAGTTCGCCGGGTCGGTGGACGGGTACGCGGTCGGCTACGGCGAGACGTGGACTGAGGGCGAGGGGTTGGCGCTGTCGCCGTACACCGCCGGGGGCGCGCTGCTGCGGGTCTCCCTGCGGGCCCCCGCGTACGACGACTCCCGCCTGGGCACCGTTCCGTACCGGGTCGGTGAGCACGCCGCGAACCTGCTGCGTTACCAGACGCTGCGCGACGTCGTCTTCGGCGGCAGCTTCGAGGGCTACACCACCTTCGCGGTCGGCGTGCGGGCCCGGCTGCCGTTCCGCACGTTCGTGCTGGCCGGCCCCGGCGGGCACAGCCGGATCGTCCTCGACGTAGCCCACCAGTGGTGACCGAAGGAAGGGCCCCTCTTTATCGCCTGGCGATAAGAAGGGGCCCTTCCTTCCGGGTCCGGGCGGGCCACCGACACCGACCGTTTCGCCAGGGCTGCGCACCGTCGCGGCGGGTCTACCCTCAGGTCATGGAGGGCCGCCTGCTGGTGGTCGAGGACGATGCCTCCATCCGGGAGGTCACCGCCCTCGGTCTGCGCCGCGCCGGCTTCCGGGTCGACACCGCCGCCGACGGGCGGCAGGCCCTGGCGGCGTGGCGGGCCCGTCCGGTCGATCTGATCGTGCTCGACGTCATGCTGCCCGGCCTGGACGGCCTGGAGGTCTGCCGGGAGATCCGGCGCAGCAGCCAGGTGCCGATCCTGATGCTGACCGCGCGCACCGACACGCTCGACGTGGTGGTCGGGCTGGAGTGCGGAGCGGACGATTACCTGCGCAAGCCGTTCGACCTGCCCGAACTGGTGGCCCGGGTTCGCTCGGTGTTGCGCCGGGCGAGCGCGCCGGTCACGTCGAGCACCATCGAGGTCGGCGGCCTGGAGATCGACCCGGGTAGCTTCGTGGTCCGCCGGGACGGCCGGGAGGTGGCGCTGACCGCCACCGAGTTTCGCCTGCTGCTGGAGCTGGCCCGCCGACCCGGGCAGGTCTTCACCCGGGAGCTGCTGCTGGACCTGGTCTGGAACCACAGCTTTCTGGGCGACTCGCGGCTGGTCGACGTGGCGGTGCAACGGCTGCGCGCCAAGGTCGAGGACGACCCGGCGCACCCTCGGCTGGTACGCACCGTACGCGGCGCCGGCTACAAGCTGTCCACGGGCTGACAGGAGGTCGGCGATGGCCGGACGCGCAGTGCCCCCGGGCCGCCTGCGGCGACGGCTGACGATCGCGTTCGTGCTGGTCGCCGGGGTTTCCGCCGGACTGCTCGCCGGGGGCACCGGGCTGCTGCTGCGGCAGTCCTGGTTGGACGCCTCACTGCACCAGGCCGCCGCCGACGCCCGCTACCAACTCGTCCTCGCCGGACAGTTCCTGCCGTTGACCGACCAGCGCAGCACCGAGCTGCTCACCAGTTTCGAGGGCAGCGGCCGGCACGTGGTGCTCGTCGACGGTCCGGCCCGCCCCTCGCACCCGTCGTACGCCCCGACGCTCGGCTCCCAACTGCGGGCCACGGTCGCGGACGGGCAGCTCGGCTACCAGCGGTCCGCGCCGGCGGAGCGCCCACGGCTGCTGGTGGTCGGCGGCCGTATCCCCGGCTCGACCGCCGAGCTGTACGTGATCACCGTCGAGGACGACATCGCCGCCGACCTGGGCCAGCTGCGCACCGCGCTGCTGGCCGGCTGGGTGCTGGTGGTGCTGCTCGCCGCCGGGGTGGGACACCTGCTGGCCCGCCGCACGCTGGAGCCGGTGGGCCGGGCCAGCCGGGCCGCCCGGGCGCTCACCGAGGGCCTGCTCGCCACCCGACTGCCGGTACGCGGGCGGGACGAGTTCAGCGTCTGGGCGGCGTCGTTCAACGAGATGGCCGAGGCGCTGGAGTCGAAGATCGCGGCGCTCTCCGCGGCGCAGGCGCGGGAGCGGCGGTTCACCGCCGACGTCGCGCACGAGCTGCGTACCCCGGTCACCGCCCTGGTGGCCGCGGCCTCGTTACTGCGCGAGCACCTGGACCAGCTGCCCGGCGACGCCCGACCGGCCGCGCGGCTGCTGGTCGGTGACGTGGTCCGGCTTCGCCGGCTGGTCGAGGACCTGATGGAAATCTCCCGGCTGGACGCCGGCCGGGAGCGGCTCAGCGTCGAGCCGGTCGACGCGCCAACACTCCTGCGCGGGATCGTCGCGGCGCGCGGCTGGTCGGAGCGGGTGCTGGTCACCGGTGAACCGCTCGCGCTGCGCACCGACCCGCGCCGGCTGGAACGGGTGCTGGCCAACCTGGTCGCGAACGCGGTCGAGCACGGCGGCGGCGAGATCCGGGCCACCGTGACCGGGGACGGCCCGGTGGTCGTCTTCGAGGTCACCGACCAGGGGCCGGGCATCCCGCCCGAACACCTGCCGCGCCTGTTCGACCGGTTCCACAAGGTCGACCCGTCCCGTTCGGCGCCGGGCAGCGGGCTCGGGCTCGCCATCGCCCGGGAACACGCCGCCCTGCTCGGTGGGGTGCTGACCGCGCACAGCGAGCCGGGCGCGGGCAGCCGGTTCCGCTTGGAGCTGCCCGCCCCCGGCCCCGCCCAGCCGCACGACGGCACGCCGCGCCCGGTCGAACATCCCGACGACCGCGCCCCGGCACGGCCGCCCGGAGGCGGGCGCACGGCCCGCACAGCGCCGTCGGGTGGTGCGGGGTGAGCCCGCGCGGTGCGGCCCGGCTGGCCGCGCCGGTGCTCATCGCCGCGCTGCTCGTC
>NZ_JBSFYP010000075.1:0-30124 GCF_053599835.1 Micromonospora sp. NPDC005163
GAGATGCCCACGTAGAGGGCCTTGCCGGAGCGGACGATGGCGTCCAACGCGCCCATCGTCTCCTCCAGTGGGGTGTCCGGGTCGAACCGGTGCGTCCGGTTACCGCCGCGCACGGTCAGGTGGGTGATCGCGGCGGCGGCGGCCACCACGACCTCCCGCTTGAGCCACTGCCCGGTGCCGAAGTCCAGGCTGGCCGAGAGGTCCAGCGCCAACCAGGTCTCCAGCTCCCGGTCCGCCACCGTACGCCGCACGTGCGGCGTCGTCGTCCGTGCCGTGACCGGCCAGTCCATCCGGCGTACGTCGTCGCCGGCCCGGTACTCCCGCGACTCGCCCGCCTCGCTGCCCGGCCCGGGCAGCAGGCCCGCGTAGTCGCCCTGGAGCAGACCGTCGAGCTTTCGGGTGACCAGCAACTGGAGCCGGGACAGCACGGCCTCGCTGCGGTCGGGGACGGGGGCGGGTCGAGGGGTGGGTGAGGTCACGGCCGCTGCCCGGGCCAGCCGGCGCCCGGCGGCGGGGTGGTCGACGACGGGCTGGCCTGCTGCCGAGGTGCGACCGCCGGGAGCGGAATGGTGGACATCACCCGGTGCACGATGTGGTCGGCCGGCACGTCGTCGGCGAGCGCGTCATAGCTGAGCACCAGCCGGTGTCGCAGGATGTCCGGGGCGATGTCCTGCACGTCCTGCGGCAGCGCGTAGTCCCGCCCGCGCAGCAGCGCCAGCGCGCGGGTCGCCCGGACCAGGCCGAGCGAGGCGCGCGGGCTGGCCCCGTACTGGATCAGCTGGGCGACGTCGGGCATGCCGTGCTCGGCCGGCGCGCGGGTGGCCAGCACCAGCCGGACCGCGTAGTCGACCAGGGCGTTGTGCACGAAGACCTGGTCCGCCTTGCGTTGCAGGGCGATCAGGTCGGGCGTGTCGAAGACCGCGCTCGGCTCCGGCGCGGCGACGCCCATCCGGTAGACGATCTCCCGCTCCTCGGCGTCGGTCGGGTAACCCACCACGATCTTCATGAGGAACCGGTCCCGCTGCGCCTCCGGCAGCGGGTAGACGCCCTCCTGCTCGATCGGGTTCTGGGTGGCCATCACCAGGAACGGGTCGGGCACCCGGTAGCTCTCCCCGCCGATGGACACCTGCCGCTCGCTCATCACCTCCAGCAGCGCCGACTGCACCTTGGCCGGAGCCCGGTTGATCTCGTCGGCGAGCAGGAAGTTGACGAAGACCGGCCCCAGCTCGACGTCGAACTTCTCGCTCGACTGCCGGTAGATCCGGGTGCCCATGATGTCGGCCGGCACCAGGTCCGGGGTGAACTGCACCCGGGCGAAGGACCCGCCGACAACCTTGGCGAGGGTCTCCACGGCCAGGGTCTTGGCTACCCCGGGCACCCCTTCGAGCAGGCAGTGACCGCGGGCGAGCAGCGCGACGAACATCCGCTCCACCATCCGGTCCTGCCCGACGATGACCCGTTTGATCTCAAACAGCGCCCGTTCCAGCAGGGTCGCGTCCTGCGCGGGTGTGGTCACCGGCGCGGGGTCCGCCGGGGCCGCCCCGTTCGGCGTCGGGGCGTCGGGCATGGTCGGCTGGGCCACCGGTCCTCCACAGCGTTGGTCGGTCGTCGCGGCTGATGCGGTATCAAGACTCGCACGCCTTGCTGAGTGTCGAGGTGGGGAGAAGCCGATTTTCGCCGCGCCGTCCCCGGCAGCCGAATCGCCCGTCACGGGGTGGACACGGACCGGCCCGCCGCGTGTACCATTCACCCCGTCGCCGGGCGGCTCCCCCCGTGGCCGCCCGGCGCTCAAGCCCTCCGCCCGCCGCCCTAGACTGGCCGGGATGAGCAACCCCTCCCCCGCCGGCGAGGCCCTGATCTGCTCGGCCCGCGGCTGCCGCGCCCCCGCTGTCTGGGCGCTGGAGTGGAACAATCCCCGTCTGCACACCCCCGAACGGCGCAAGACCTGGCTGGCCTGCGACGAGCACCGGGGCAGCCTCGGCGATTTCCTGGACGCACGCGGCTTCCTGCGTGCCGTCAATCCGGTGCCCGGATCGCCTACCCTCGACATGTGAGCGAGCGCAGCGGGCGAACAACTGGGCACAGCGGTGGGACGCCTCGCGCCGCTGCCGCGCGGAACGGATCCCATCGGTGAGCGCGGAGGACCGCGTCGACCCACCGGCCTCCCCCGGCCCCGCCTCCCCGTCCTGGCCGCGCACCGCACCACCGCCGCCACCGCCCGGGGCGTTCCCGGCGCCCGGCACGCTCGGCCCGGATCCCGCCCCGCCCGACGCGTCATCGCCCGCCCCGCTGCCGCCGGCAGCCCTACCGACAGCCGGCGGGTACGACGCCAACCCCCGCCCACCCGACCTGCCGGTGCCCGGCCTGCTGCCCGCCGGCCCGTCGCCCGCCGCCGGCGCAGCGGGTCCGGCCTCCGGCGCACCCGGCCCGCTGTTGACGGACGGGTCCACAGGGCGGGGGCCACTGGAGCCCTGGCCGGACACGGTCCACTGGCAGCCGATCTCCACCGACCTGATCTGGGTGGAGCTGATCCGGCTGGCCGTGGTGCTCGCGATCGGGCTGGCGGTGACGGCGGTCGGCTGGGCACTGAGCGGTCAGGGCCTGTTCGGGCTCGCCCTCACCGCCGTGCTGGTGTTCGGCGCGTGGCGGGCCGTGGCGATCGTCCGCGCGGTCCGGGCCTGGGGTTACGCCGAGCGGGAGGACGACCTGCTGGTCCGGCACGGGCTGCTGGTCCGGCGGCTCTCCATCGTGCCGTATTCCAGGATGCAGTTCGTCGACGTCAGCGCCGGGCCGCTGGAGCGCGCCTTCGACCTGGCCACCGTGCAGTTGCACACGGCGGCGGCGGCGAGCGACGCCCGGGTGCCGGGGCTGCGCCCGGCGGAGGCGTCCCGGCTGCGTGACCGACTCACCGCGCTCGGCGAGGACCGGGCGGAGGGGCTGTGAGCACGCGACCGGTCGACCGCCGGCCGCGCCGGAGGCCGACCCGATGAGCGACCGTCCCGCCGAGCCGGGCACCGGCCCGCCCCGGCCACCCGGCGGCGCGCCCCCCACCGGCCCGCCCCCCGGCGGCGCGGTACCGCCCTACGCGCCCGGCGGCGCGGTGCCCTATGCGGCGGTGCCGCCCGGGGTGCCCTATCCCTGGCCGCTGCCGACGGCGGGTGGCGACGGCGAGCCGCGTCAGCGACTACACCCGCTCAGCCCGCTGTTGCACGGGGCCAAGTCGCTGGTCGTGGTGATCGCCGGGCTGTCCTGGTCGACGCTGTCCCGGGTCGGCTTCGGCTGGTTCGCGGCCATGGTGGTGATACTGGCGCTCGGCGCGACCGTGCTGTCGGTGATCAGCTGGTACAACACCGGCTACCACGTGGTGGGCCGCGAGCTGCGGGTGTACGAGGGGCTGCTCTGGCGGCGTACCCGGGCGATCCCCCTGGAGCGGTTGCAGGCCGTGGAGGTGGTCCGGCCGCTGCTCGCCCAGTTCACCGGCCTGGCCGAGCTGCGGCTCGAGGTGGTCGGCGGGGGCAAGACCGAGGCGCCGCTGGCGTACCTGACGGTGGCCGACGCGGCCCGGCTGCGCGAGCGGCTGCTGGCGCTCGCCGGCCGCGCGTCGCAGCCGCCCGCGCCGGGTCTCACGGCGCCCGGGACAGCGCCGCAGGCCGCGCCGGGCCGCCCGCTGCACGCGGTACGCAACCAGAACCTGCTGGTCAGCCAACTGCTCACCCCGCAGGCGTTCCTGCTCCCGTTCGGCCTGGCGTTCGTCGTGGTGCAGTTCCTCACCGCGGGGTCCTGGTCGTTCGTCGCCGTGGCGAGCACGCTGACCGCGATGGCCGGTGTGCTGCTGCAACCGATCCGCCGGGTCCTCGACGACTGGAACTTCCGGCTGGCCCGCGACGACGGCACGCTGCGGGTGCACAACGGCCTGCTGGAAACCCGGGCGCAGACCGTGCCGCTGGACCGGGTGCAGACCGTACGGGCCACCTGGCCGCTGCTCTGGCGGGTGAAGGGCTGGCTGCGGCTGCGGCTGGAGGTTGCCGGGTACTCCGCCGCGGAGGCCGACGACCGCAACCGGCCGGACCGCCTGCTGCCGGTCGGTGACCTGCCGACCGCGACGATGATCGTCACCGAGGTGCTGCCGGGCGTACGCCTCGACGCGCTGACGCTGAACCCACCGCCGCCCCGGGCCCGCTGGCTGCACCCGCTGGGCCGGGGCGCGCTCGGCGCCGGCCTGTTCGAGCGGGTCTTCGCCACCCGGTCCGGGCTGCTCACCCGGCAGGTGGCGATCGTGCCGTACGCCCGGATCCAGAGCGTGCGGGTGGTGCAGGGGCCGGCGCAGCGCCGGCTCGGGCTGGCCACCGTCCACGCGGACACCGCGGGCGGGTCGGGCGCGGCGGCACAGGACCGGGATCTGGCGGAGGCGTGGGGCCTGGCGGCCGAGCTGACCGCCCGCGCCCACGCCGCCCGCCGCTCCGGCTGACCCGTCCCACCCCGGCCGGGGCCGGACCTGGCGGCGTCAGCGGTCGGCGGGTACCGGCGGCTCGTCGGCGTTGCTCGGCCCGACCGGTGCCGCCTGCCCGCTGGCTGGCCGGCCCGGTGGGTCGGTGGCGCCGTCGGGGCCGGTGACCTGCCCCGGTGGCGGTTGCTCGGCGGCCGGCCCGGGACGACGGGCTCGCAGCGCCGCCCACCCGCGCTCGGCCAGGCCGACCACCAGGAAGGTCAGCCCGACGTACGTCCAGCCGACCAGCACGTCGATCACGTAGTGCTCACCCGAGTAGACCAGGGTGAAGGTCATCGCCAGCGGGTACGCGAGCAGCAGCGGCCACCAGCGGCGGCGGGTGGTGTGCAGGAAGAAGAGCACCACGAACAGAGCCCACGCGGTGTGCAGCGACGGCATCGCGGCGACCGGGTTCGAGGCGATCTGGCCGGCGTTGAGCACGTTGCCGGCGCCGTGCATGCCGAACGCCTTCCACCCGCGGGTGGAGATCCGGGCGACCTCGGTGAGCAGCCCGTTCTGCGCGGCCCACCACGGCGGCGCGGCCGGGTAGATGAAGTAGGTGGCCAGGCCGGCGGCGCAGAGGAAACCCCAGCGCCGCATGTACGCCGCCCAGCGTTGCCGGTCCCGCAGCCAGAGCACCGCGGCGGCGGCCAGCGCCACCACGAAGTGGGAGAAGTACACCCAGCTCGCCGCGACGTCGTACCAGTGCAGCTGCGGGTGGTAGAGGTGCTGCTGCAACCAGATGGTGGGCACCTCACCGCCGGTGGCCCAGCCGAACATGAACCGGTCGGCGACGATCAGCTCCATCGCGTGCGGGGTGGCCCCGTTGTCGGCGAACCCCCGGGAGAGGTTGTACGCGGCGAGCAGGAGGACCACCGGCACCCAGTCCCGGGCGAAGCGCAGGTGACTACGCCACGGCCGGTCGCTGTTCCAGGCGATGGTCCCGGCCCAGATCCAGACGAAGGCGTACGCGGGGTCGGTGGGCAGCCCGATGCCCAGCCAGGCGGCCACGAAGGCGACCGCCCAGACTGTCATGGCGACGATGCGCCGACGGCCCCCGTCCGGGGACGCGGGCGGGTCGGTCCGGGCGGGGGGTTGGGGGTCAGTCACGACGGCCATCGCGGTCAAGGTTAACGACGGGTGCGGCATCGACCGACGGCGACCACCCGCCGGGCCGGTCCAGCGGTGGCGCGGCGGGTACGGCCGGATCGCCGGGCGAGTGCTCGGCGGGCTCGGCGAGCACCTAGGCTGGCGACCATGCAGGAGCAGCCCGAGCCGGCCTTCGCGCCGGGTCTGACCGCCCAGGTCGAGTTGACCGTCACCGACGCGGACACCGCCCAGGCGGTCGGTTCCGGGGACGTACCGGTGCTCGGCACCCCCCGGGTGCTCGCGCTGGCCGAGGCGGCCACCGTCGCCGCGACCGCGACGGCGATGCCGTCCGGGTCGACCACCGTGGGGACCCGGGTCGAGCTGGAGCACCTGGCGCCGACCGTGGTCGGCCGGACGGTCCGGGCGCAGGCCCTGCTGGCGGCCGTCGACGGTCGCCGGCTGTCGTTCGAGGTCACCGTCACCGATGGCGGCGAGACGGTGGCCCGGGGTCGGGTGGACCGCATCCTGGTGGACCGGCAACGCTTCGTCGACCGTGCCGGGCGGGCGTCATGACCGGCGGGTTCGTCGAGGTCGCCGACCGGGTGCACCTGCTGCGCGAGCCGCTGCTGCGGGTCAACGTCACCCTGGTCGTCGGCGACGACGAGGCGCTGCTGGTGGACACCCTCTCCTCGGCGGCCCAGGCCACCGAGCTGGCCGCCGCCGTCCGGGCGGTCACCGACCGTCCGCTGACGCTGGTCAACACCCACCACCACTACGACCACTGCTTCGGCAACGCCGTCCTCGCCGGCGACCCGCCCCGCCCGGTGTACGCGCACGCGCTGGCCGCCGCGGCCCTGCGCGAGCAGCCGGAGCGGCTGCGCCGGGAGGCGTACGACGAGGTGCGCGAGGAACATCCGGCGCTGGCCGCCGAGCTGGCCGACACACCGCTGCTCGCCCCGACGCACACCGTGCACACCGAGACGGCACTCGACCTGGGCGGCCGGCGGGTGCTGCTGCGTCACCCCGGGCGGGGGCACACCGACGCCGACCTGGTGGTGCACGTACCCGACGCGGACGTGCTGGTCGCCGGGGACCTGGTGGAGCAGAGCGGCCCGCCCGCCTTCGAGGACTCGTACCCCCTGCGGTGGCCGGACGCGGTCGCCGACCTGCTCCGGCTGACCGGCGTGGGCACGGTGGTGGTGCCGGGCCACGGCGACCCGGTGGACGTGGAGTTCGTCCGCGCCCAGCACGCCGAGCTGGCGAAGCTGGCGTGGCTGATCCGGGCCGGGCACACCGGCGGCGCGCCGCCGGAACGGGTCGCCGCCGAGGCGCCCTTCGGCGCCCGCGCCGCCCTCACCGCCGCCCGCCGCGGCTACATCGAACTCGACGGGAACGCTTAGATCCCGAAGCGGCGTTGGACGTCGGCACGGGTGGGCATGGCGGTGGCGCCGCCGGGTGACTCGCAGACCAGGCCGGCCACCCGCAGGGCGAACCCCACCCGCTCGACCCAGCCCGCCGGGTCGGCCGGCTCGCCGTCGAGGAGCAGATCGGCGATCAACGCGGCCATCACCGAGTCGCCGGCGCCGGTGGCGTCGACCGCGTCGACCCGGGGGGCCGGCACCCGGACCGGGTCGGCGTCGGCGGCGGCCAGCACCGCGCCGGCCGCGCCGAGCGTCACCACGACCGTCGCGGCGCCCAGCTCGCGCAGGTATGCGGCCACCCCCTCGACCGGCTCGCCCGGGTAGAGCAGCTCGGCGTCGGCGGTGCTCAGCTTGACCAGGTGTGCGCCGGCGGCGAACTCGGCCACCACCTCCCGCAGCCCGGCCAGCGCACCCGGCCCGGGAAGGAGCCGGGGGCGCACGTTCGGGTCGAAGACCCGTAGGCCGGTGGCGAGCCCCCAGGCACGCCGGGCGGCCGCCAGCGTGCTGGGTTGGAGCAGGACGACGGAGCCGCAGTAGAGCACGTCGGCCCCCTCCAGCAGCGCCCGGTCGAGATCCTCGGGGGCGAGCAGGCTGTAGGAGGGCGGCTCCCCGTAGAAGCGGAAGTCGGGTTCCGGGCCGGCGAAGGTCACCACCGCGAGGGTGGTCGGCGCCGGCACGGTGACCGCGCCGGCCAGCCCGACATCGGCCGCGGTCAGGAAGGCGCGAATCCGGCCGGCCAGCACGTCGTCGCCGAGTGAGCCGACGAACTGCGCCGCGCCGCCGAGCCGGGCCACCCCGACGGCGACGTTGAGCGGCGCGCCGCCGATCGCCTGCCGGTAGACCCGCTCGCCGTCCCGCTCGGTGTCGAGCAGATCGACGAGCGCCTCGCCGAGCACCACCGCGTATCCCATGCCGGTCCCTTCGTCCTCGCCAGCCACCGACCGCCCGCCTCGGCGGTCCGCGTGGCACCAGGCTGGCACAGCGCACGACCCGGTGGGCGCCGAAGGCGCAGGTCCGATCGGGCCACTGACGAGGCGTCCGGGGTGCTATCCCGCCTGGTGGATCGGCCCGGCGAGTGCCGTCAGCGGGCGGCCGGTCCCGCCCCAGCGGGCCGCGACGATCTGCGCGGCCACGCTCACCGCGGTCTCCTCCGGGGTACGCCCACCGAGGTCCAGCCCGATCGGCGAGGCCAGGCGAGCGAGCTGCTCCGCGCTGAGCCCTGCCTCGCGCAGCAGCTTGTGCCGCTCGTCGTGGGTGCGCCGCGACCCCATCGCGCCGACGTACGCCAGCGGGTGGCGCAGCGCCAGCGCCAGCAGCGGCACGTCGAACTTCGGGTCGTGGGTCAGCACGCAGACCACCGTCCGCCCGTCGACCCGGCCGGCGTCCAGCTCCGCCCCCAGGTAGCGGTGCGGCCACTGCACCACCACCTCGTCCGCCTCGGGGAAGCGCCGAGCGGTGGCGAAGACCGGACGGGCGTCGCAGACGGTCACCCGGTAGCCGAGGAACGCGCCGATCCTGGCCACCGCGCCGGCGAAGTCGATGGCCCCGAAGACGATCATCCGGGGCGCGGTGGCGTACGCGGTCACGAAGAGGCTCAGGCCGTCGCCTCGGCGCTGCCCGTGGTAGCCGTACCGGAGCATCCCGCTGTGCCCGGCGGCGAGCAGCCCGAGGGCGTCGGCGGTGGCGGCGGCGTCCAGCCGGTCGTCGCCGAGCGAGCCGGTCACCCGCTGCCCGGTCAGCACCAGCCGGCGGCCCAGTCGCCCCGCCGGGTCGGCCGGCACCGCTCCCGGCGGATCGCCGGCGTCGGCCGCCACGCAGGTGACCACCGCCACCGGTTGGCCGGCCCGGCGTGCCGCGTCGACCGCGTCCAGCTCCACGAGGCCGCCGCCGTCGATCCGCTCCACGAACACGTCGAGCTCCCCGCCGCAGGTCAGGCCCGCGGCGTACGCGGCGTCGTCGCTGACTCCGTAGCGGGTCAGCTCGGGGGCGCCGGTGTCGAGCACGTGGCGGGCCCGTTCGTAGAGGTCGGCCTCGACGCAGCCGCCGGAGACGCTGCCGGTGACCGTGCCGTCGGCCGCGACCAGCATGCTGGCGCCGGGCGGCTGCGGCGCGGACCGCCAGGTGGCCACGACGGTGGCCAGGGCGACCGCCTCGCCGGCGCGGCAGCGGCGGTGCAGCTCCTCGAACACGTCGGGCACGTTCCGCCGCCTCTCCGTCTCGCCGCCGCGTCAGCCGGCCGTGCCGGCCAAGCCCGTCGACCTGGTGGCATCGCCAGGAAAGCGGCGAATCAGTCTCATGAGCAGGATATGGTCGATTTCAATTGGAGGGGGTGCGAGTTGGTGAAGTCCTACCAGGCGCTGCGTACCGCGCCGAGCCCCGACCACGCCGTGGTCCGCGGTCCCGGCGCCGTCGAGGTCCACCTCACGGTGAACGGGGAATCCCGGACGACGACCGTCGAGCCACGGGTCAGCCTGCTCGACGCCCTGCGCGACCGGCTCGAACTGACGGGGACCAAGAAGGGCTGCAACCAGGGGGCCTGCGGCGCCTGCACGGTGTGGGTGGACGGACGCCGCGTGCTGTCCTGCCTCACCCTGGCGATCACCTGCGAGAACCGCGAGGTGACCACGATCGAGGGACTGTCCGACGGGGACACCCTGCACCCGGTGCAGCAGGCGTTCCTGGACTGCGACGCCTTCCAGTGCGGCTACTGCACATCCGGGCAGATCATGTCCGCGGTGGCGCTGCTGGCCGAGGGGCACGCCGGCGACGACATGGAGATCCGGGAGTGGATGAGCGGCAACATCTGCCGCTGTGCCGCGTACCCGCACATCCGGGCGGCCGTCCGCCGGGTCCGCGACCAGGGAGGCACCGCCGATGCGGCCCGTTAGCTACTCGCGCGCCACCGACGTCGGCAGCGCGATCGGCGCGGTGAGCGCCGACCCGGAGAGCACCTTCCTGGCCGGTGGCACCACCCAGATCGACCTGCTGCGCATCTACGTCGAGCAGCCGCGCCGCCTCGTCGACATCAACGACCTGCCGCTGAACCGCGTCGAGGAGCTGCCCGGCGGCGGGCTTCGGCTCGGCGGACTGGCCCGGATGAGCGACGTGGCCGAGGAACCGGAGCTGGTGCGCCGTTACCCGATGGTCGCCGAGGCGCTGCTGCTCGGCGCCTCCCCGCAGCTGCGTAACATGGCCACCCTCGGCGGCAACCTGTTGCAGCGGGTGCGGTGCGGCTACTTCCGCGACACCGCGGCGGCCTGCAACAAGCGCGTCCCCGGCAGCGGGTGCAGCGCGATCGAGGGGATCAACCGGGGGCACGCCGTGCTCGGCACCAGCGAGCGCTGCATCGCCACCCATCCGTCCGACCTGGCCGTCGCGCTGGTCGCGCTCGACGCCGTGGTGCAGACCGAGGGACCGGGCGGCCCGCGGAGCATCCCGATCGACGACTTCTTCCTGCTTCCCGGCGAGACCCCGGAGCGGGAACACCCGCTGGCCCACGGCGAGCTGGTGACCGGGATCGACCTGCCGCCGGCACCGGTCGCGGCCACGTCCCGGTACATCAAGATCCGTGATCGCGAGTCGTACGAGTTCGCGCTCGCCTCGGTCGCGGCGGCCATCTCGGTGGGCGGCGGCCAGATCACGGAGGTACGGCTGGCCCTGGGCGGGGTGGCCACCAAACCGTGGCGGGCCCGGGCGGCCGAGCAGGTGCTCGTCGGCGCTCCGGCGACCACCGAGTCGTTCCGCCGGGCGGCGGCGGCCGAGCTGGCGCCGGCGGTGTCGCACGGGATGAACGCCTTCAAGATCGAGCTGACCCGGCGGACGATCGTCCGGGCCCTGGAGCAGCTGACGCAGCGGGAGGTAACGGCATGAGCCCGGCGATCGGCGCGACGCTCAACCGGGTGGACGGGCGCGCCAAGGTACGCGGCGAGGCGCGCTACTCCGCAGAGGTCCCGGTGACCGGCCTGGTCCACGGCGTGCTGGTCGGCGCCACGGTGGCCAGCGGCCGGATCACCGCGATCGACACCGTCGAGGCCGAGCGGGCCGACGGGGTGCTGGCCGTGTTCACCCATCGCAATCTGGACCGGGTCGCCACCGTGCCGAAGCTGCTCCCGTCGCTGGCCGGGCTGGCCGCACCGGGCCAGACCTTCTTCCCGATGCAGGACGAGACGATCCACTACGCCGGTCAGCCCATCGCCCTCGTGGTCGCCGACACCATCGAACGCGCCGAGCACGCGGGCACCCTGATCCGCGTCGAGTACGCCTCCACGCCCGCCATCACCCTGATCGACCAGGCCCGGGACCAGGCGTACGTGCCCGAGCGGATCTTCGGCGGGCTGCTGCCCGGGCACGGGTCCCGTGGTGACGTGGCGAAGGCGCTGGCCGAGGCGGAGGTGTGCGTGGACGCGACGTACCGGTTCGCGCCCAACCACCACAACCCGATCGAGGCGTCCGCCAGCACCGCGGTGTGGGAGGACATCGACCGGTTGACCGTCTACGACTCGACCCAGGGGCCGAACGCCACCCAGTTCACCGTCGCGGCGCTGCTCGGCCTGCCGCCGATCTCGATCCGGGTGGTGAGCCACGCCGTCGGCGGCAGCTTCGGCTCCAAGGCGATGATCTGGCACCACCCGGCGCTGGCCGCGCTCGCCGCCCGGCAGGTTGGCCGGCCGGTGCGGCTGGCGCTGACCCGGGAGCAGATGTTCACCTCCTGCGGGCACCGCGAGGAGCAGGAACAGCGGATCACCCTCGGCGCCCACGCGGACGGTCGGATCACCGCGCTGCGCCACCACAAACTCTCCCTCACCTCCCAGTTCGACGACTGGGCCGAGCCGTCGTTGCAGAGCCCGGCCGTGGCGTACACGAGCCCCCACTACGAGGGGGTCTACCACCTGATCCGGGGCAACACGATCACCCCGACCTTCATGCGCGCCCCCGGTGAGGCGACCGGCATGTTCGCCCTCGAATGCGCGATGGACGAGCTGGCCGAGCGGGTCGGGATCGACCCGCTGGAGCTGCGGCTGCGCAACTGCTCCGACACCGATCCGGAGAGCGGGCACCCCTGGTCCAGCAGCGGGCTGAAGGAGTGCTACCAGCGGGCGTCCGAGCTGTTCGGCTGGTCCGACCGCGACTCCCGGCCCCGGCGCGAGGGCCAGTGGCTGATCGGCAGTGGCATGGCTAGCGCGCTCTACCCGGTGACCCAACCGGTGAACCCGCAGCGAGCCCGGGCCCGGCTCTACAACGACGGCACCGCGGTCGTCGAGGCCGGCGTGTCGGAGTTCGGCACCGGCGTCTACACCGCGATGACCCAGGTCGCGGCGGACGCGCTCGGCCTGCCGGTGGAGCGGGTGCGGTTCGTCGGCGGCAGCAGTGACCTGCCGAACGTCACCGCCGCCGTGGGCTCCACGGGCACCAGCGCGGTCGGTTCCGCCGTACACCTGGCGGTGACCCAGCTTCGCGACGAGCTGATCGGGCGCGCGGTCGCCGACGACCACTCGCCCCTGCACGGCGCGGACCCCGCCGGGGTGGTCGTGCGGGACGGCCGGATGGCGCGGCGCGACCGGCCCGACGTCGGCGAGACGTACGCCGATCTGATGCAGCGCACCCTGACTCCGGACGTGGAGGTGCTCGGCACCTGGACGCCGCCACCGCAGGACGCCGGGTACGGGGTGCACACCTTCGGCGCGCAGATGGCCGAGGTGGCGGTCGACGCCGACCTCGGCGTGGTCCGGGTACGTCGGATGGTCGGGGTGTTCGCGCCGGGCCGGGTGCTCAACCGCAAGACCGCGCACAGCCAGTTGATGGGCGGCATGCTGTGGGGGCTCGGCCAGGCGCTGCTGGAGGCCACCCGGATGGATCCCCGGTCGGGTCGTTGGGCCAACGCCAGCCTCGGCGACTACCTGGTGGCGGTCAACGCGGACGCGCCGGACGTAATGGTGGACACCATCGAGGTGCACGACGAGGTCGTGAACCCGCTCGGGATGAAGGGCGTCGGGGAGATCGGCGTGGTGGGTGCGGCCGCCGCGATCGCCAACGCCGTGCACCACGCAACCGGCCGTCGGCAGTACGAGCTGCCGATCACCCTGGAGAAGCTGCTCTGAAGACGGCCTGACACATCGAGAACTGACTATTGCGTCGCGGCCGGGCGGCATGGTGGGATGACGCGTACCGGGCGGTGCGAGGGCTGCCGCGCCGCCGGTTGCCGGGTTCGTTCGACGCGAGGGCGCCGGTCCACGACAGGGACCGTTGACGGCGCGTGTCCACCGGCCGATCCCCTGCCGGGGCACGCACCGTGATCGTCGCTTCCGCTCCTTGCAGCGGGGCGATCAGGCCACATCCCCACCCGATTGCGGCGGGGCGGCTCGGGCGGCGCGCCTCGCGAGTCAGGAGAACCCGTGAACCGTTCCCGTACGGCCGCGTTGCTCACCGCGGCCGTGACCCTCACCCTCGGCGCCCTCGCCCTGGCGTCCAGTCCGGAGCCGGCCGCCGCGCACGGCGCGGCGATGACCCCCGGCAGCCGCACCTTCCTGTGCTGGCAGGACGGCCTGAGCCAGACCGGCGAGATTAGGCCGAACAACCCGGCGTGCTCCGCGGCCGTGGCGCAGAGCGGCGCGAACTCGCTCTACAACTGGTTCAGCGTGCTGCGCTCCGACGCCGGCGGCCGGACGGTCGGCTTCATCCCGGACGGGCAGCTGTGCAGCGGCGGCAACCCCGGCTACCGGGGCTACGACCTGCCCCGTACCGACTGGCCGTTGACCCACCTGACCGCCGGTGCGCGGTTGGATTTCCAGTACAGCAACTGGGCGCACCACCCGGGCACGTTCTACTTCTACGTGACCAAGAACAGCTGGAGCCCGACGCGGGCGCTGGCGTGGAGTGACCTTGAGGAGCAGCCGTTCCTGACGGTGACCAACCCGCCGCAGCGCGGCGGGGTCGGCACCAACGAGGGGCACTACTACTTCAGCGGCAACCTGCCGTCGGGCAAGAGCGGCAGGCACATCGTCTACTCCCGCTGGGTGCGCTCGGACTCGCAGGAGAACTTCTTCGGCTGCTCCGACGTGACCTTCGACGGCGGCAACGGCCAGGTGACCGGGGTGGGTCCGGGCGGCACCCCGCCGCCGAACCCGACCACTCCCCCGCCGAACCCGACCACCCCGCCGCCGAACCCGACGACTCCCCCACCGAACCCGACCACCCCGCCGCCGCACGGCGGTGACTGCATGGCGGTCTACAAGGTCGTCAGCGCGTGGCCGGGCGGCTTCCAGGGCGAAGTCATGATCATGAATCACGGCAGTACGCCGTTCAACGGCTGGACCGCCAGCTGGACCTGGCCCAGCGGGCAGTCGATCAGTCAGATCTGGAACGCCACCCAGACCCCGTCCGGTTCCTCGGTGACAGCCACCAACGTCGCACACGACGGCACGGTCGCACCGGAGGGCACCACGACCTTCGGCTTCCTGGGCAGCACCACAGGCACCAACACCCTGCCCACGGTCAGCTGCGCCCGCCGCTGACCCCGCGGACCGGGCGGGCCGCTGGCGCGGACCGAAGAACCGGGGTGTTAAGAAGGGCCCCCTGCTATGCAGAATGCGATAACAGGGGGCCCAACCTTACCGGTCAGCGGACCATGGAGCCCACGACCGGCTTCGTCAGCAGGGCGGACTGGTTGCGCTGAATGCCCGGGTCGAGGGTCTTGGCCACGAAGATGGCGTGCCAGATGCAGAAGATCAACACCGTCCACACCTTGCGGGAGTGGTCGGCCTCCTCCCGCTTGTGCTCGTCGAGCAGCCGCAGCGCGTACGACAGGTCGAGCAGGTCGCCGGCACCCGAGGTGCTCAGCACGTGCCGGGCCCACTCGTACATCTCGCCGCGCAGCCAGACCCGGGTGGGGGTCGGGAAGCCCAGCTTCTTGCGGTTGACGATGGCCGGCGGGACGACGCCCTGCAACGCCTGGCGCATCGCGTACTTCGTGGCGTCGGAGCGCGGCGGCAGCTTGAGGTCCACCGGGATCTTCGCCGCGACGTCGAACACCGGGCGGTCGAGGAACGGCACCCGCACCTCCAGCGAGTGGGCCATCGAGATCCGGTCGGCCTTGACCAGGATGTCCCCGCGCAGCCAGGTGTAGAGGTCGACGTACTGCATCTTGGTGACGTCGTCCAGCTCCGTGCACTCCGCGTAGATCGGGGCGGTCACGTCGGTGTAGCGCACCGAGGGGTCGTAGCGGCGCATGAGCTGCTGCTTCTCCTCCTCGGTGAACATCCGGGCGTTGCCGTAGTAGCGCTCCTCGATCGGGGTGGTGCCGCGCTCCAGGAAGCTCTTGCCCTTGACCCCCTGCGGGATCGCCTTGGAGACCGCGCGCAGGCCCTTCTGCACCCCGCCGGGCAGGCCGTTGACCGTGCCCAGCGACAGTGGCTCCCGGTAGATCGTGTAGCCACCGAAGAACTCGTCGGCCCCCTCACCGGACAGCACCACGGTGACGTGCTCGGCGGCCTTCTTCGCCACGAAGTAGAGCGGCACCAGCGCCGGGTCGGCCACCGGGTCGTCCAGGTGCCAGACGATCTTCGGCAGCGCGTCGATCATGTCCTGCGGACCGATCTTGGTGGGGATCGTGGTGACGTCCAGGTGCCGGGCCGAATCCTGGGCGACGTCGATCTCCGAATAGCCCGGCACGTCGTAGCCGACGGTGAAGGTGAGGATGTTCGGGTTGAACTCCCGCGCCAGCGCGACCACCGCGGTGGAGTCGATGCCGCTGGACAGGAACGAGCCGACCGGCACGTCGGAGCGCATGTGCATGCGCACGCTCTCCCGCAACGTCTCCCGGATCTCGTGGTACAGCTTCTGCTCGTCGTCGACCGCCGCCGGCCGGAACACCGGCCGGTACCACCGACGTACGTCGATCCGCCCGCCCGGGGTCCAGGTCAGGTACTCCCCGGAGCCGATCCGGTTGATGCCCTTGTGCAGGGTGCCGGGCTCGGGGACGTACTGCAGGGTCAGGTAGTGGCTGAGGTTGGCCGCGTCGACGCCCGCGTCGCCCTGGTAGCTGCTGTGCGCGAACGGCAGCAGCGCCTTCTTCTCCGAGGCCAGGTAGAGCCCGTCGGCGGTCTCCAGGTAGTGCATCGGCTTGATGCCGAAGTAGTCGCGGGCACCGAAGGCGCGCCGCTCCTGCCGGTCCCAGATGACGAAGGCGAACATGCCGCGCAACCGGGTGAGCACCTGCTCGCCCCAGAAGTGGTAGCCGGCGACGATCACCTCGCCGTCACCGGCGGTGGCGAACTGGGCGCCGAAGTCCCGGATCAGCTCGTCGCGCAGCTCGATGTAGTTGTAGATCTCACCGTTGAAGGTGAGCAGGTAACGACCGTTCGCGTAGGGCAACGGCTCGTGGCTCGACGCGACGTCGATGATGGCGAGCCGCTTGTGGGCGAACACTCCGTCCGCGTACCGGCCGGAGGCGTCGCCGACCACCTCGACCCCTGTCTCGTCGGGGCCGCGGTGGTGCAGGCATTCCAACGCTCCGGCGATGTGGTCGCGGTGCGCGGCGGCGTTGCCGTTCGCGCTGAAGAAGGCCAGGAGTCCGCACATGGTGGTCATCTTCCCACGCGCGCCGGGGGCCCGTCGCAGCCGTCCAACGATCCGGAGCGCTCCCGGCCGGCGCCACCGCGAACCGGGCGCGCGGTACCGTCGGGACCAGCAATGACACGGAGGGAGCGGCGCAATGACCGAGGGACGCACCGACGGTACGCCGACGGACGGTACAGAATCGCATGATCCGGACTTCCCGGAGGCGTTCCTGTCCTTCATGCGGCAGGGCTGGCGGGACAGCGCGCTCCCGGTGGCGCCCCGGCCGGAGGCCCCCAACTACGCCAAGCGGCGGGCCGCGCTCTCGGCGGCCTTCCCCGGCGAGACGCTGGTCATCCCGACCGGCGCGGAGAAGGTCCGGGCCAACGACACCGGCTACCCGTTCCGGCCGGGCAGTGACTTCGCCTACCTGACCGGCGACCACGACCCGGACAGCGTGCTGGTGCTGCGCCCGAACGGCTCCGGGCACGACGCCACGCTGTACATGCGGCCCCGCTCGTCGCGGGAGACCGACGAGTTCTTCCGCAGCCGGCACGGCGAGCTGTGGGTGGGCCGACGGCACACGCTCAGCGAGAAGTCCACCGAGCTGGGCCTGCCCACCGCCGACCTGACCGGCCTGGAGGCGACGCTGGCCGACCTGCGCCCGGGGCGGACCCGGGTGCTGCGCGGCTTCGACGCCCAGGTGGACGCGGCGGTCCGCCCGTACGACGGGGTGCGCGCCGAGGGGCAGCCGCCCCGCGACCGGGAGCTGGCGATCGCCATCTCGGAGCAGAAGCTCGTCAAGGACGAGTGGGAGATCGGCCAGCTCCAGGACGCGATCGACGCCACGGTGCGCGGCTTCGAGGACGTGGCCCGGATCCTGCCGGCCGACCGCGCCGTCTCGGAGCGGCTGCTGGAGGGGATCTTCGCGCTGCGGGCCCGGCACGACGGCAACGACGTCGGGTACAGCTCCATCGTCGGCGCCGGCGAGCACGCCACGATCCTGCACTGGGTGCACAACCACGGCGCGACCCGGCCGGGCGAGCTGCTGCTGATGGACATGGGTGTCGAGGGCCACAACCTCTACACCGCCGACGTGACCCGGGTGCTGCCGGTGAGCGGACGGTTCACCGCCCTGCAACGCCAGGTCTACGACATCGTGTACGCGTCCCAGCAGGCCGGCATCGAGGCCATCCGGCCCGGGGTGAAGTTCAAGGACGTCCACCTGACCTGCATGCGGGTGCTCGCTGAGGGCCTGTCGGAGCTGGGCCTGTTGCCGGTGAGCGTGGACGAGGCGATGGACGAGAAGTCCTCGGTCTACCGGCGGTGGACGCTGCACGGCTTCGGCCACATGCTCGGCATCGACGTGCACGACTGCTCGAACGCCCGCAAGGAGACGTACCGCGACGGCACGCTGGGCGAGGGCTACGTGCTCACCGTCGAGCCGGGACTCTACTTCCAGCCGGAGGACGAGCTGGTCCCCGCCGAGCTGCGGGGCGTCGGCATCCGGATCGAGGACGACGTGCTGGTGACCGCCACCGGCGCGATGAACCTGTCGGCCGGGCTGCCGCGTACGGCGGACGAGGTGGAGACCTGGCTGGCCGCGCAGCGGGAGGCCGGTCCGCGCCTGCCCGTCTGACCCCGCACGAACAACAACGGCGAGCCTCGCCGCCGGCGTCAGCGACGTATCTCGTCGTGAGGACGCCAGCGGTGGGGCCCGCCGTCATTTGCGCTACTCTCGCCCGTCCCGGCCACCTCGGGCAGTGCAACCGCACCCCCAGCCAACCGCGGAGTGCGCCGGGTGGAGCCTGCCCGACCATCACCGTCGACCCTCCGCGGCCGCCGCGCGAGCTTTGCGCCGCCCGCCACCTCCTCGGCGTTCCCGCGAGCTTTCCCCCCCTTTCCACGTCCTGGTGGCATCCGTCAGCTTTCCGCCGCCGGCCGCGTTCCCCGCCACCGGTCATGCCCGGCCGGCACCGGCCGTCCCCCTTCCTGCCGTCCGCGTCCCCGCGTGCCTTATGTGGGACTTCTTCGGATACGCACGCATAGTGAACAAGTCTCCCATACGGTGTTGTTTGGCAGCTACAACCGATTTGTAGCGGAGGCCGCCTCGCCACGGCGAAGCGACCTTGTCGGTACAAGGAGAGGGCAGAGAGCTCCGATGTCCAACAACCTTCGCAACAACGATGACGCGGCGCACGACAAGAACTCACCGTTCCGCCGGCGTCGGCTCTGGCTGGTCACCGCCGTCGCCGGCCTCGCAGGGGCGGTCAGCCTCACGGGCGTCGCCTACGCCACCACAGGCGTGACCGGTTCACACCGGCTGACCGACGTCAAGTGGTCGACCGCCCAGCTTGTCGGCGACGATGACCAGGCCAAGGACCAGGTAAAGGACGACAAGGGCAAGGACGACAAGGGCAAGGACGACAAGGGCAAGGACGACAAGGACAAGGACGACAAGGACGACCGCGATCGCGTCCGGGAGGTGGAGTGCGACGACGATGCCCTCGTCGAGGCCCTCGACCTGGCCAACCGTGACGACGGCGGCACCCTGAAGCTGGCCAAGGACTGCACCTACGAGCTCGACCAGCACGACAAGAAGTCCGAGGCGGGCCTGCCGACGATCAAGCAGGAAATCACCATCGAGGGCAACGGCGCGACGATCAAGCGGGAAGCCGAGGAGGGCTTCCGGATCTTCCGCGTCGCCAACGGCGGTGACCTGACGCTGAAGGACGTCGAGGTCCGCAACGGCGCCGCCGGCGAAGACCGCAAGGACGACAAGCGCAAGGAGCCGCCGAAGAAGGCGGTTCCCGGTAACCAGTCCGGGACCGGTGGGGGCGCGCCTGCCCCGGCACCTGCGCTGGCGGAGCCCGCAGCCGCCCCGGCCGCGAAGCCCGCAGCCGCCACTGCCGCGAAGCCCGCAGCCGCCACTGCCGCGAAGCCGGCGGCCGCCACTGCCGTGGAGCCCGCGGCCGCCCCGGCCGTGGAGCCCGCAGCCACCGCGAAGCCGGCGGCCACCGCGACGAAGCCAGCCGAGAACGGCTGGCACGGTGAGGAGTCCGGCGAGGACAAGAAGGACTGGGAGTCCGGCAAGGACTGGGAGTCTGGCAAGGACGACAAGGAGCACGAGGGCGACGGTGGTGGCCTGCTGGTCGAGCGGGGCGGCGAGGCGCACCTGGTGAACACCAAGTTCTTCCTCAACAGCGCCGAGAACAACGGCGGCGCGGTCGCCAACTTCGGCCGGCTTGACGTCGAGAGCAGCACCTTCGACAACAACCACGCCGGAAAGGACGGCGGCGCCATCTTCAACGCCGGTGTCCTCAAGGTCTCCGGGTCCCGCGACGGCAAGGGCGGCGAGTCCCGCATCACCAACAACACCGCCGGCAACGACGGTGGCGGCGTCGCCAACGGCCACGGCGACAAGGACAAGAAGAAGGACGAGCACGGCAAGGACAACCTCAGCAGCGACGGCCGTCACGACGACAACAACGACGACAAGAAGGCCGGCACCGTCACGATCGAGAAGACCCTGATCGAGGGCAACACCGCCAAGAAGAACGGCGGCGGCCTGTCCAGCAACGACGGCTTCGTCGAGGTCAGCTGGACGTTCGTCAAGAACAACACCGCCGGCGAGAACGGCGGCGGCATCGCGGCCGTCGACACCGTCCTGACGGTCAAGAACAGCAACATCGAGAAGAACAAGGCCCACAAGGACGGCGGCGGCATCTACAACGTCAGCAGCGAGGACGACAAGAAGCGCAACACCGTCCTGTCGAACGGCGGCAAGGACAAGGACGAGGAGAACCGCGCCACCGCCACCGTCACCGAAAGCGAGATCCTCGAGAACAGCGCCGGCCGCTTCGGCGGCGGCATCTTCAACGGCGAGCCGTTCGAGGACAAGCACAATGGTGGCGGCATGTCCGGCCCGGCCGCTTGGCAGGGCTCCGGGTCCAACCACAAGGACCACGAGGACGACGCGGCCACCCTGGTCCTGCGTGACAGCAAGATCAAGGAGAACTTCGCCGGCAAGAACGGCGGAGGCATCTACAACAACGAAGGCAAGGTGACCCTGACCAACACCAAGGTCACCAAGAACAAGGCCGACAACGGCAACGAGGACAAGGACAAGGGCAAGCACGACAAGGGGATCGCCGGCGGCATCTTCAACAACGATGGCAAGGTCAAGCTCGACGACGACTCCACCGTCACCGACAACGACCCCACCAACTGCGCCAACACCGTCGAGGACTGCTTCAACTGAGCAACGCGACAGGGAAACAGCGACGGAAAAGGTCGGCCCCCTGCCACCGGAGGTGGCAGGGGGCCGCACCCTGCGAACTAGGGTCTGTGTCGAAGTCCTCGGTCGAGCCTGGGCCCGCCGCAGGCCGGCCAGGGACTTCGACACAGACCCTATCTCTGGACGAAGACCACCACGCTGCGAGCGGGCACGGTGAACGTGCCGGTGGCCCGATCGAACGCGGCCGTCCGCAGCGTCGGGTCGGCCGAGGTCGTCAGCACGGGGTGCAGCGACACGTCCGCCCCCCGCAGGCCCGGCAGCCGCTGGGACGCGGCGCCCGGGGTGCCGTTGAAGACCACCGCGACCGACTTCCACCGCGGGTCCAGGCCGCGACCGTCCAGCGTCATCGTCAGCACGCCGGGCGTCTCCGCCTCCCCGGAGAGCGGGAACGCCACCCGCCGCTGCACCTGGTCGGCCGAGGCGAGGCCGAAGACCGGCGACGAGGCCCGGATGCGCAGCAGCTCGGCGTACCGCGCGTCGGTGGTGGTGATCGCCGCGCAGTCCGGCACCAGCGCGGGGTCGGCCAGCAGCGGCTTCGCGTACGGCCACTTGTCCTCGTTGTCCTGCGCCGGCGGCAGGCCGGCGCCGAACCCGTTGCCGTTGGCGCAGCCCCAGCGGATCTGGTTGAACCAGTCACCGGAGTTGTACGAGTTGCGGTCCAGCGACTTCGACCGCAGCCGCTCGGTGCCGGCGGTGACGAAGCCGGTGCCCTGGCCCAGCACCACCGTGCCCAGCGCCAGCACCTGCATCCGAGCGCGGTCCAGCGCGACGGTGGTCTGTGGCAGCTTGTACGCCAGCGCGTCGTACAGGATCTCGTTGTCGTGCGCGTCGACATAGGTGACCGCCTCCCCCGGCGCGGCGGTGTAGCCGGCCGGCGAGCCGTTGTAGTCCACCTGCGCGCCGGTGACCTGCCGCCCGGCGGAGTCGGTGAACCGGTACCCGCGCAGGTTGCCGGTCAGTCCCACCTTGATCAGGTCGTGGGCGTGCAGCAGCCGGGCCTTCTGCTCGGCCGGCGACCCGTTGACCGGATCACCGTTCGGGTCGGTGTAGAGCCCGGAGGCGAAGCCCTGCGCCCGCGGGTTGGCGTCGAACGGTCCACCGCCGCGCACCGCGTCGCGCAGCCGGTCGTTGAAGGTGCCGATACCGGTGCCCGCCATGTTGGCCTGGGTGGCCTGCACGAACCGGGCGTCGTTGGCGACCTCGCCGAAGTTCCAGCCCTCGCCGTAGAGCAGGATCGACCGGCCGTCCACGCCGTCGCGGGCGACGGTCAGCCGGTCCAGCGCCTTGCGTACGGCCAGGATGTTCGCCTTCGGGTGGTGACCCATCAGGTCGAACCGGAAGCCGTCCACCTTGTACTGCCTGGCCCAGGTGACCAGCGAGTCGACCACCAGTTTGCCCATCATGGCGTGCTCCGGGGCGGTGTTGGCGCAGCAGGTGGAGTTGGCCACCGTGCCGTCCTCCAGCAGCCGCTGGTAGTAGCCGGGCACGATCTGGTCGAGCACCGACTTCTCGTCGACGCCCGCCGCCGAGGTGTGGTTGTAGACCACGTCCATGACCACCCGCAGGCCGACGCCGTTCACCCCGGCCACCATCCGGCGGAACTCGGCGGTCCGCGCCGCGCCGGCCGGGTCGACCGCGTAGCCGCCCTCCGGCACCGTGTAGTGCAGCGGGTCGTAGCCCCAGTTGTAGCCGTCGGCCTCGGCGACCGCCGCCACGCACCTCTGCTGCTCCGCGGAGTCCGGCGGCAGGGCCGCCAGGTCACAGGCCGGCTGGCGCTGGTCGACCCGCTTCTCCGGGATGGTCGCGAAGTCGAACGCCGGCAGCAGGTGCAGGTGGGTGACCCCGGCGTCGCCGAGCGTCCGGAGGTGGGTCATGCCGGCTGTCTTCGGGTCGGTGAAGGCGAGGAAGGTGCCCCGCCGCTCGGCCGGCACGCTGTCGTCGGCGATGGAGAAGTCGCGCACCGACAGCTCGGAGACCTGCGCCTTCGCCGCCGGCACCGCGGCCGGCTTGCGCAGCGTCCGCCAGCCCGGCGGGGCCAGTGCCGGGTCGTTCAGGTCGACCAGCTGACTGTGCGCCGAATCCGCCGACAGGGCCACCGAGTACGGGTCGGTCACCGAGGCGGTGACCATCCGCTGCGCCGCCGGCTGCCACGCCTGCACCTGGTACCGGTAGTACTTCCCGGTCCAGGCGTGGCTCCCGCGCACCGACCAGACCCCGGTGCGGTCGTCGCGGCGCATCGACACCGTCCTCGGCTGGGCGGTGGGCGAGTCGAACAGTTGCAGTGCCACCGTCCGGGCGGTCGGCGCCCAGAGCGCCAGGCTCGGCGTCCCGCCGGCGAACGTCGGCCCGAGGGTGGCGTCGGTCGCCCGGGCATACACGTCGTCGAGCACACCGGGGATCTGCACGCCGGTGGCGGCGAGCAGGGCCCCCTCGGCGTCGCGCTCGGTGACCAGCAGCTGCCCACGCAGCGCCGCCGGCACCCGGGCCAGGTCACCCCGGTCGAGGGTGAAGCCGCGGTACGCCCACAGGTGCGGGAACGCGGCACGCTGGGCCTCGGTCAGCCCGTTGCGCTGCGCCCGCAACGGCAGGGTGGTGTACGTCCCGGTCAGCTCCCCATCGGCCACGCTCACCCCGCCGGCCGGCGCGGTGACCAGCGCGTACGTCCTGCCGTCGGTCGGGCCGGTCTGCCAGGCCACGGTGGACCGGTCGATCCAGTGCGCCTTCTGCTTGGCGATATCGGTGTCCCGGCCGGCGCCGGTCGCGGTCGAGGGCAGCAGCCGGCCCGGGGTGGCGGCGAGCAGCCACACCTCCCGGCCGGCGCTGGCGAAGTCGAGCCGCTGGTCGTCCGGCAGGTCCTTGGTGTCGCCCTGGTGGATGATGTAGTTCAGCCCGGTCGCCCCGGCCGCCAGCGGCACCCGGAACACCGCGCCGAACGCGTCGACGGAGGTCGGCGTGAGCGGTGTGGACCACTCGGTCGGGTTGGCCGCGCCGTCCCACAGGTGCAGGCCCCAGCCGTCGTAGTTGCCGTCGACCCGCCGGTAGTGGATCACCGCGGTGCCCTCCTCGACCGGCGGGTCCGGTTGACCGGTGGCCGCCTGCCGAGTCGGGTAGATCGCCGGGTCGCCCTGCTTGAGCCAGACCTCACCGGTCTGCGTGACGTCGACGCTGCGGTCCTGGGCGACGTCCTTGGTGCCGTTCCGGTCGACCACCAGGAAGCTCACCGACTTCGCGCCCGGCTTGAGCTTCACCCAGGCGAACCGGCCGTAGGAGTCCTCCCCGGCGAACGGCTGCCCCTTGGGCCACTCGGTGACGTACGCCGGGTCGATGTCGCCCCACGCGTACAGGCCCCAGTCGTCGTACCCACCGGCGGGGCGCTGGTAGTGCACCACCGCCCACTCCCGGGACCCACCCTGCTGCGGCGTGCCCACGATGGCGGTCGACCGGGCGGTCGCGGTGCGGCCCCGCCCGTCGCGGACCACCGCCTTGTACTCCACCGACGTCCCGCCGGCCAGCCCGGTCAGGTCGTGCTGCACGGTGTACGGCGCGTGGTCGGCGCTGCCCAACAGGGTCCACCGACCGCCGGCGACCCGGGCCGCCATGGTGACGGTGGCCAGCGGGTCACCGGTCACCTGGGCGGTGATCGCGGCTCGGGTGGCCACCGGCGCGTCCGGCGCGGGAGCGGTGATGGTGATGGTCGGTTTGCCGGCGGGCTGCGCGACGGGGGTGCCGGCCCGGTGCACCACCGCCGACAGCGGCGGCACGGTCAGGGTCAGCTTTCCGTCGGCGCCCGCGGCGGCGGCACCGGTCGAGCCGTAGATGCCGGTGAAGGTGGCGCCGGCCGACCAGGTGTCCACGGTGACAGTCTGCGCGGTGTCGGCGTTGTTCACCGCCACCACGTACTCGATGCGGTCTGCGGGGGCGATCCGGGAGGCGGCGAAGACGCCCGGGCCGTCGGCGGCGTACCGGGTGACCTGCACACCGTCGCGCAGCGCGGGGTGCGCCTGGCGCAGCCTGCCCAGCTCCGCGATGGTCCGGTAGAGCGGGTGGGTGGGGTCGAACTGGTCACTGGCGTGGGTGCGGTCCGTGCCGAGCAGGTCGTCGTCGAGGTAGTCGGTGACCTTCGAGGCGAACATGTCCTGCCGGGCGTCCTTGTCCCCGCCCGGGCCGGTGAAGCCCTGCTCGTCGCCGGAGTAGATCACCGGCTGGCCACGGGTGAGGAACATCAGCTGGTGCGCGAGCTGGTCGCGGCGCAGGTGGCTGGCCGAATCGGTGCCTCCACCGGCGATGAACGAGCCGATCCGGCCCATGTCGTGGTTGCCGAGGAAGGTGGTGAGCCGGCCCGCGTCGGTGTCCCGGGCGGCGTAGAGGTCGTCGCGGGCGTACACGTCGGCCAGCGCCTTCGCCGAACCGGCGCCGGCGGTGTAGCCCCGCGCGGCCTCCTGGAACGCGAAGTCGAGGGTCGCCGGCAGACCACCCTGCCGGACGTAGCTGGAGCTGATCTCCGGGTCGGCGCTGTACACCTCGCCGAACATGAAGAAGTCCTTCTTGCCGGCCTTCTCGGCGGCCCGCTCGATGCCCTGGCTGAACTGCGGCCAGAAGTCCATGTTGACGTGCTTGACGGTGTCCAGCCGGAAGCCGTCGACGCCGGTCGCGCCGATCCAGTCCCCGTACGCCCTGGTCAGACCCTGGACCACCTCTGGGCGTTCGGTCCACAGGTCGTCGAGGCCGAAGAAGTCGCCGTACTCGCTGTTCTCGCCGGCGAAGGTGGAGTCGCCCCGGTTGTGGTACATGGTGGCGTCGTTCAGCCAGGCCGGGACCTTGACCGTGGCGTCCTCCCGCTCGGCGAACGTCGGCGTGTACGGGAACGACGCCTGGTTCACCGGCGGGAAGGCGCGGGTGCCGTCGGCGTAGTTACGGTCCTCGAACGCCCGCCCCTGCGCGTCGGTGTACGGCGAGGTCGCCTTGTCCACGTAGGCGTACCGGTTCTCGGCGTACTTGATGACGTCGGCGGTGTGGTTGACGATCACGTCGAGGTAGATCTTGATGCCGCGCTGGTGGGCCAGTTTGACCAGCCGCTTCATCTCCTCGTTGGTGCCGAAGTGCGGGTCCACCTGGGTGAAGTCGGTGATCCAGTAGCCGTGGTAGCCGGCCGAGACGTCGTCGCCGGAGCCCTGCACCGGCCGGTTCTTGAAGATCGGGGCGAGCCAGATGGCGGTGGTGCCCATCCCCTGGATGTAGTCCAGCTTGTCGATGACGCCCTTCAGGTCGCCGCCGTGGTAGAAGCCCTTGTCGGTCGGGTCGAGGCCGGTGCGCAGCCGGTCACCGGAGAGGCCACCCCGGTCGTTACGGGGGTCGCCGTTGGCGAACCGGTCCGGCAGGACGAAGTAGAACTGCTCGGCGCGGGCGGTGTCGGTGCCCGCCTTCAGGAGTTCCTCGGCGGTGGGCTCGCCGCGCCACTGGGCGGCGCCGGCGACAGCGAGGGGGTCGGTGCCGGAAGGCCGGGGGTCCGCGGCGGCTGGACGCACCGCGACCGGGCTGCCGACGAGCGTGAGGGTGAGCAGGGAGGCGAGGGCGAGCAGGGCGGTGCGCGGTGTCGGCGGGGGTTTCATCGACGGCCTTCCTCTGGTCGTGATTGGCCGCACGCTAACCCTTGCCGAAACAATCTGCAATGCCTTGCAAACAAAGTCGTAACAGAGCAGCCGCCTTGCGGAAGCACCCGTCACCAGGCGTACGTCCACCGACGACCGTCCAGGTCAGAACCCGATGCAGCGCACCCCGTCGACCGTGCACCCCCGCGGCGTGGTCGACGACCGCTCCAGATGAAACCGCAACGACGCCGAGCCGCCGGCCGGCACGTCCACCCCGCTGGCGTACGTGAAGCCGCCGTCGGTCTGCCGCACCGTCCCCTGTGGCACGCCCTCCACCCAGGCGGTCACCAGCCGCCCACCGCCGAAGTCCAGCCGCACCGTCCACCCCCGGTCCTCGACGGCCCGGTTGACGATCAGCACCTCGCCGATGAAACCCCCGTCGAAGCTCTGCACGACCCGGTATCGGCCACTCACCGCGGGCGCGCCCTGCGTTGGCCGCGGCGCCGGCCCGCTCGACGTCGGCCCGCCCGGCCGACCGGCGCTCGGCGGTCGCGACCCGGCCGGCGCGCTCGGGGACAGCCCACTCGCGCGCGGGGACAACCCGGGCCGCAACGGCGGCGCCGACGATCTCGGGGGTGTCGGCGCCGTGACGGTGGGCGGGACCGAACCCTGCGGAACTGGCAGCGCCGGCGGCAGCGCCGATGCGTCGTCCGGCGCCGGACTACGTCCCCGATACGCGCCCAGGGCAATGAAGAGCAGGACCACCATCACCACGACGCCGGCGAACACCACGATCCAGGGCGACGACGCGACAGCGGCCGGACCACGGGACGGTCGCGGGGCGCGACGCATGCCGGACATGTACCTCCCTCAGCGGGCCGTCCGGGCAGCGTAGCCACCGGCGGTCGGACCCGGAAGCTCCGGCGGCGGCACCGGAGGTCCGCTGACCGGGCACCAGGTCAACCGAGTTGGCAGTCGACCCCGTTGACCGTGCACCGGTCCGGTCGCTCCCCCGAGTCGCCCCAGCCGAGCCGCAGCCGCAGCGTCCGGCTGTCACCCGGGGCCAGGGAACGGGTGCCGCGCAGCACGAACTCGCCGTCCCCGCGCGCCGACACCGAAACTCCCGAGTCGCCGCTGATCCGCAGCTTCCGCACGTCGTCGTCGTACGACAGCTCCACCCGCCAGTCCAGCGACCCACCCGACGCGTTCGTGACCGACAGCACCGCCTCGGTCCCGTCCCACCCGTCCGTTCCGACCTGGTACCGGGCGGTGACCGTCTCCTGGGCCGGACCGAGCGGCACCGCCGACGCCGCCGGGGCGGACGTCCGACCCGGAGCCGGCGAGCTGGTGCTGACCCGTGGCGACGGCGCCCGGCTGCTGCGGGTCGGTCGCGGCGACGCCGTGCGCGGCTCCGCCCCGGTCGGAGTCGGCGTCGGCGTCGGCGTGGCCGACGCGGTGGCCGGCGCGGTCGGCAGGAACACCGGCGGCCCGGCCTGCGACATGGGCTCCGGCTCCCGGGTACGGAACGACAGCAGCGCGACCACCAACAACACCACCAGCGCGCAGACCCCGAGCAGCACCACGATCCACGGGACCGACGCCAGCACCCGCGCCGCCCGCACACCCTCCGCACCGTCCGGCCGCATCGCCATCAGGTCTCCCCTCGTCCCCGCCGACGCGCCAGCGTAGCCAGCACAGGCCAGACCGGAAACCAGGCGGGTACGGATCGGACCGACCAGCCGACCCGGAGCGGAAAACGGCTCGATCGCACCGGTTGGTCAGGCCGTCCGGACAACCGTGGAGATGAGCGGCCCCTCACCGGTGGTGCGCAGCAGGTAGCTGTACCGCTCCCCCGGCACCGCGTGCCCCCGACTGTCCAGGAATTCCCACTCCACCGCCACCATGGTCAGCAGCGCGGACATCGGCTGCACGTCCTCGATCTGGGCGTGCGCCGCCACCAGTTCCCGGTCCTGGTAGTCGGGTGCGGCGCCCACGAAGGACAGCGCCACCGCCGCCGGCGAGTTGAACGAGAAGCTGTAGGTGTCGGCCACCACCAGCCCGGGCAGGGCGTAGCAGCTGGCGATGGCCGGCAGGTCGCCGGAGGTCAACGCCACGCCGTACCGGTCGAAGAAGTCGGTCAGCGCCTTGAGATCGGTGGAGGCTTTCACGGCCCAGCAATTGCCGGTCACCGGGCACGTCAAACCTCAGCGCGGCGGAACCTGGACCTCGATCTCCGCACCCAGCCGCGCGTCGGCGGCCAGCCCCAGGTCGTCCCCGCTCCAGAACCGCCCCGGGTCGTACCAGTTTGGACGCCGGCCGGCGGGCAGCAACCCCATCGCCTCGTAGGTCACGGCCACCACCTCGGCGCAGTACGCCGTCTCCAGAGCCCGGTCCCGCGCGGCCGGCGACCCACCCGTCAACGAGGCCGACGGCGGCGCCGGCCGACCGGGTCGCGGCAACGCCGGCACCCGACCGCGCACCCAGCGCCAGGCCAACTGCGCGGTGGACGGGAACGGCGTGCCGTCCAGCCGCGCGATCGTACGGAGCACCGCCCGTTCCATCTCCCCGTCCGCCGGTGGATCGAGCTGTCGCAGCCAGGCCCGCTGACCGTACCGGTTGGCCCAGACGCAGACCGCGTCCCGCAGGTCGTGCAGTTGCACACCGCGCTGGTGGGTGCCGGACCACAGATCCGGCAGCGACCTGCCCAGCTCCGCGTGCCACATCAGCGGCGGCATGTCGTCCAGCACCACGGCCATGCCCACGTGGTTGACCGGACTGTTGGTGGTGAACTGGATCGCCCGGTCCGGCACGCTGCGACCCCGGAACACCCACACGTCGCCGGTGCGGGTCAACTCGACCGCCTCGTCCAGGCTGATGCTCATGAGGGTCTAGCCTAGGCCGATGGGGCAACGAATGCGGTGGTGGAAGGTCCTCGGGCTGGCCGGCCTCGCCGGGGTCGCGGCCACCGGTGTGGTCATCGCACGGGCCGAACGGCGCCGGCGCGCGTACACCCCGGAGGAGATCCGGCAGCGGCTGCTCGAACGGCACGCCCAGGCGAGCGACGCCGCGAAACCCGCCGACCCGGCCTGACCACCCGCCTCGACACTCCCCCGTCGACGCAGCGATCTCCTTCGAAGACCTGGCTGCGAACCTAGTAACCGCCGAACGGTAACCGCACGATCGACGGCCGGTCTCCCGTGACGGGAGACCGGCCCGGTCGCGGGCGGCATCCGCACCAAGGCGCGTTATACCTCAGAGTCATATTTATGCCTCACAGGTATCGGGCTCGAATGCCTGCTGCCTCGCCCGCCCGGAACGCCGTCCTGACCTCGGGGCGGTTGTGGCCTCGGCGTGTTTGGCAGGCGGCAGTGTCCCGGGGATCGCGCGGATCGTGGACCCGGCCGGGTTGAGACCCCCGACGGCCTGATGTCCGGTTCGTGATGGGCGCGGCTGGACGTGGTGTCCGGTTCCGGAGTTAATGTCCCGTGATCGGGGGCACCCGCAGGGTGGAATCGGGGGCCGGTCGGGGTGGTTATACCTGGCAGATCACCGCGGGGCCCGGTAGCCGCAGGCCGCCGGGAACACCGGCCAGGCCGCCACGGTTACATCCCCCGTAGCCGCCGACCGCCGGGAACACCCGCCGGGCCGGCACGGTTACATCCCCCGGACACCCGAGCAGGTCCCCTCCGAT
>NZ_JBSFYP010000076.1:0-28645 GCF_053599835.1 Micromonospora sp. NPDC005163
GACCCGGGCGCAACGCGACCGCGGGGCACAGCTCGGGCGCCGAGCCGGCTCGGACCCCAGCACGCACGGTAAGAGGATCGGGACCACGCGCCTGCCGTGCGGGGCGGGCTTGCGGACCCACCGGCCCGACGTGCGGGGGTGCGGAGGCACCGGCGCGGGGGCGAGCTCGGCCCCGAGGCAGATCGCCACACGCAGCCGCCCCAACCGCCGGTTCCGCACAGCGGACCGATCGGCGCAGGCGAGCACAGACCACCTGCTGAGCCGTGCGGCACGGCGGGTCCTCCCACCGGAGGCGACGAAATCAGGTTCGCAGCCGGCCCGAGGAGATCTCGATCAGCACGGACCACGACCAGGGCCAGAGAGCGGGCCACCCGACCAAGACCACCACGGGCGGCATACGTGGCCGCAGCGGGCTGCTGAGCGGGCGCACGAGGCCTTTCCGTCGCCACCCCGGCGGTCGAGCCGTCGATCACCCTCGTGGCCGCTCTGTTTCACGTGAAACGACGGCACGGTGAGAGGCCCATAGACGCGACGGATGGCGGCGCACCGGACGCGCCAGACCGCACCCGTTTCACGTGAAACCAACGCGGCCGGATGCAGAACGGCCGCGCATCCCGAGGGGAAGCGCGGCCGCAGGCGGACGGGGGCGATCAGTCCCCGGACTCCTCCTGTTGCACTCCGATGATGCCGACGATCCGCTCCAGGTCGTCCACCGTCGCGAACTCGATGGTGATCTTGCCCTTGCTCCTGCCGATGTCGACCTTCACCCGGGTGTCGAACCGATCCGACAGCCGATCGGCGAGGTCGGTCAGGCCGGGCGCGTGCGGCTTCGGTCGCCGCTTCGCGGCCTGGCCCTTCGCCGGGCCGTCGTTCAGCGTCAGGGCCACGATCTCCTCGGTCGCTCGGACCGACAGCCCTTCGGCCACGATCCGCAGCGCCAACTGCTCCTGCGCCTCCGATTCGTCGAGGCTCAGCAGGGCACGGGCGTGACCGGCCGACAGGATCCCCGCAGCCACTCGACGCTGTACCTGGGCCGGCAGGTTCAGCAGTCGGATGGTGTTGGAGATCTGCGGCCGGCTTCGACCGATCCGGCGGGCCAACTCCTCGTGGGTGGCGCCGAACTCCTCCAGCAGCTGCTGGTACGCGGCGGCCTCCTCCAGCGGGTTCAGGTTGGCCCGGTGGATGTTCTCCAGTAGCGCGTCCCGGAGCATGGCGTCGTCGCGGGTGTCCCGGACGATCGCCGGGATGCTCTCCCGGCCAACCGCCTGGGCGGCCCGCCACCGCCGCTCGCCCATCACCAGCTCGTACTTCTCGTCGTCGAGCTGCCGGACGACGATGGGCTGGAGGAAGCCGACCTCCTGGATGGAGGTCTTCAGCTCCTCCAGCGCCTCCTCGTCGAAGACCTGGCGGGGCTGCTTCGGGTTCGGCACGATCGCGTCGACCGGGATCTCGGCGAATCGGGCTCCCGGCACCGGGCTGAGCGTGGGCTCCGACTCGCGAGCAGGCGGCCCGGCTGGCGCCGCTGACGCGGCCGCGACCGACTCATCCTCCACGTGCCCGTTCTCCGGCTCGGCCGTCAGGGTGCCCGCTGCACCCGGCACCGGCCCGGTCGGGATGAGCGCCCCCAGGCCCCGACCCAGACCGCCCCGAGGACGGTTCTTCATGCCACGCCTCCCAGCGAATCGTCCGCACTACGCATTCCGGCCCACCGGCTCCTTGACGCCCCGCTCGGCGATCTCCTGGGCGGCCTCGAAGTAGCTCGTGGCACCCCGCGAACCGGGATCGTAGGTCATCACCGACTGGCCGTAGCTGGGTGCCTCGGAGACCCGGACGTTGCGGGGGATGACCGCCTGGAGCACCTTGTCACCGAAGTGGTTCCGGACGTCCTGCTCGACCGCGTCGGCCAGGCGGGTACGGCGGTCGTACATGGTCAGCAGGATGGTCGAGACGTCGAGCTTGGGGTTCAGGTGTTGCCGCACCAGGTTGATGTTGTTGATCAGCTGGTTGAGCCCCTCCAGCGCGTAGTACTCGCACTGGATCGGGATCAGCACCTCCTGCGCGGCGACCAGGGCGTTGACCGTGAGCAGGCCGAGCGAGGGCGGGCAGTCGATGAAGACGTAGTCGAACTGCCCCGGGTAGGCGGCGATGGCCCGGTCGAGGCGAGACTCCCGCGCCACCACCGACACCAGCTCGATCTCGGCTCCGGCCAGGTCGATCGTCGCGGGTACGCACCACAGGTTGGGGATGCCCTCGACCGCCTGTGCCACCTCGGCCAACGGCACGCTGTTGATCAGGCAGTCGTACACGTCGGGTATGCCGGTGTGGTGCGGCACGTTGAGGCCGGTCGAGGCGTTGCCCTGGGGGTCGAGGTCCACCACGAGCACCCGGTTGCCGTGCAGGGCGAGCGCCACCGCAAGGTTGACCGTGGTCGTGGTCTTACCCACGCCGCCCTTCTGGTTCGCGACGCACATGACCCGGGTCCGGTCCGGCCGAGGCATGGTCACCTCGCCACTGGGATTCAGGATCTGCACGGCGCGCATCGCCTCCATAGCCAACGGTGGGTCATCCTCTTCGCGCGTCGGGGTTTCACGTGAAACGTACGTGGGGTCGGCCGACACGGCGGCCGACGATTCGGCTGAAGCGACCACCGGCGCCGCGTCCCGAGCCGCCGCGGCGGTGGGTTGGTGCGGAACCGCCGGCTCGAAGCGGACCGCCGCTACGGTGTTACGCCGACCCGAGGTGGGCCGTACGTCGGCGGCGTCGGCCGGTCGGGTCACCGCATCCGGTGCCCGACGGGCAGCCGCCGGTTCCGTGGTGTCGGGTCCGGTCGGCTGGCTCGCGGGCTCGTCGCGCGACACCAGCGGATCGTCGTCCGCCGGCCGGGGCGAAGGCCCGGAAGCGCCGGGCGACCAGCTCGGGTAGTCGGTTTCACGTGAAACGGGGTCGCTGGTTGACCCGGTCACGCGTGGATCGTCGTACCTGCCGTCGTCATGCACCTGTCATCCCTACCCGCTTCGGATGGTCGGTCCGCGCCCCGGTCAACTTGGCCGCACCCGCGCTCGCACCCCCGGAGCGTACGGCCCCTTGGGAGCGGTCGGAGGTCGCGACGTTCGTCGCCCGCTCCACACTATCGACGCGCGGTCAGCCTACGGCGGACAGGCGTGGCCGGTCCACGTCGGGCTCTCATCCCCTCGTTCCATCCGTACCGGTACAACGAGACAACCCACCGGCCGGACGCCCGATGGCGCGAAGCGTCAACGGCGGCGTGGCCGTCCGCCCCGGGCGCGCTTGCTGGCAGCCGGTCGGGCCGGACCGACCACCCGCTCGCGGACGATCTCCACGACGGTGGTGGGTGGATCGATCACGTC
This sequence comes from Micromonospora sp. NPDC005163, assembly GCF_053599835.1. Taxonomy (NCBI): domain Bacteria; kingdom Bacillati; phylum Actinomycetota; class Actinomycetes; order Micromonosporales; family Micromonosporaceae; genus Micromonospora; species Micromonospora sp. NPDC005163. The sequence goes on from NZ_JBSFYP010000076.1 coordinate 3,369, forward strand.
GACGCCGCACAGATGCAGGGTCGGCTCTGCGCCGCCGAGCCGCTTCACCACCTCGGCGTGCTCGTTGATCTCCTCGGCGGCGGACGCGCCCTTGAGCGCCAGCAGCCGCCCGCCGCGCACCGCCAGCGGCAGGCTCCAGGTCGCCAGTCGGTCCAGTGGCGCGACGGCCCGGGCGGTCACCACGTCACCGCTGATGGGTTCGCGGCCGCTCGATCCGCTGGCCGCCTCGTCGGCCCGCCCCCGGAACACCCGCACCGATCTGGTCAGGCCGAGACGCTCGACGACCTCGATCAGGAACGACGTCCGTCGGGCGAGCGGCTCGATCAGGGTCACCGTCAGGTCGGGGCGCGCGATGGCCAGGACCAGACCGGGCAGACCGGCGCCGGACCCGACGTCGAGCACGGTCGCGTCAGCGGGGATCCGCTCGGCGACCGCAGCGCAGTTGAGGAGGTGCCGGTCCCAGATGCGGGGTGCCTCCCGGGGACCGATCAGACCGCGGACCACCCCGTCGGTGGCCAGCAGCTCGGCGTACGCGGCGGCCACGTCGAGCCGATCGCCGAAGAGGGTCAGGGCCGCCGGGGCCAACTCGGGCGGCAGTTCCGCGTCGGACGGCGACGGCGCCGCGTCCTGAGCAGGATCGGTGTCGACGCCGGGGGTGTCGGGCCGGACAGCCGACGGCCCGGGCGGCGTGCCGCCCGGGCCGGACACGGCGTCAGCCGTGGTGTCGTCGTGGGTCACCCGGTCAGTCCGCCGGCCGTACGACGATGCGCCGGCTCGGCTCGACGCCCTCGGACTCGCTCACCACGCCGGACATGGCGTTGACGACGTCGTGGACGCACTTGCGCTCAAACGCGGACATCGGCTCCAGCCGGACCGACTCGCCGTACTCCTTGACCTTCTCGACCGCGTTCTTGGCGACCGCGGCGAGCTCCTTGCGGCGGTTCGCCCGATAGCCGCCGACGTCCAGCAGCAGGCGGCTCGGCGTGCCGGTGGCCCGGAAGACGGCGAGGCGGGTCAGCTCCTGGAGCGCCTCCAGGGTGGCGCCGCGCTGACCGACCAGGTTCTGCAGCCGGGCACCGACCACCTCGACCACCGGCCGGCCGCCGGCGACCAGCTCGTCGATGTCGCCGTCGTAGTCGAGGATGTCGAGCAACCCTTCGACGTAGTCCGCCGCGATCTCGCTCTGCCGGAACAGTTCGCCCTCGCCCGCGGTCTTCTTCTCCCGGCCGCCGGCCGCGGCCTCGGTGTCGTCGCCGGCCTCGGTGTCGTCGTCCACCGCGAGCGGCGCGGTCCCCTCCTCGTCCAGGGACTGCTTGGCGCGGGGGATGCTGGTCTCGGTCACGGTCTCATCTCCGTACTCGCTCGGCTGGACCGTCGGGTCCGCTGGTTTCCCGGGGCCGGCGGGAGGCGCCGGTGCCCACGGGCACGTCTGTACGGGCAGTGTCGCCCGTGGCCGCGTCACGCGCGGTCGGTTCCGTCCGGCGCCGGCCGTACGGCGGCTGCGCGGTGCGGAACGGGCCGCCGCCGGTCGCCCGACGACGGCCCGGAAGTCAGCCCTGCCGCTTGGCGGGGCGGCTCTTCTTGGGGTTCACCGGCTTGGCGCCCGGCTTCGGCCCGGCCACCTTGGGCGCGGTCGCCTTGACCGGCGCCAGCGGGGCCGACTTGCCGCGCCCGAACAGGCCGCCCGCCTTGGCCGGCTGCACCGGGTTACGGGCGGCAGGGGTGGCGGCCTTCTTGGCGGTCACCGGCGGCGGGAACTTGCGCAACACCCACTGCTGCTGGCCGAGGGTGAAGAGGTTGTTGGTGACCCAGTAGATGATCACGCCGATGGGGAAGATCGCACCGGAGATCAGCAGCGAGGCGGGGATGCCGTAGAGCATCAGTCGCTGGATCATCCGCTGCTGCGGGTCCTCCGCCCAGCCGGTCTTCAGGATCATCTGACGGCTGGTCAGGTACGTGGTGCCGATCATGATCAGGACCAGGAGGCCGGCGATCACCTTGACCGTGGTGCCGTTGGCGCCGAGGCGGGCCAACTCGTCGGCGGTGGACCCGAACTTGCCGGACAGCGGCGCGGTGAAGAGCTTCGCGTGTGAGGCGCTGTTGAACTGGTCGACGGTCCAGCCGTAGATCGTCTTCTTGTCTTCCGTCTTGAACGGGTCGAGGCGGCGCAGCACGTGGAAGAGGCCGAGGAAGACGGGGATCTGGAGGAACATCGGAAGGCAGCCCATGAGCGGGTTGGCCTTTTCCTTCCGGTAGAGCTCCATCATCTCCTTCTGGAGCGTCTCCCGGTCACCCTTGTGCTTCTCCTGCAGCTCCTTGACCTTGGGCTGGAGCGCCTGCATCGCCCGCTGCGACTTGATCTGCTTGACAAAGACCGGGAACAGGATCACCCGGACCGTGACAACCAGGAAGACGATGGCCAGGATCCAGGCGAAGTTGGTGCCGATCACCGCGCCGACGGGCACCCCGATGGCGTCCCAGGCGGAGTGCCAGGTCAGCAGGATCCACGAAATCGCGAAGTAGATCCAGTCGAGACTCAATTCGGTGCTCCAGTCACATCGGCACGGCGGCGACCGCCCGGCTCCGGCACCGGGTCATGTCCACCAGGGTGGAAGGGGTGGCAGCGCAACAGCCGCCGGACCGCCAGTGCGGCTCCCCGGAGCGCGCCGTGCCGGGACACCGCCTCCTGGGCGTACGCACTGCACGACGGGTAGAACCGACAGCGAGCCGGCAGTGCCGGACTTATCCACCGACGGTACGCGATGATGGGCGCGATCAGCACCCTGGCACCGGTTGTGGGGCGCGGGGCGGCCGGCTCCGTACTCATCGGGACCTCCGCTCCCTGGGTGACCGGGCGGCTGCGATGGCGGCGTCGAGGTCGGCGGCGAGTCGGGGGTACGACGCCTCGGCCGTGGCCGGGAGCGCTCGGACGACCAGGGTGCTGCCGATCGGCAGCGCGGCAAGCCGCTCCCGGACCAGTGCTCGGAGCCGACGCCGGACCCGGTTGCGCACCACGGCGTTGCCGACGGCCTTGGACACGACGAAGCCGGCGCGGGTCGGAGCGGAGAGTTGCTCCGCACCGGTGTTCCGCGCCGGCTCCAGCGAGGTCGGTGTGCTGAGGTCGGCGGTCGCCGGCACGGTCAGGTGGACCACGACGGCACCTCGTCCGGCGCGTCGGCCACCGCGAACCGCTGCGGCGAAGTCAGTGCTACGCCGCAGTCGCTGTGCGGCGGCCAGCACGACTGCCCACGCCCCCCCGAACGACCCGTCGGCTCAGGCCGACAGGGTGGTGCGACCCTTGGCGCGACGGCTCGAGAGGATGGCACGGCCGGCACGGGTGCGCATGCGCAGCCGGAAGCCGTGGGTCTTCGCGCGCCGGCGGTTGTTCGGCTGGTAGGTGCGCTTGCTCACGTCAGGCTCTCCGTTTTCGTACGCGCCCCGGGCGACGGGATCGCCGGGGTCGTGGGGTGGTCCAGGCCACCTCGACGGTGGCCACCGATCGGTGCTGCCCGGCGGAGCGGGACCTCGGCGATGCGGGGATGCGACCGCGGACAGCAAGCACCCATCACCCTAGCAGAGGGCGAGAGAGCAGCCGCTCCAGCCTACGCAGGGGTGCAATGACCGTCAAACACCTCGCGGCGGCGGAGATCGGGACGCGCGCGAGGCCGAAGGGGCGGTTTTCGCTGATGCCGACAAGGAGCCCGTCGCGTCGCCGGTTGATGGCGCAGGGACAACGCTGTTACCGTGCCCGATTGCGGTGAGCGTCGGAAGCTCCGGTCGTCGCGCGCAGGCAAGACCGGACACGGTAGTGAATCGTTCGGCACGGTGAACCCGCTTCAGCGCCCGTTCAGGCAGGGGGCAGGTCCCACCCGCGTCCGGCGGGCGGCCACAATCGGTCGGTACACAGGCTGTGGATAACCTGTGGACGACCACTGGTCAACCGTCCGGGTGGGTGATGTTCCACCCGCGAACGCGGCGGGCCCGGGACGGCCGGCTGGCAGACAGCGGCGGCCGGGAGCAGAGGCGAGGGGGTGGCACGACGGTGGCCGGTACGACCGACCTTGCCGCGGTGTGGTTAGCGGCGACCGACGAGCTCGCCGACGAGATCATCTCCGCCCAGCAGCGCGCCTACCTCCGACTGACCCGGCTACGGGCGATCGTCGAGGACACCGCGCTGCTCTCCGTCCCGGACGCCTTCACCCGCGACGTGATCGAGTCACGGCTGCGCCCGGCGATCACCGAGGCGCTCACCCGGCGGCTCGGCCGGCCGATCCAGGTCGCGGTCACCGTGCGGGTGGCCGAGGACACCGCCGGCCGCCCGGCTGGCACCGTCTACCGCAGTGCACCGGAGCCGGGGGCGATCGACGCCGAGGGTCCGCCGCCCGCCGTACCGTCCGACTACGAGTATTCCGACCGGCCGGTGGCCGACGCGGTCATCCCGGAACAGCAGCACCCGGCGCGGGCGCCCGAGCCGGCCGCGCCACCGGTCCCGTCCGGTCCGCCGCTCGCGCCGACCTCCGACGGGCACCGGTCCGGGCTGATCCCGGCGAGCCGCGACGGGCAGGAGGCGTTGTTCAGCGCCGCGTTCGTGGAGCCGCTGCGGACGCCTCGGCCGGCGCCGGACCGGCGCGGCTACGACGACCAGGCCGCCCGCCTGGACGCGCCCGGCCCGGACACCCGGCCCTACGAGCCCCGCTACCGGGAGGACGCGGCGTCGCCGCGGGACCAGCACGTGATCCGCGCGCTGCCTCGGGACAGCGGGACGGACAGCGGTCCCGGTCGCAGCGGTGTGGATCACCGCACCGGCGGGCGCGACGACCGTCGGCTGCCCGGCACCGACACCGGCGGCAACCGGCTCAACCCGAAGTACATGTTCGAGACGTTCGTCATCGGCTCGTCCAACCGGTTCGCCCACGCGGCGAGCGTGGCGGTGGCCGAGTCACCGGCGAAGGCGTACAACCCGCTGTTCATCTACGGCAGCTCGGGGCTGGGCAAGACGCACCTGCTGCATGCCATCGGGCACTACGCCACGACGCTCGGCAACGCTCGCTCGGTGCGGTACGTCTCGACCGAGGAGTTCACCAACGACTTCATCAACTCGCTCCGGGACGACAAGACCAGCGCGTTCCAGCGGCGCTACCGCGACGTCGACATCCTGCTGATCGACGACATCCAGTTCCTGGAGAACCGCGAGCGCACCCAGGAGGAGTTCTTCCACACCTTCAACACGCTGCACAACGCCAACAAACAGATCGTGATCACGTCGGACCGGTCGCCGAAGCAGCTCGCCACGCTGGAGGACCGGCTGCGGACCCGGTTCGAGTGGGGTCTGCTCGCCGACATCCAGCCGCCGGACCTGGAAACCCGGATCGCGATCCTGCAGAAGAAGGCGGCGCAGGAGCGGCTCTACGCCCCGCCGGACGTGCTGGAGTTCATCGCCTCCCGGGTGTCGAACTCGATCCGGGAACTGGAGGGCGCGCTGATCCGGGTGACCGCGTTCGCCAGCCTGACCCGGTCGACCGTCGAGCTGTCGCTGGCCGAGGAGGTCCTGCGGGACTTCATCCCGGACGGCGCCGGCCCGGAGATCACCGCCGACCAGATCATGGTCTCCACGGCGGACTACTTCGGTGTGAGCCTGGAGGACCTGCGGGGTCAGTCCCGCTCCCGGGTGCTGGTCAACGCCCGCCAGGTGGCCATGTACCTGTGCCGGGAGTTGACCGAGTTGTCACTTCCCCGGATCGGGCAGGCCTTCGGGGGCCGGGACCACACCACGGTCATGCACGCCGACCGTAAGATCCGCCAGCAGATGGCCGAACGGCGCTCGCTCTACAACCAGATCGCCGAGCTGACCAACCGGATCAAACAGAACACCTGAGGCGTACGCCCGCCGCCGCGACGGCACGCAGCCCGGGACACGCCCGGCCGGAGAGAACCGGCCGGGCGTTTTTTGTCTCTGACGCCTCTCCGACTTGACCCTCGACCTGGTGCAGGCCACAGCATCTACGCCGTGACCGCTTCGATGCTGACTCGTTGTCCACAGCTCGTTGTCCACCGCCAGTGGATAACTACGGTCCGTCCTCCGCCGGTTACCCACAGGCTGTGGAGAAACCCTGTGTACGACGCTGTGGATGGCTGGGGACAACGTCGCGGTTGTCCACCGACGAGAGTCGCCCTGTGTACGACCTGTTGAAGGTTCTGGGGATGACGCCATTGGTGATCTTCATGGCGATCCACAGGCTTGGGGAGAAAGTCGGTGGATTACCGGTGGACAACCGGTGGACAACGGTGGACAACCGTCCGGCGCGGCCGGGCTGTGGACACGCAAGGCGGTTGTACCCCCGGTTCTCCACAGCCAAATCACCGGTGGATAACCTGTCTGAGCTGCGTGGACCCGAGTTCTCCACAGTTTGCACAGGTGCGATGAAGACGATGAGTTATCTCTTCTAAGAGAACAAAAACCAATCATCACCGTTGGACTTTCTGTGGATCGGGCCGAAGCTGCCGGACCAGCCGGTCAGCATCGACACGATCCACGGGGCCGGGCGCACAGCCGATGCCCCCGCGCCCTAAAGTGCGATGGGTACCCGCACGGTTGGGCGGGACGGTAGGCAGCGGTCGGCATGAGAGAGTTGTCGCTGACGTCGACGCGGAGGCATTGATGAAGTTCCGAGTAGAGCGCGACGCGCTCGCCGAGGCCGTGGCCTGGACCGCGAAGAGCCTGCCGAGCCGTCCGTCGGTGCCGGTGCTGGCCGGGGTGATGCTCCGAGTCACCGACGGCAACCTGCGGGTCTCCGGGTTCGACTACGAGGTCTCCAGCCAGGTCACCGTCGAGGTGCAGGGCGACGCCGACGGCGCCGCACTGGTCTCCGGTCGCCTGCTCGCCGAGATCACCAAGGCGCTGCCAGCCAAGCCGGTGGACATCGCCGCCGTCGGCGCCCACCTCGAGCTGGTCTGCGGCAGCGCCCGGTTCACCCTGCCGACCATGCCGGTGGAGGACTACCCCGCGCTGCCCGAGATGCCGCAGAGCGCCGGCACGGTCGACGCCGCCACGTTCGCCACCGCAGTTTCCCAGGTGGCCATCGCCGCTGGCCGCGACGAGACGCTGCCGATGATGACCGGTGTCCGCGTCGAGCTCTCCGGCAGCACCCTGTCGATGCTCGCCACCGACCGCTACCGGCTGGCGCTGCGCGAGATCCAGTGGCGGCCGGACGACCCCGAGGTGAGCATCAACGCCCTCGTGCCGGCCCGCACCCTGAACGACACGGCCAAGGCGCTCGGCCCGCTGGGCGGCGAGGTCACCCTCGCCCTCGCCCAGGGCGCGGCGGGCGAGGGCATGGTCGGCCTCGCCGGTGGCACCCGGCGGACGACCAGCCGGCTGCTCGACGGGGCCAACTACCCGCCGGTGCGCTCGCTCTTCCCGGCCACCCACAACGCCGAGGCCCGGGTGTCGGTCAGCACCCTGATCGAGGTGGTCAAGCGGGTCGCGCTGGTCGCCGAGCGCACCACGCCGGTGTTGCTCAGCTTCAGCGCCGACGGGCTGGTGGTCGAGGCCGGCGGCTCGGAGGAGGCGCGGGCCAGCGAGGGGATGGAGGCCACCTTCACCGGCGACGCGTTGACCATCGGGTTCAACCCGCAGTACCTCATCGACGGCCTGGCCAACCTGGGCTCCCAGACCGCCGTGCTCTCGTTCGTCGACGCCTTCAAGCCCGCGGTGATCTCACCCGCCGGCGAGGATGGCGAGGCCATTCCGGGGTACCGGTACCTCATCATGCCGATCCGCGTGTCCCGCTGATCGCGCGCACCGATACCCAGATCCACGGAGGTAGGAACACATGCAGCTCGGCCTGGTAGGACTCGGCCGGATGGGCGGCAACATGCGGGAGCGGTTGCGGGCCGCCGGCCACGAGGTGGTCGGCTTCGACCACAACGCCCAGTTGAGTGACGTCCCGACCCTCGCCGGGCTGGCTGAGAAGCTCGAGTCGCCCCGCGCGGTCTGGGTCATGGTGCCCGCCGGCGTCACCGACGCGACCATTGACGAGCTCGCCGCGGTGCTCGGCGAGGGCGACATCATCATCGACGGCGGCAACTCCCGGTTCAGCGACGACGCCCCCCGGGCCGAGCGGCTCAACGAGCGCGGCATCGGCTACCTGGACGTCGGTGTCTCCGGCGGCGTGTGGGGCCGGCAGAACGGCTACGCGCTGATGGTCGGCGGTGCCCAGGAGCACGTCGACCGGCTGATGCCGATCTTCGAGGCGCTCAAGCCCGAGGGCGAGTTCGGCTTCGTGCACGCCGGGCCGGTCGGCGCCGGGCACTACTCCAAGATGGTGCACAACGGCATCGAGTACGGCCTGATGCACGCCTACGCCGAGGGCTACGAGCTGCTCGCCGCCTCCGAGCTGGTGACCAACGTGCCGGGGGTGTTCAAGTCCTGGCGGGAGGGCACCGTGGTCCGCTCCTGGCTGCTCGACCTGTTGGACCGGGCGCTCGACGAGGACCCGGAGCTGGCCGAGCTGAGCGGTTACACCGAGGACACCGGCGAGGGTCGGTGGACGGTCGACGAGGCGGTCCGGCTGGCCGTGCCGCTGAACGTCATCACCGCCTCGCTGTTCGCCCGGTTCGCCTCCCGGCAGGACGACTCGCCCGCCATGAAGGCCGTCGCCGCGCTGCGCCAGCAGTTCGGTGGCCACGCCGTCCGCAAGCGCTGAGCGGTATCCACACCCTGTGTATGTCCACCGGCTGGAACTGGTCGACTTCCGCTCGTACGAGCGGGTCGCCGTCGACCTCCAGCCGGGGGCGAACGTCCTGATCGGCGCCAACGGCGTCGGCAAGACGAACCTCGTCGAGGCGCTGGGCTACGTGGCGACCCTGGATTCGCACCGGGTCGCCACGGACGCGCCACTGGTCCGGATGGGCGCCTCATCGGCGGTGATCCGCTGCGCGGTGGTGCACGACGGCCGTGAGCTCCTGGTCGAGCTGGAGATCGTGCCCGGCAAGGCCAACCGGGCCCGACTGGGCCGCTCCCCGGCGCGACGGGCCCGGGACGTGCTGGGCGCGCTGCGGCTGGTGCTCTTCGCGCCGGAGGATCTGGAGCTGGTCCGGGGCGACCCGGCCGAGCGCCGCCGCTACCTGGACGACCTGCTGGTCAACCGGCAGCCCCGGTACGCCGGCGTGCGGGCCGACTACGAGCGGGTGGTCAAGCAGCGCAACGCCCTGCTGCGGACCGCGTACCTGGCCCGCAAGACCGGCGGGTCCCGGGGCGGCGACCTCGGCACCCTCGCCGTCTGGGACACCCACCTCGCGCAGCACGGCGCGGAGCTGTTGGCCGGCCGGCTGGAGCTGGTCGCCGCGCTCACGCCGCACGTTTCCAAGGCTTACGACGCGGTGGCCGCCGGGCGCGGTGCCGCGGGCATCGCCTACCGGCCCTCGATCGAGCTGGCCGAGCCGACCACCGATCGTGGCGTGTTGGCGGCCGCGCTGACCGCCGCGCTCGCCGCGTCCCGCTCCGCCGAGATCGAACGGGGCACCACCCTGGTCGGCCCGCACCGCGACGAGCTGGCGCTGAGCCTCGGTCCGCTGCCCGCCAAGGGGTACGCCAGCCATGGCGAGTCCTGGTCGTTCGCGCTCGCGCTGCGACTGGCCGGGTACGACCTGCTGCGCGCCGACGGCATCGAGCCGGTGCTGGTGCTCGACGACGTCTTCGCCGAGTTGGACACCGGTCGCCGGGAGCGGCTGGCGGAACTGGTCGGCGGCGCGAGCCAGCTGCTGGTCACCTGCGCGGTGGACGACGACGTGCCGGCCGCTCTGCGCGGCGTCCGCTACCAGGTCGGCGAGGGGACGGTACGCCGTGTCGGATGAGCCAGGGCCCGCCCGTCCCGACGCTGGCGGCGATGACCGGCGGGCCGGCGATGCCGCGTCGGCGCGTACCCCGGGGTCGAAGGCGACCGGGGGTGGCGACGGCGGTGGGCAGCCGGACGCCGCCACCGGGCCGGAACTGGCCCGGGCGGTGCTCGACGCGGCGTTGTCCCGGCGGCAGGCGGCGGCCCGCGCCCGGCGTACCCCAGGGGGTGGCGGGGGTGGCGACGGCGGCTCCGGGCGGCGTCTGCGCGGCTACTCCGGCCCGGGCCCCGACCCGCGCGACCCGCAGCCGCTCAGCGTGGTGCTGAACCGGTTGGTGAAGGCGCGTGGCTGGCAGCAGCCGGCGGCCGAGGCCACAGTGTTCGGCGCCTGGGAACGGGTGGTGGGCGCGGAGGTCGCCCAGCACAGCCGGCCGGTCAAGCTGGAGAACGGCGAGCTGACCGTGGAGGCCCGCTCGACCGCCTGGGCGACGCAGCTGCGGCTGCTCGCCGGTTCGCTGCTCAAGCAGATCGCCCGGGAGGTCGGCCACAACGTGGTGCGCAAGCTGCACATCCACGGCCCGGCCGCGCCGTCCTGGTCGAAGGGGCCGCGTCGGGTACGCGGCCGGGGGCCGCGGGACACCTACGGCTGAGCGAGCGCTTCAGTCGCGCCGGTGGGCCTCCTTGGCGGCCCGCTTCCGTTCGCGCTGTTCCCGGGTGTAGCGCTTGCGCTCCTCCAGGTCTCGCTTCCACATCTCGCGGGCCTCGGCGGAGCCGCCCTGCACCGCGCCCTGCACGCCCTCGGCGGGGCCGGTGAGGTTTCGGAAGGTCCAACGCATGAACCGGCCGCCCTCGCCCGCGGACCTGGTGGCCGCCTCGTCCTCGCTCATCTGCCGCCCTCTCCTGCGTGTGTGCCGTCGCTCCGCCCATCGCCCGGACGGATGATTGGCGCACCAATGGTTGGTGTACCAGTCGCCTGTACGATAACCACCGTGCTTGGGGAGGGCAACCGATGAGTGAACGACCGGACGGCGTCGACCCTCTGGCGCTGGAGCAACAGGTCTGCTTCGCCCTCTCGATGGCGGCGCGCAGTGTCGTGGCCGTCTATCGGCCGCTACTGGAACCGATGGGCCTCACCCATCCGCAGTACCTGGTGATGCTGGCGCTCTGGCAGCACGCGCCGCTGTCCGGCCGTGACCTCAGCCGGCTGTTGCAGCTCGACCCGGGCACCCTGTCGCCGCTGCTCAAGCGGCTCGAAGCCGCTGGCTACCTACGCCGTGAACGGGACACCGCCGACGAACGCAGCCTCGCCGTCACCCTGACCGACAGCGGCGCGGCGCTGCGCAGCCGGGCCGAGCTGATCCCGGCCGCGATCGTGCAGCGGCTCGGGCTGCCACTGGAGGACCTGCGACACCTGCACGTGGTGCTGACCCAGGTGATCGCCGCGGCCAACCGTCCCGGGGGCGACGACCAGATCGCCGCCGACCCCGGACCGGCCAGTCAGGCGTCGGCGTAGACGGCGAAGCCGCGCTCGGCGCAGCGCCGGTAGAACGCTGCCAGCACACCCAGCTCGGCGCAGGTGAAGTTCCACTGCGGCGGGTCGCCGCTTTCGTCGCGCAGCGCGTCCAGCCGGCTCTCCAGCCAGCGCAGTTGTTGATCGGCCAGCCGTCCGTCGCCGAGCAGCGAGCGCAGCACCGTGCTCACCGACTCGAACGTGACGGCCTCGCCGTGCGCACGGTGGCCGGTGACGAATCGTTCGATGCCGCCGGCGATCCAGGCGCACCCATCCGGGTCGATCACCGGGTCCTCGTCCTCGGCCGCGGCGTCTGTGGCGTACAACACACCTTCGAGGCCGAGCAGTAGATCCACCAGCTCGGTGTACGCGGTCGCCCGGACGGTGCCGGTCTTCGCGATCAGCTCGGCCAGCGCCGCCGTCGGAGCGGAGATTCGCGGCAGGTCGACGATCTCGCCGAAGTCGACGAACTCGGCCGGCGCGACCGGATCGTAGAAGCGGCCGGTCCGCGGCCAGTGCACCGCGACGTTGTCCAGCCCCATCTGTCACCTCTTAAAGAGCACGTGTCGGGTCGATCGGGTCGATCGTCCCGGTTCCGGCCGCTAAAGATCAAGCCCGCTTCCGGGGCGCCGCAAACGTACGGCACGGGCGGTCCGGCCGCGACCCCCGACCCGCCCGGCCGCGGGTCAACCCGTTCCGGGGCGGCGCGTCCGATCGGAGCATGGCGTGTGGGGGGAGTCGCGGGCAATGGGGTTCTGCCGGCTACGGACTTCTCAGCCGCCTCGGTGAGGGTGCCGAGTGGTGGTTCTGTCCTCCGCGCGCAGTAGGATTGACGGTGAGACGAAGACCCGGTGCGGAGCGAGGGACGGGGCCGGTGGCCCCAGGATCATTCTCCACGTCGGGTCGAGCCGATCGCGATCCGCGGGCAACCGCGGCGACCGGCGCGTTCGACCCACTGTCCGGAAATATCCGGCACCGGTCCGCGCGCCGACGTCGCGTCCTGTCCGCCGAACCCGCGCCCGACGCGCCCTTCCGGCGCCGACGACGCGAGAAAGTGGCCGAGGGTGGCAGCGCAGGACAAGCAGGAGTACGGCGCAGAGTCGATCACCGTTCTCGAGGGGCTGGAGGCGGTTCGCAAGCGGCCCGGTATGTACATCGGGTCCACCGGCGAACGTGGTCTGCACCACCTCGTCTGGGAGGTCGTCGACAACGCGGTCGACGAGGCGCTGGCCGGATACTGCGACACCATCGACGTCGTGCTGCTCGCCGACGGCGGGGTCCAGGTCACTGACAACGGCCGTGGCTTCCCGGTCGACCTGCACCCGAAGCTCAAGAAGCCGGGCGTCGAGGTCGCACTGACCGTGCTGCACGCGGGCGGCAAGTTCGACGGCAAGGCGTACGCGGTCTCCGGTGGTCTGCACGGCGTCGGCGTCTCCGTCGTGAACGCGCTCTCCACCCGGATGGCCGTGGAGATCCACAAGTCCGGTTTCGTGTGGCGGCAGCAGTACAACAACTCCAAAGCCGGCCCACTGGACAAGGGTGAGACCACCGACCGCAGCGGCTCGACGGTCTCCTTCTGGCCCGACCCCGACGTCTTCGAGACCGTCGACTTCGACTTCCAGACCATCTACCGACGGCTCCAGGAGATGGCCTTCCTCAACCGTGCCCTCCGCATCCACCTGCTCGACGAGCGGGTGGCCGAGGAGGAGGACGGCCGCCAGCGTGAGGTGACCTTCCTCTACGAGGGCGGCATCGCCGACTTCGTCCGGCACCTCAACGCCTCGAAGAACCCGATCCACAAGACCGTGGTCGAGTTCGGCGCCGAGGAGGAGGGCATGTCGCTCGAGATCGCCATGCAGTGGAACGAGTCGTACGGCGAGTCGGTCTACACCTTCGCCAACACGATCAACACGCACGAGGGCGGCACCCACGAGGAGGGCTTCCGGTCCGCGCTGACCAGCGTGGTCAACCGGTACGGCACCGACAAGAAGTTGCTCAAGGGTGACGAGAAGCTCTCCGGCGAGGACATTCGGGAAGGGCTCGCCGCGATCATCTCGGTCAAGCTGGCCAACCCGCAGTTCGAGGGCCAGACCAAGACCAAGCTCGGCAACACCCCGGTGAAGAGCTTCGTGCAGCGGGTCTGCAACGACCGGCTGGTCGACTGGTTCGACCGCAACCCGGCCGAGGCCAAGATGATCATTCAGAAGGCCTCCCAGGCTGCTCGTGCCCGGATCGCCGCGCAGCAGGCGCGCAAGCTGGCCCGCCGCAAGTCGCTGCTGGAGTCCGGCTCGATGCCGGGCAAGCTGGCCGACTGCCAGTCCACCGACCCGCGCGAGTCCGAGGTGTTCATCGTCGAGGGCGACTCGGCCGGTGGCTCGGCCAAGCAGGGCCGGGACCCGCGGACCCAGGCGATCCTGCCGATCCGCGGCAAGATCCTCAACGTGGAGAAGGCCCGCATCGACCGGGTGCTGAAGAACAACGAGGTCCAGGCGCTGATCACCGCGCTGGGCACCGGCATCCACGACGATTTCGACATGGAGAAGCTGCGCTACCACAAGGTGGTGCTGATGGCCGACGCGGACGTCGACGGCCAGCACATCCAGACGCTGCTGCTCACCCTGCTGTTCCGGTTCATGCGCCCGCTCGTCGAGATGGGCCACGTCTACCTGGCCGCCCCGCCGCTCTACAAGATCAAGTGGAACAAGAAGGGCGACGACGCGCAGTACGCCTACTCCGATCGTGAGCGGGACGGGCTGATCGCGCTGCGCCAGCAGAAGAAGCCGAACGCCAAGCCGGACGACATTCAGCGGTTCAAGGGCCTCGGCGAGATGAACTATCCCGAGCTGTGGGAAACCACGATGAACCCGGCAACGCGTACTCTGCGTCAGGTCACGCTCGACGACGCGGCGACCGCCGACGAGTTGTTCAGCGTGCTGATGGGTGAGGACGTCGAGGCGCGCCGGTCGTTCATCCAGCGCAACGCCAAGGACGTGCGGTTCCTGGACATCTGACGGAGCTCGGCGGGTCGGCCGGGGTGAACCCGAGCGACCCGCCGATCCACAGAGTTATCCACAGCTTGGCCAGTATCCACAGCCGTTATCCACAGCACGAAAACGACTCTGAGTCTGATAAGGGTATACAGTGACCGATTCTCCCGAGTCCACACCGAACGAGCCTGAGGTCCCCGCCGAGGCCATCGCCGCCGTGGTCGCGCACGACCGGATCGAACCGGTCGGGCTCGAGGTGGAGATGCAGCGCTCCTACCTCGACTACGCGATGAGCGTCATCGTCGGTCGTGCGCTCCCGGACGTCCGGGACGGGCTCAAGCCGGTGCACCGCAAGATCCTCTACGCCATGTTCGACTCGGGCTACCGGCCGGACCGCGGCTACGTGAAGTGTTCCCGGGTCGTCGGCGACGTGATGGGCCAGTTCCACCCGCACGGCGACTCGGCGATCTACGACGCGCTGGTCCGGATGGCACAGCCCTGGTCGCTGCGGTATCCGCTGGTCGACGGCAACGGCAACTTCGGCTCTCCGGGTAACGACCCCGCCGCCGCCATGCGATACACCGAGTGCAAGCTCGACCCGCTGGCCATGGAGATGCTGCGGGACATCGACGAGGACACCGTCGACCTGCAGGACAACTACGACGGCCGGGCCAAGGAGCCCACCATCCTGCCGTCGCGGATCCCCAATCTGCTGGTGAACGGCTCAGAGGGCATCGCGGTCGGCATGGCCACCAAGATCCCGCCGCACAACCTGCGGGAGATCGGTGCGGCGGTGCAGTGGTGCCTGGAGCACCCGGAGGAGGACGAGGAGACCACCCTCGAAGCCCTGCTCGGCATCGTCAAGGGTCCGGACTTCCCGACCCACGGCCTGATCGTCGGCACCACCGCGATCCAGGACGCGTACCGCACCGGTCGCGGCTCGATCCGGATGCGCGCGGTGGTGGAGGTCGAGGAAGACAAGCGGGGCCGGCCCTGCCTGGTCGTCAGCGAGCTGCCCTACCAGGTCAACCCGGACAATCTCGCCGAGCGGATCGCGGAGCTGATCAAGGAGGGCAAGCTCGCCGGGATCGCCGACATCCGCGACGAGTCCTCCGGTCGTACCGGCATGCGGATCGTGCTCGTGCTCAAGCGCGACGCGGTCGCCAAGGTCGTGCTGAACAACCTCTACAAGCACACCCAGCTCCAGGAGACCTTCGGCGCCAACATGCTGGCTCTGGTCGACGGGGTGCCGCGCACGCTCAACCTGGCCCAGTTCATCCGCTACTACGTCGAGCACCAGGTCGACGTGATCCGCCGGCGGACCGCGTTCCGGCTGCGCAAGGCCGAGGAGCGGGCGCACATCCTGCGTGGTCTGGGCAAGGCACTGGACGCGCTGGACGAGGTGATCGCCCTGATCCGGCGGTCGCCGACTGTGGACGACGCCCGGCAGGGCCTGATCCGGCTGCTGGAGATCGACGAGATCCAGGCGACCGCGATCCTGGACATGCAGCTGCGCCGGCTGGCCGCGCTGGAGCGGCAGCGGATCGTGGACGACCTGGCCAAGTTGGAAATCGAGATCGCCGAGTTCAAGGACATCCTCGCCAAGCCGGAGCGGCAGCGAAAGATCGTCTCGGAGGAGCTCGGCGAGATCGTCGCCAAGTGGGGCGACGACCGGCGTACGCAGATCATCCCGTTCGACGGCGAGGTCTCGATGGAGGACCTCATCGCCCGGGAGGACGTGGTCGTCACGATCACCCGGACCGGGTACGCCAAGCGGACCAAGGTCGATCTCTACCGCTCGCAGCGGCGGGGCGGCAAGGGCGTCAGCGGCGCCACGTTGCGGCAGGACGACATCGTCAGCCACTTTTTCGTATGCTCCACCCACGACTGGATCCTGTTCTTTACGAACAAGGGACGCGTCTACCGGGCGAAGGCGTACGAGTTGCCGGAGGCCAGTAGGGTAGCCAAGGGCCAGCACGTGGCCAACCTGCTCGCCTTCCTGCCGGACGAGCAGATCGCGCAGATCATCGAAATCCCGAACTACCAGGTAGCCCCCTATCTGGTACTGGCCACGAAGAACGGCCTGGTGAAGAAGACGCGGCTCGAGGAGTTCGACTCCAACCGTTCCGGCGGAATCATCGCGATCAACCTGCGCGATGAGGACGAGCTGGTCGGTGCTGCGCTGGTTGCGCCGGAGAACGACCTGCTGCTGGTCTCCAAGAAGGCGCAGGCGATCCGGTTCAACGCCTCCGACGAGGCGCTGCGGCCGATGGGTCGCGCCACCTCCGGCGTGATCGGCATGCGCTTCACGGACGACGACGTCCTGCTCGCCATGGAGGTCGTTCGGGAGGGCCTGGACGTTCTGGTGGCCACGAACGGGGGATACGCGAAACGTACCCCGATCGAGGAATACCCGGTGCAGGGCCGGGGAGGTAAGGGCGTGTTGACTGCGAAGATCACCGAGCGGCGCGGTGGTCTGGTCGGCGCTGTGGTGATCGACCCGGACGACGAGCTGTTCGCGATCACCAGCAACGGTGGTGTCATCCGGACTCCGGTGAAGCCTGTACGCCGTACGCGTGACCGGAACACAATGGGGGTCAAGCTGATGGACCTCCCGGACGGCGTGACTATCGTGGCCATTGCTCGCAATGCCGACGAACCCGACGAACAGGACTAGTTGAATGACGGAGACACAGGCGAAGTCGGGGAACACGGGGACCTCGGCCAACCCGGTCGACGAGGAGGCCGCCAAGGGCGGCACACCAGCGACCGGCCGCGCGGCCGTGGGCCGGGCAACGGTCCCCGCCGACGCGCCTGCCCCGAAATTCACCCGGGCTCCCGGCATGACACCCCCGCCGGACCAGCCCGGTGAGGACGGTGGGTCGGGCGACAAGACCGAGGCGTCCGGCGTCGAGGCGCCGGCGTCCACCGACTCGCCTCCGGTGGCGGCGACCCCGGCCCGTCCCACGACCACCCAGCCGATCAGTGTCCGGCCCGGCGAGGCGGCATCCGCCGGGGCTGCCGGGACCGCCGGCACCCAGCCCCGGATCACGCCCGGCATGACCCAGCCGCAGCCGGACGGGGGGCGTGCCACCGGCACCAGCCGCCCGGCCAGCGGCGGCGGTCTGCCGCCGGGAATCGGCAACGCCTCGGCGGTCGGGGCGGCCCGGGTCGGTGACGCGGTACGCGCAGCGCGTACCTCGGTCAGCTCGGCGGCGTCCCGCGGACCGCGCCGGGCCCGGCTGAACCTGAAGCGGATCGACCCCTGGTCCGTGATGAAGTTCGCGTTCGCCGTCTCGGTGGTGCTCTTCATCGTCGTGGTGGTCGCCACGTCGGTGCTCTACCTGGCGCTGGACGCGATGGGGGTGTTCCAGAGCGTCAACGACAGCCTGAGCGACCTGGTGAACGCCGGCGGGGGGCAGAGCACCAGCGGCTTCCAGATCACCGCCAAGGGCGTGATCCTCAGCTCGGCGCTGATCGGTCTGGTCAACGTGGTGCTCTTCACCGCGCTGGCCACGCTGGGAGCGTTCGTCTACAACGTCTGCGCCGACCTGGTTGGCGGGATCGAGTTGACCCTCGCCGAGCGGGACTGAGGCAATCGGGACGCCGGGGCACCGCGAAATGCGGTCGCTCCGGCGTCCCGTACCCAGGTAGGTTCTGCAGGTGTCAACGGCCCGGCTCGCGGGCCCGGACCCCGATTTGGGGCCGGCTGAGCGGATGGGTTAACCTTGCTCGTCGCAACACGGGGCTATAGCTCAGTCGGTTAGAGCGCAGAGCTGATAACTCTGAGGTCGCTGGTTCGATTCCAGCTAGCCCCACCGCACGTCGTCCGACGGTAGTCGAGCGCGAGGGGTGGCCCCAATGTTCAAGAAGCTGCTGATTCTGGCCGGCGTCGTCGGCGTGGCCGCCGTCGTGTTCAACAAGGTCAAGGCCTCGAACGACGAGCGCGCCCTGTGGCACGAGGCGACCACCGCGCCCGACCTGCGCTGACGTCCGGCGCAGCGGCGAACGATCGGCGACGCCGCAGCCGCCCACGGGGCCCTAGCTCAACTGGCAGAGCACTGCCTTTGCAAGGCAGGGGTTAGGGGTTCGAGTCCCCTGGGCTCCACCACACCATTCGGCCTGGTCACGGCCTGTCTTCCTCTTCTGTCGGCTCGCCGTCGGATTGAGGACCATCTTTGGCCGTCAGCGGATCGTCAGCAGAACCGCCGAAGACCCTGCGCACCGACTCGTGGAAATCCGCCGGCGTGTGCGTGTAGCGGTTGAGCGTGGTGGACGCCTGCTCGTGGCCCATCACCGCCTGAACGATGTTGACCGGGACTCCGCCGGACACCAACCACGTTGCGTAGCAGTGCCGCAGATCGTGGAACCGCAGGCCGCCCGCCGCCTTGGTCGCCACGCAGTCGACCGCTTCCCGCTCGGTCGTGACCTCCGCCGACCACTCCGCACCCTCGCGGTCAGACCAGGTGGCGCGGAACTTGAACGGCCCGACCTCGGCGACCTGGCCGAGAAGCCCAGCGCGAACAAGTGACGGCCGCCAGACCTGGCGACGGAAGTTGCTGCGCAACATCGAGCCGCCCTCGTAGTTGGTGAGGACCCGATCATCTGGAGAGTGCGCGACCAGCTCGCGATGGCGTCGGAGCGCCTGTTCCAGGAACGGAGCCAGCGGCACGCTCCGCCGGCTCTTGGCTGACTTCGGGTACGGCTTGTCGAACAGGTGACCATCGACCTCGATGACGACCCTCTCGACAGCCAGGGTCGACGCGTCGAGATCAACGCAGCCCCACCGAAGGCCCAGGCACTCGCCCCATCGCAGACCAGCACCGGCCGCAGCAGCGACGAGAGCGCGATGCCACTCGGGGACCGCCGGTAGGAGCCGATCCATCACGTCGGCTTGAGAGATGGTCTGCACTCCCCCAGCCCGCTTCCGCTGGGCCGGGAGGCGGACACCCTCGCAGGGGTTGAACGCGATCAGGCGGCTCCGGACGGCCGAAGCAAGGATCGAGGAGAACAGGCTGAAGCACGAGGCGACGGTGGCGGGCGCAACCTGCTTACCCAGTTGGGTCACCCACTCCTGCACGGCAAGGTGATCGATTTTCCCGAGCTGCCAACCGCCCCAGTACGGCAGCAACCGCGCCCGCAGGCGAGAGGACCAGGCCGCGAGGGTGGTCGCCTCCACCGACCGGGACGACAGCCAGCGATCCGCGTAGGCGCTGAACTTGGTTCGGCCGGCGCTCGGATCAACGTAGGCGCCGCGAGACAGCGATGCCTCAGTCTCAGCGAGGAAGGCCGACGCCGCTCGCTTGGTACGGAAAGTCTTGGCCTTCTGCCGCCCTGTGGCGTCGCGCCAGTTAGCCCGGAAGGTGCCGGCAGGGGTTTTGACGATGTGGCCCATCAGCGCCTCCCACCAATGCCGGTGCCGGTGCCGGTGGCGGCAGGTTCGGTGACGGCGTCCAGCCACGCATGGAACCGGTTGCGTGGGATGACCCACCGCCCACCGAGGCGGGTGGCGGGGATGGTGCCGTCCCGGACGAGTGCGTAGGTGCTCCCGAGCGAGATGCCCAGCAGCTTGGCGACTTCCCGGACCGTGTAGGTGACCGGCTCGACGACGACCGCCCCAGTGCGAGGGACAAGCCGAACAACGGGGCTGGGTCGGGCGGTGGTGCTCATGACGGGGTGACCTCCTCAGGTCTGTCGGAGTCAGGCGGCAGCCGGCGCGGTTCCGGCGGGGGTGGTGGCGAGTTCGTGGGCGAGTTCTTCGCGGCCGGCGGCGTGTCGGGCACGCGCCATGGCGGCGGCGGTGTTGGCGAGCAGGGCGTCTCCGGTGGTGTGCCAGCCGACTCCGGCGAAGGTAAGAGTGCCGACGATCAGGGTGGTGTCGTCGAGGTGGTCGACGGCCCGGAGGGTGCCGGGTTGCTCGTCGGCCTGGTCCTGGTGCTCGTGTCGGCGGAAGCTGACGCGGGTGTCGCGCAGGAGTTGGAAGGTGACGGAGTAGCGGCGGGATTTGGTGAGGAAGTGGCCGCCGTAACCGAGCATGTGCGCCCATCGCCGCAGCCGGGCATAAGGGTTGGTCGTCGCTGGTTTCGTCGGTTCGGCGTCAAGGTTGGCTTGACGGTGGGCGACGCAGACGGGGCAGGCGGCATAACGGGTGTGGGTGCCGCAGTCGGGGCACTCCCAGCGCTGGACGAAGCCGGGCCGAGGCCGGTGGTCGCGGGGCCGTTGGGACAGCGGCACGGGTGTGCCGGTGGGTCGGCCGATGCGCCAGCAGGCGTCGATGAGGCGGGCGGTGTGGTCGCCGTCGGGGTCGGCGTAGTCGCCGATGGTGTCGGCGTCGAGCCTGACGGAGCGGTGCCCGGTTACCTCGGTGCTTTTGGTGGCGTACTTGGCAAGGTAGCCGGCGACCAGGCTGTCGGTGACTTCTCCCGCGCCGCTGGTGGTGATGGGCTCCAGGTCGAGTTGCTCGCCCCAGGTGATTGGCCAGCCGTCGGGCCGGTCCGGGTGTGGTGGGGTGGCGAAGACGACCTGCGCGGCGGCGTGCCGTAACGCGTCGACCAGGTCGTCGACGGTGAAGCAGGACGGAGGCGGAACGATCGCGTCTGGGTCGGCGGGGTTGACGCCGTCGAGGCGGGCGATGGCGTGAAAGTGGACCGCTGCCCGAGCTTGAAGCTCAGCGACCTTCCCGGGTGAGAGCCGGACCGGGGCGACTTTGCGGGTGTTGCCGGAGGAGGTGACCACCTCGACGGAGGGGATGCCGCGTTGCCGGGCGAGGTGGGCGAGGTGGCGTTCCGCGGCTTGCTTGGTGCGGTGCCAGAGCTTGCCGGAGAACACGTTCCAGACGACCTGGTGGTCGTGGTCGTAGCAGTCCAAGCACAACGGCCGCCCGATCACCAGGTCGCCGGTCTCGTGACGTGCCCAGCACACGGCCGGGCGACCGTGGGCGCAGAGGCCGGCGGTGGGGTCGGTGGCGCGGCGGGCGTGGCACGGTTCGGCGCGGCAGTCGCAGCGTTTGCGGTTGGCGCAGGTGTGCCGTTTGACCGCTCGGGCGTGCACGGTGCCGAAGGTAGGAGCGGTGAAGGTGGCGAACACCGCTGGATGCGCGGCGACGGTTTCGGGGATGCCTTTGCCGCCGACGAGGCCGGCGCGCAGAAGTTGGTAGGCGTCGCGTTGGTAGGTCTGGGCGCAGGCGGGACAGACAGCCGCGCGTCGGTTGCCGCACGCCTTGTAGATCGCGGCGTCGGGCATGGCGTCGGTGTGCCGGGCGTCGAGGAGCCGCCCGGTGGTGGGTTCGACGGTGAGGAGTTGGCCGGCGAGGCGGATGGGGCGGCTACAGCCGGCGGCGGCGCGGACGTGTTCCAGCCAGCCGAAATAGTCGGGGTGCTGGGCGCGGGTGAAGGCGGAGCCGGCGGCGGTGTAGCCGACATACGGGGTGGTGGTGTCGGCGTTCGAGCCCACACCCCGGGCCGAGGCTCGGGGTGTGAGGTCCAGCGTCGAGACCATCAGGCAGCCTCAGTGAGGTGCCGGGTGGTGATGGTGTGTTGGGTGACGATGATGCGGCAGGCGCCGCACTGGCGGTCGGCCGGTTCGTGCCGGTGACACGCGATGGTGGCGGTCGTTTCGCCGCAGCGGATGGTGACCGGAGTCCGGCAGAGGCCGCCGGGGATGACGTCGATGACGGTGCGCCGGGTGTCGTAGGGGTGCGCCTCAGCAAAGGCCGGGCAGGTGTGGAGGGTGTATTCGATGTCGACGACGTGGATGGTCATCGGGCACCACCGACCGGGGTGCCGTTAACGGCCGTGTGGCCGGTGATGGTGTGCAGCAGTTCCCGGGCGATGTCCGGGGTGACCGAGAGCAGGGCGGCGAGTTCATCGGCGGTGATGGGTCGGCCAGTGCTCTGCTCATGGCGTCCGATGACGAACCGAGCGGTGGGCATCAGGTGCGCCGGGACCTCCGGCCGGGCGACCGGGATTGGTGTGAACGGGGGTGCCGTGATGGGTGCCGGCTGGGTGTCGACGACTGGAGCAGGTTCCGGCGTGGTGTCGACGGTCGGCGGGGTGCCCGGGGTGTCGGTCGGTTCAGCGGCCGGTGCCGTCGTGAGGTTATTGACGGCGGTGAGGAGGGCGGCGGCTTCGGCTTGGATGGCGGCGAAGTCGGGGCGGATACGTCCGGCGACGAGTTCGACGCCGATGACGAGGACGACGACCAGGGCGAAGACCAGGCGCAGGCCGAGGCTGCCCGGGGAGGCGAAGTTGATGGTGGCCGACAGCATGGCGGCGGCGGCGAAGACGACCAGCGCTCCGCGTTTGGCGTCCTTGGCGATGCCGGAGGTACGCACCACGGTCAGCATCGACACCATCGCGGCGTCGAAGATCAGCGGCACCAGGTAGGCGAAGTAGCCGGCGTTCTGCGCCCACAGGTAGTGGGCCTGGTGCAGGTAGCTGGTCAGCAGCGCACCGAGGAGAACGAACCGGTTGTACCGCTTGATCGAGCTGATCGCCTTGAGCATCGTGGGCACGGCGTTGCGGGCGTACTCAGCGGCGAACTGCTCGGTGACGACGGCGGGGTCAGTGGTGGCCATGGGGAGTCACCTCCGTGACGTGGTCGCGGTCGACCAGGCCGACAACGCCGGAGCAGCCGAGGCAGAACAGCGGGGACAGGCCGATCACGGCCATGCTGTTCAGGAAGCAGGGCATGCAGGTGAAGTCGGCCGGGAACAGTCCTTCGCCCTCACAGATGCCGCAGACCGGCAGGCAGGCGGGGCAGGGCGTGAAGACGGGGCCGAGGATGTCGTGGATGCCGGCAGGGGTGTTCTGCTCGATGCACCACAGGCAGGAGTCAGCAAGGTTGAAGCTCACGACGGGTTCCCTTCGTGGCAGTCGAGGCATTCGCCGTAGCGGCGGGGGATGTAGTAGGGCTTGACCTGGGCGCAGACGCGGCAGGTCCGGCGGGCACGCAATGCTTTGTTGATCGCCTCCCGCTGAGCCGGGGTGGCGGTGCGCTTCGGTGCGGCCATGTCGAGGCGGTAGAGGTAGGCGACCCGACGGTTCTTGCGGTGCCGCCAATAGATCTGCGCGATGGGGTCTTGGCCGTTGGGGCGAAGGCCGGCGGCACGGAGCTGCCGCACGGTGGCCAGGCCGTCCGGGGCGCAGTGGTAGGGGAAGGTGGGGAACCCGTAGCGGGTGCCGAGCGGGTCGTAGAACTCGACCCGGATGCCGGTGCGGTCGGCCAGGTTGTCAAGGTCGACGCTGCGAAGGTCGGTCATGGCTTGTCTCCCCAGCGCTGCTGGGCGGCCTGCTTGGAGATGCCGAGACGGGAGCCGATCTCCGCCCAGGAGTAGCCGAACGCACGAAGGCCGATCACGGCCTCACCGATGGCGTCGTCGATCACCGATGAGAGGGCGACCAGGTCGCGCAGTGCTTCAACGTCACCGGTGGCGACGCGGCGGCCGTGAGCGCGGATGATCCGGCGGCCGAACGCGGCGAACTCGTCGTTCTCGACCACATTGCGGCGCTTCTGTCGAGGCAGGTTCGGCGTCAAGGGCTTCTTGACGGCGCTCATCGGTTTCCGCCCCCCTGGGTGTGGAGGGAGTCCCACCGGTCAGCGGCGGCGTTGAGGGCGTGGATGACCTCGGCGATGGTGCGTCCGGGGCGGTCGTTCCATCCGAACAGCTCGGACGATGCGGTGAAGCCGAGGTAGTCGAGCAGCGCGTACGCGGCGGCGCGGTAGTCGCCGCACTCGGGCCGGGTGGTGAAGAACGGCAGTTCAGTGGCGACGCCGTAGGCGGCCATGCCGATAGCGCCGGAGATGCAGGCGCGGGGGGTGAGGGCGTCGAAGACGATCGTGTAGTAGTCGCCCTGGGTCCAGCCGTGCCGGAGCAGGTAGAGGGCAGACATCCGCAGCAGGTCAGCGGGGGTGACCTGTGCTGCGGTGGGTGGGTTGTGGGTAGCCTTCATGGCAGCCACGTCCTTTCGGGGCTGTTGGTGGGAGGTCGGCAGGACCAGCTCTGCTGCCAGGCGAAATCTGGTCCTGTCGGCCGTTCTTGTTGGTGGTCAGCAGCCGGGGCAGTGGCGTTTGCCGCTGCCGGTGGAGCCGCGCAGGGCGGCGAGGATGAGCGCGGCGACGGCCAGGAGGCCGGCGATGATGGCCGCGTGGTCGGCCAGGAACGCCACCAGGTAGGCGACGGCGGCGATGACACCGGCCAACACGGTGCCGGCGGCGGTGGTGATGGCGATGACCCGCCGGGTACGACGGACGCGACGGGGCCGGGCGCGGTCGGTGATGTGGGTGCGCGGGGAGGTGACCCGCACCGGACGAGGGCCGGCGGTGGTGTCGACCAGGCGCAGGGCGACCCGGATACGCGGGTCGGTGGGCGACACGGGCCGGGGTGCGGTCATCGAGACCAGGGTTCCGGCGCTGTGGTGGTTGCGGATGACGTTGGCGACCTGTTCGGGCAGGCCGATCAGGGTGTGGTCGCGGTAGCCGATGGCGGTCATGCGGCGATCTCCCAATCCATGCGGGAGCCAGCCGGGACGCTGCTGCCGCCGGTGGGGCGGCGGGTCCAGGCGGCGTAGTCGGCGATGTTGTAGATGTCGGTGTCGGTGAGGTAGGCGGCCTTGATGCGGCGGGGCACGCCGCCTTCGGCCAGGAGGTAGGCCGCGCCCTGATTGGTGGGTGAGATGTCGGAGGCGGTGTAGCCCTGCTCGGCCCAGCCTTGGCCAAGGATGATGTTCGAGCTGTTCAGCGAGGTGCAGCGGAACGCGGCCCGGTAGCCGAACAGGTCCCGCAGGCTGGCGGGGATGATGTCCCACGACGGCCGCTGAGTCGCGGCGACGACAGGCATGCCGCAGGCCCGGCCTAGATGATCAATTCCAAGGGGTCGCCGCGCGCTCGTAAGGTGGTTTCGCTCCGGCCAGACCGGCCTGCGAGAGTGTGGCCATGAGTGACGTC
>NZ_JBSFYP010000077.1:0-28623 GCF_053599835.1 Micromonospora sp. NPDC005163
GACCGTCCACTCCTACTTCACCCGCTGGGCCGCGGACGGCACCACCGAGACGATCCACGACCTACTGCGGGGCAAGGTGCGTCAAGCAGCCGGCCGCCCCGCCGAGCCGACCGCGGCGATCATCGACTCGCAGAGCGTCAAGACCAGCAACAACGTGCCCGAATCCAGCCTGGGCATCGACGCAGGCAAGAAGATCAAGGGCCGCAAGCGGCACCTGGCTACCGACGTGCTCGGTCTGCTGCTGGTCGTGATCGTCACCGCCGCCAGTGTCTCGGACACCGCCGCCGGCCGTGACGTCATCGATCGTCTCGCCGCCACCCACGGTGAGGTCAGCACGGTGTGGGTCGACTCCGCCTACCGGACCACCGTCATCGAACGGGGCGCAGCCCACCACATCGATGTGGAAGTCGTGCCGAAAACCCCAGGCCAAAAGGGCTTCCAGCCGCTGCCGAAACGGTGGGCCATCGAACGCACCAACGGCTGGATCATGCTCCACCGCCGACTCGTCCGTGACTACGAAACGTCACCAGAACACTCCCGCGCCCACATCCACTGGGCCATGATCGACAACATGAGCCGGCGCCTCACCCACGAAGCGACGCCATCCTGGCGTGACGATCAACCCGAAGCGGACACACCGACGCCGACCTGATCAAGATGCCCTCTAAGACCCCGACGGTGTAGCGCCAGGAGGGGTTCCTCGTCGGCGAGTCGCCTGATCAGATCGGCGAGGTCACTGTTCCGACGGCCTGCCGTGTCGCTGCTGGTCAACGCCACACCAGCGCAATGAGCCCCTACACCCCACCCGGAACCGATGGCAATTTCTGCCCAACTTCGTCATCGCCCTGACGATAACTGTCGATCTCGTCGACTGTTAGTGCCAAGTTGCTCACGTGCTGTGCTTGATCGTCCATTCACATAGTTCATATCATCCTTTCGGGTAGCCGACGTGACCCGCACGGCGCCCAGAGGGCTTGGGGGGTCGTTCCGGGTCCTACCAGCGTCTGCTCCTATTCCATATCGGGCCGGCGACGCAGGCGGAACGCAGTAGGCCACAGGTAAGGAGAAAGATGACTCTCGCTCGGGGGGAAAAGTCCATCGAGGACGTCCGGATGGAACGTCCACCGGGAGCCGACGGCGGGGCGGTGATCATCGCGATCGCCTCCTCGACAGCGGAGAGAGTGCGCCTGGCGTCGCTGGTGACCGGCCATGCTCCGGTGCTGCTGGTCTCGTCGCCGGAGGAGCTCCTGTCGCTACTTGTCGACAGCGCCCCGCCCGCCGAAGCCCCGTCAGTCCATCCACGCGTCGTCGAGCCGCTCCCGCGAGCCCTCATAGGAACGGCTGATGTCGTCCCGGAGGTCGACTCGGACAGGCGGGTGGCAACCTGGTCCGGGCACGCCGTACCCCTGTCGCCCCTCGAGCACGACCTGCTTCGGTACCTTCTGCTGGCACAACTCGGCCGCACCTGCACCTTCGAGTCGCTGCACCGCGCGGTCTGGGGCAACGACCACCTCGGCGGCCGGGGCGACGTGTGGTCGGTGGTGAAGCGACTCCGCCGCAAGCTCGACGAATTGGACTGCCCGCTGCGGATCCAGGCGGTGCGCGGCGTCGGCCTGCGTCTTGTCGACCCCGGCGCGGTGCTGTCAACGAACGCCGAAGAAGCACGAGAGAGCCGAAACCAGATCTGAAAGTGATGCGCCTTCCGGGTCCTCCAGATCGATATGTTCGGGTCCGACCCGGGCTACATAGTGCCGGAGCCGACCCTTGAGTTCTGCTGGCGGCCATCGTCTGGCAATCGAACCGAGCCGTGGTGACGGCCGCGATGAAGTGCTGGGAGGGACGTCGCGCGCCCGCGCTCCAGACGGCGCTAGGTGCGACCAGAGCCGGAGCCTTGACGCGCTCGCGGCAAAGCGCACTTTCGCTAGCTCCCACGGGCGATTAGGAAAGCAGGTCGGCGAGCGTGGCGGGTCGAGGCGGCGTTGATTGGACGGTGATGCGTTTGATGGTCACCCGCCGGGATGGCATCGCGCGGTCGGCTGCGAAGCGTACGGCCCGGCCGGCGGCGATGGGCGCAGTCGTGATGTCGTCAGCCTTGACGTTTAACGTCACTTCACAGGTGTCTGTGTCGGTATTGCCCTTGACGTTTGGTGTGATGACGCCGTCCCACTGCTGCTGTAGCTCCATGAGCTGGTCGCGCAGGCGGTCGACGAACATCGGGAGCGACGTGTCGCCCGGTGGAGTGATCCAGAGGGTGAGGCTGACGTGGAAGACTTGCACCTCGGCTTACCCCTGTTGTCGATGGGCGAGGAGCTGACGGGCGTCGGCCGGGATTAGACCCAGCAGCTGCGGTCTGCCGATGTGGGGCTCCGTGCCACCGCAGGCGGCGCTGGCCGTCAGGCCGTAGAACTCCCTGCGGTGCAAGCAATCCGGGTCAAGGTTCATGGTTGCTCGCCTGCTCCTTCCCGTACCAGTCCGGATCCGGGCGCCGTCATTGGCAGCTCGTGTGGGCGTAGGCGGGGACCGTGGCGCATCGCATCGCGGCGAGCGGGCTCTTCGGCTGCCGAACCGGGGCCGGGAGCCGAACCTGGCCCGAGCCCGACCGAGCGGTCCGTGCCCCTTGGCGCCAACCCAGGATCACAAGACACCACTCGCGCCTACGTGCACCTAGTTCACTAGGTCAGTCGGAGGTTGAGTGGAGCTGGTGCCCGTGATCTCATCGGGGCGCCAACCCAGGAGTGACATGCCCCGACGAATGACCTACCGCCAAATCGCGGACGACATCGCCGCCCGCATCGCGACCGGCGAGTACCCACCCGAATCCAAGATTCCTTCCTACAGTCAGCTCTCAGAGCTCTACAGCGTTTCCGTTGCAACCGTGCAGCGTGCACTTCTGGTGCTGCACTCCAGAGGCGTCGTGTATGGAGAGCCTGGGCGGGGCGTCTACGTCAAGGGGCATGACGACTCATGAAGTAAGGCGACCCAGGAGACGTGGACGTTACGCCGACTGCGTGGAGCTGACCCCGATGGACGCCCGCGGGGGCGTACCAAGTCCGGTGCTATCAGTGTTCGTCCACGAAGTCGTGCAGGTGGGGGCAGTTATGGGAACCATCTTCATGTTGCGTCATTTGCACAAACCTGCACCCGGCGCGTCCGGGCGCTTAAGACGCCGCAAAGCCGACGCAACCCGAGCCCTGTTCCCCTCGCCCCGCTCGGCCCGGCTGCGGCTGGCCACCCTGCACGCCATCGACGCCGTGCACCGCTTCGTCGACGTCACCACCGGCGACAACCAGCACCTTTCGCCGAGACCGGCCCACTCCTCCGCCTCATCTGGCAGCCTCGGCGCCGATGGTGTTTCGCGTAACGTTTTCGCACTTCGGAGCGCCCTCTGGTCGGCGGGCCGGGGTCCCATTCCGGCCCGCGCCGCGTACCGGATCAGAACGGGGAATGATGAGCCGAAGAGCAACCAGGGGCCGGCGCGCACGGATCTGGATGGTGGGGGCCGGCGTGCTCGCCCTCCTGGCCGTCGGCGGGGGCACCGCCGTGGCGGGCAGCGACCGGTCCGCCGACGACACCGCGGCGAAAGCGCACCTCGTCGCCGACAGCACCAGGTCCAAGGCCGACAAGACGCCGGAGTCCCCGCGGCCGAAACGAAAGCCACATCCCAGCCCTTCGCCGACGTCCAGCCCGACGTCCAACCCCACCGCCAGCCCGACACCGACTCCGACCACCACCTCTCCTCCGAGCACCGACGTGAACGCCCAGATCCCGATCCCGGGCTACGTCACCGGCTTCCGGTTCGGCGACATCCTGGTGGACGAGGCACGCAGCCGGGTCTACATCACGGGGGGCAAGGGCACCGACGGTCTGATCGTCACCGACCTGAACGGCAGCGTCCTTCGCACCCTTCCAGGCATCGCACCGGGGGCCGCCGGGATGACGCTGAGCCCGGACGGCAGCAAGCTCTACATCGCCGCCGGCGACCAGGACTGGCTCAGGATCGTGGACCTGGACACGTGGGAACTGGACGGGCAGTTCACCGGGAAGACCGACGGGACCATGACGTGCCCGAAGGACATGGCCTTCGCGGCCGGCCAGCTCTGGGTCTCGTGGGGGTGCGAGAACGAGCCCACGGCGGGCATCGGCCGGGTCGACCTCGCGACCGGCAGGTTCAACGTGAACGCGGTCGACGCCATCGACGAGCGGATCAGCTCCGCGATGCTGCTGGCCACCTCACCCGCTCAGCCCAACATGCTGATCGCCGGCGCGACGGGCTCCAGCCCCGCCCTGCTGGTCCGCTTCGAGGCCACCGCGACGGGGCTGGTCCAGCGGGCGATCAGCCGGACCGACGGTGGCTCGGTCGCGCAGTTGGCGGTCACCCCGGACGGCACCGAGGTGATCGTTCCCTCGGGCGCGCCGTACTACCACCCGGCCCTGCGCACGTCCGACCTCGTCGAGGTGCACCAGTACCCGACCGTGACGTACCCGAACGCCGTGGCGATCCGGCCCGACGGCCTCGTCGTCGCCGGCACCAACTCGTCGTACGACAAGGACGTCTGGGTCTTCGAGCCGGGCAGCACCACCCCGATCGCCACGTACGAGTTCGGGCACCTACCGAACCAGGAGACGTGGGCGCACAACCTGGTCGACGGGGGGCTGGCCGTGTCCGGCAACAAGATCTACGCGGTCACTGACCAGTTGGCCGAGCCGGAGATGGTGACCTTGCGGATCCGTACGCTGCCGTGACACCCGACGCCCGGCCCGTCACCGACGGGCCGGGCGATCGGCGGTCGGTCACCGCTGGAGCATCGCGGTGAGGGGCCCGAGGTCGCTCTCGGCGAAGGGCGCCGCCCTCTCGCGGTGCTGGCTGGCGTGGCGCTGGCTGGCGTGCGCGGCCCGGCACCGGCCGCGGTGGTCGTCACCGGCGCCGCAGGCGGCGGCAAAACAGCTGTGGCGGTCGAGGCTGCCCGCGACGACGTCCTGGCCTTCACCCGGCTTCCCGAAGTAGATCTGGCGGCAGATCTGGTCGAACAACCCGCAGGAACGCCTCAACCGCGAGATCCGCCGCCGCACCGACGTCGTCGGGATCTTCCCCGACCGCCATGCTGCCAGACATCTCGATCGACCAGGGACTGGTGGGAGCGGCGGCCCATTGGGCCGGCCAGCCTCTGTCCGGCGGCACCTGGCCGCAGCTGTTGCTACGAGTCTTGCTTCCTGCCCGCTGCCCCGCCGGCCGACCGCGCGGCCCTCGGGACGGTCAGTAGCGGCCGAGGTTCTGGCTGGGCGCCATCACGATGCGTGGAGAGGCGGCCGGATCCAGCCACTCCAGTACCCGGAGCAGATTGGACTGTGCCAACGAGACACAGCCGGCGGTACCGCCGCTCCCCATGACGTGCAGGAAGATGCCGCTGCCGCGGGCCGGGGTGGCTGCCCTCACCGGGATGTTGTAGTTGATGACCGCGAAGTAGTTGTACTGCGGCACGGTCTGCCACAGCGCCTCGCTGTACCCGCCCGGGTTCGTGCCGTGCACGAAGCTGTTGTACGTGGACGAACTGGGGTTCTCGTCCCAGTAGTCGTTCGCCACGAGCTGGTGGTAGCTGTACTTGACGCCAGGGTTGGCGTGCACGCCGTACATGGTGGAGCCGATGCTATAGACGCCTGTGAGCGTCGTGGGGACGCCCTCCATATGGCTGTCGCTGAATCCCTTGGTGCCGATCCGCGCGCTCATCACCCCGAGCTTCGGCCGCCACACGCCGTTCACCTTTTCGAACGTCTCGAGGGACGCGACGCTCGTGCCGTAGCCGCTGCTGTAGACGACGATGACCTGGCGGGTGCTGGCCGGAATGGTGTGTAGCCGGGAGGCGATATTGCTCTCTGCGGCCGGCGTCGCGGCCTTGCTGGTCGGGACGTGCGACGGCGACCGGCTGAGAGACGGCTTCGTGGACCGGCTCGCCGAAGGCGACGGGGACCGGCTAGCCGAAAGCGACGGGGACCGGCTAGCCGATGGCGATGAGGAGGGAATTGCGGAGTCAGTCGGTCCGGGCCGCCGGTCACCGAGGTATCGACCGCAGCCGATCCGGCGTCCAACGTGCCGTTCCGGCCCGGAGCTGCGCAGGACGTGAGTCCGAGCCCGCCGAGCAGCGCCACCGCGATGGCACCGAACACAGCCCGCCTGAACGGCGTTCGCATTCCTACTCCTTCAATGGTTTTGATGTCCGCCACCGCCGCAGGGAGCATAGTGTTTCCGATACCCATGTCGACGCCCAGGTCGTCTCGGCTGCTGTCGGTCCGTCCGCACGACGATCCATGGCGGTCAGCAGCAACCTCTTCCTCCCGAACGCGGCTGCCGTGCATTGTCTGCTGCCATCGGTTGTCATCCCGCATCTTTTGCTGCCGCTCGGCGGCGCTGGTGCGGTCGCCAGCGACTGCGGGGAATCGGCTGTTCTTCATGGCGGCACCAGACTCCCTCGCCAGGTTGCCGAGGGGCGCCGGTGAGGATTTAAGAAGCACGTGTAGTGATTTGCCGCCGACCGCGCGTTCGGCGTCGCCCTGCCGAAGCCGATGAGCGTGCAACTGTGCCGGAAGAGGACGCTGGCTGGCCCGTGGACAATGTTCGGATGGAGTTGCGACCCGAACTCTGCCCGCCGGTGGTCGAACCACAGCGCATCGCGGAGCTGTGTTCCGCCATCGAGACCATCGCGAGGCTGCTGGAGCGCGGCGAGTCGGCCGATGCAGCAATCGCCGGGTTCAACGCCGAAACCGGCCATGACTACGCAGCCGATCACTTCCTCACCTACTGGAAGTCTCGTAACCTCGAGGATTTCGCGCTCGAGGCCGCCCGACCGGCAAGGCCGGAGGTCGCCAACGTCACCCGCGACGAGCTGATCGAGATTGTCCGCCGGATACAGGCAGCCGACGACGACATCGACTACTACGTTCTGCTGCTGGACACCAACGTCCTGCACCCACGAGTCACCGATTTGATCTTCTGGCCGCCACCGGAGCTGGTCAACGCGTCACCCGGGGCCATCGTCGATGCGGCATTGAGCTACCGACCCATCGGTATGTGACCACGCGCCGTGACGCACGCTCATGCCTCTTGGGGTAGGTACTCCTACCGGATCGCGGTGTAGAGCACGAACAAGATCCCTCACAGCACCTGTCGGATAGAGAACGAAGAGCTCCCAGGATTCAAAGTCCGCCGTCGGGGCGTAGGACTCGAAACGGTCTTGGCAGCCCTGGTCCGCCTTCTCCAACACCTGCCCCTCGCCGGGCCAGTCCCTTCCCGACAACCCGAAGGCGGCGAAGACCTCGCCCTCGTGTGGTTGCGCACAGGAAACCGCCGGCAGACTGAGAACGTTGTCGCTGTCTTCGAGGTCGTTGACACAGTCGCCCGGCCGCAGCTGCCGGGCTCGGGGTCCGGGCGTACGCCGGGGCCAGCAACCATCGGCCGAGGCCGACGGCCGCCGGGGCGTCGTGCCGCCCTGTCCAAGCTGCCAACCACCGGCCCTAGACTTGGGTATTCACGGTCCTGGCCGGCACCCACCTCGGCCACATCCACCGGGTCCGACCGCCCACCCCGCGGAGGGACCACTCGCCCTCGCTGAGCCAAAATGACGGACTGGCCGGGACGTAGTGCACGCTTGTCGTACGAGCACCATTCGAGCACCAATGCGCCCCGTAGGTGACGTACGACAAGAGGCGCCTGCCCCTGTCGTAGCAGGTCAAACGCCTCTTGATCTTGTGCGCCCGAAGGGACTCGAACCCCTAACCTTCTGATCCGTAGTCAGATGCTCTATCCATTGAGCTACGGGCGCAGGTGCTCAGCCAGTGTACACACCCGGCTTTCGCGCGGAGACTCCGGGATTCGAACCCGGGAGGGGCTTTAAGACCCCAACCGCATTAGCAGTGCGGCGCCATAGACCAGACTAGGCGAAGTCTCCCTGGTGGCCCGTAGACCACCGCGCCCGAGGATACAGGTCGCCACCCACCGGGAGCAAAGCGACTTCCGGCGTACGCCGACCGAGGCCGCCGGCCCCGTGTCTCCACGCTGTGCGCCAGCGTGATCGGGACTACGCTCCATCGATATGCAGGAGCAGCCGCCCGCCGAGCCGACCCGCCGAGAGCCTGCTGACCGCGCGCGCCGACGCCCCCCACGGCCGACCTTCACTCCGCCGACGGCCGCCGAGCAGTCCGTGGAGAAGGCAGTGCCGGCGTCCGACCCGGCCGCGGCACCGGCCACCCCCGACGCCCAGCGCCCTCGACGAGCCAAGCCCGCCCCGGCGGTGCTCTTCCAGCCACCGGAGCCGGACCGCCCCCTGCCCCGCCAACCGGTCCCTGCCTCCAGCAGGAATGACGAGGAAGCCGAGGCGAGCGGCGGCACGGCGGGCGTCGACGAGCCCGGTCCGGCGGCGGGCGTGGACCAGCCGAGTCGCTCGGGCAGTTCCGGGGAGGTCGACCAGCCAACCGACGCCGCGGCAACCGACCCGGGCAGCACAGCGGCTCCGGCGGATGAGCGAGCATCCGAGGGCGGCCCGCAGCAGCCGGCCGGTACGCCGACTCGGACGCCGAAGGCCCGGGCCACCCCGGCCCGCAAGGCCGCCCCCCGGAAGGCAGCCGGCACCTCGACCGGGAAGGGGACCGCCACGACATCACCAGAAGCCGACGTGGCCCCGGCCACTCCGGCTGCCGGGCCGACCAAACGCGCCGCGCGCTCTACCGATGAGACGGCCACCCCGACCAAACGCACCACGACCCCGACCAAGCGGGCGGCAGGTCCCCGGAAGAGCGCGGCCTCGAAGCAGGCCGCCCCCGCACCACGACAACCAGCGGAGCAGACCCCGGCCGAGCAGCCGCCGTCCGCGGTCGTGGCCGGCGAGACCACCCCGACGGCCCAAGAGACCACCCCCGAATCGGAGCTGCGGGCGGTCACCGCGCACCTGCTCGACCATCCCGGCTTCGCGCCGGAGTTGCTGGCCCTGGCCGCGGTGCGGGCTCTCGGCCCCGGCGCGGCCGACTGGGCCGAGCGGCTGCGGGCCCGGTACCCGGACGCCCCGGCGGGCGGCCTGGCCCGCCTGGCCACCCGGCGGTTCGTCCGCGCGGCGGGCGCGGGCGGGGCGGCCGCCGCGCTGGCCGGGCTCTTCGCGCCGCTGGCCGAGCTGGCCTCGGTGCTCTGGACGCACTCGAACCTGGTGCTGCACCTGGCGGCGGCGTACGGCCGGGACCCCGCGCACCCCGACCGGGCGGTCGAGCTGCTGGTGCTCACCCAGGTGCACCCGGATGCGGAGAGCGCGCGTGCCGCGTTGGCCGCGGTCGGGACGGCGGACGACCCGGCCGAGGGCACGTGGCCGCGGGCGGCGGAGGCCGCGTGGCGGCTGGCCGCGCCGCTCACGGCGCAGGCCGGTGGGTGGCTGGCGTTGCGGCTGGCGTCCCGACTGCTGCCGGGTGCGGCGGTGCTCGCCGCGGCGCTGGGCGACTCGGCGGCGGCCGACCGGCTCGCGGCCCGGGCGGTGGCCGCCTACCGGCCGTCGGCGGCCGACACGGCGGTGACCCGAGCGGTCAGAGCCAGCTGAACCATTCCTTCGGCAGCAGCGCGTAGCCGACGAAGGCGACCACGTCGAGCAGCGTGTGCGCGATGATCAGCGGCATCACCCGCCGGGTACGCAGGTAGAAGTAGCTGAACACGACGCCCATCACCGCGTTGCCGACGAAGGCGCCGAAGCCCTGGTACAGGTGGTACGAGCCGCGCAGCAGCGCGCTGGCCGCGATGATCGCGCCGAGCCGCCACTGGAGCTGACGCAGCCGGGTGACCAGGTAGCCGACCACGATCACCTCCTCCAGCACGGCGTTCTGCACGGCGGCGAGGATCAGCACCGGGACGGCCCACCAGACCTCCGGCAGCGAGGCCGGCACCAGCGTGGCGTTGATGCCGAGCTGCGCCGCCAGCCAGAACAGGGCCAGCCCGGGCAGGCCGATCAGCGCCGCCAGGCCGGCGCCACGCGCCAGGTCCTGGCCGGGTCGCCGGGCGTCCAGGCCGAGGGTCCGCGCCGGGTCGCCGGGATCGCGGCTGAGCAGGTGTACGGCGAGCAGCACCGGCAGCAGCGCGAAGACGATGCCGAGCAGTTGGTACGTCAGGTCCAGCCAGGGTCTCGCTGACGCGGAGGTGTTCAGCGAGGCGGTCTGCTTGGAGAGCGGACCGTCGGCGGTCAGCTTCGCGATGATCGAGACCACCGCGTAGACCGCGGACTGGCCGAGGGAGAGACCGAGGACCAGCAGCGTCTCGGTCCCCAGCAGCCGGCGGGACACCGGGCGGGTCAGCTCAACGGTCACCGCACCACTCTGCCCGACGGGCGGCGCCGGTGGCACGGCCGACTGGCCGGCATGAACCGATCGCACATTCTGTGCGACCGGTGAGCACGCTCCGTGGAGATCCTATGGGCGCCCGATCCGCCGCAGTCTGGAGAAGGAGCGCCCCCGTGGACAACGTCGCGCGGTTGCTGAAAGAGAGCTGGACCCTGGTCGAGGAGGACCGGGACCGGCTGAGCAGCCACTTCTACGCCCGGCTGTTCCTGCTCGACCCCGCCCTTCGGCAGCTCTTCCCGGTGCAGATGACCGGCCAGGGCGACCGCCTGCTGGAAGCGATCATCACGGCGATCCACACCGTCGACGACCCCGAGAGCTTCGACGAGTTCCTCCGGGCGCTGGGCCGCGACCACCGCAAGTACCACGTCGACGAGCAGCACTACAAGACGATGGGCGTCGCGCTGCTGGACGCGCTGCGCAGCACCGCCGGCGACGGCTGGAACCTGGAGTACGACCAGGCGTGGCGGGACGCGTACGCGGCCATCTCGGCGAAGATGCTCGCCGGGGCGGCGAACGACGAGAACCCGCCGTACTGGCACGCCGAGGTGCTGACCCACGAGCGGTACGGCCCGGACACCGCCGTGCTGACCTGCCGGGCGTTGCAGCATCCGCTGCCGTGGCGGGCGGGCCAGTACGTGAGCCTGGAGGTGCCGCGCCACCACCCTCGGGTGTGGCGGACGTACTCGGTGGCGAACGCCCCGAACGACGACAACGTGCTGGAGTTCCACGTGCGGTCGTCCGGGGCCGGCTGGGTGTCCGGTGCGCTGGTCCGCCGGGTGCGGCCGGGT
The DNA here is from genome assembly GCF_053599835.1 of Micromonospora sp. NPDC005163. Taxonomy (NCBI): domain Bacteria; kingdom Bacillati; phylum Actinomycetota; class Actinomycetes; order Micromonosporales; family Micromonosporaceae; genus Micromonospora; species Micromonospora sp. NPDC005163. The sequence continues at coordinate 11,148 of NZ_JBSFYP010000077.1, forward strand.
GACCTGCTCCGGTTGGCGGCGCCGATGGGGTCGATGACGCTGGACCGGTCCTCGGAGCGCGACATCCTCTGCGTGGCCGGCGGGGTGGGACTGGCGCCGATCAAGGCGCTGGTGGAGGAGTTGGCCAGCTACAACCGCACCCGATGGGTGCACGTCTTCCACGGCGCCCGGCAGGCGGCGGATCTGTACGGCCTGGCCGGGTTGCAGGAGCTGGTGGCCGTACACCCGTGGTTGTCGGTCACCGCGGCGTGCAGCGAGGACCCAGACTTCGACGGCGAGCTGGGCGACATCCCGGACGTGGTGGCCCGGTACGGCCCGTGGACCACGCACGACTGCTACGTCTCTGGGTCGGCTCGGATGGTCCGGTCGACGTTGCGGGTGCTGGCCGCGGACGAGGTGCCGCCGCCGCACATCCGCTACGACACCTTCGGTGACCTCTAGGCGTTCCTCCCCCACACCGGGGCGCGTGCCCCTGCCCCCTGGGGCACGCGCCCCGGTCCCGCCCCTGTCTCAGTAGCGCCAGGGGTGCCCGGTCTCCCGGTACTCCTCCACCGGCACCAGCGGCACGCCGGGCGCCATCCGGTCCACGTAGAGCCGGCCCTCCAGGTGGTCGATCTCGTGCGCGACCAGCCGGGCCATGCCGAACTCGAACGAGGTGATGATCCGGCTGCCGTCCCACTGGGCGTGCTCCACGTCCAGTCGCAGCGGCCGGGGCACCAGGCCACGGTGGTCGAAGAAGGAGAGGCAGCCCTCGTACTGCTCGTCGGTGTCCGGGTCGGCGTCGACCACCCGGGGGTTGAGCAACACGACCGGCTCCGCCGAGCGGTCGGGGGGCCGCACCACGGCCGCCGCCCGGCCGATGCCGAGCTGCGGGGCGGCGACGCCGACCCCCTTGCTGAACGGATGCAGCTCGTCGAGCCGGGCCAGGGCCGTGCTGAGCCGGTCGACCACCTCGCGGGCGGCCTGCTCCTCAGCGGGCAGGTCGAACGGGCGGCCGCGCTGGCGGAGCAGGTCGGCGCCGCGCTGGACGATGCCGAGCCCGCGCATCCGGTCGCTGGGCCGGACCCGGGCCCCGTCGGGGCCGACGTCCGGGTCGGTGTCCGGGCGGGCCCGGAATCGCCACTGCATGCGGTAGCGGGCGTTCAGCGGTGGGTCATCGGTCTGCCAGTCGAAAATCGCCCGGCCGCCCTCGTCGCGGCGCTGCGGCGCCGTGCGCAGCGGGCCCTCCTCCGCCGAGAGCGAGGTCTCCACGCCCCAGACCTGCGGGTCGAGCGCCGCCGGCAGGTCCAGGCGGACGGCGAGCTGTCGGGTGGGCAGCCGCACGGCCCGCTGGAACCAGGGACCCCACTTCTCCTGCCCGACGGAGTACGCGTACTCGATGGTGGCCCGGTCACCGGGGTAGAGCGGGAAGCGCCGCTCGCTGTTCTCGAAGAGCAGCCAGATTTCCTTGAACGCGTCCCGGTCGTGTTTCGCCCGCCAGTGCATCGGCTCCGGGTCACCGCCGCCGTCGTCCCGGCGGGCCTGTAGTTGCAGCTCGGCGAAGGTGAGCGGGTGCTCGCGGTGGTGCCGGTTGGAGCGACCGGGGTCGTTCGGGTAGCGGTCGACGGCGACCCGGACCAGGTAGCGGTTGATCGGCTCGGTGCCGGCGTTGTAGAGCTCCCGGTGGATGACGCACCGGTAGCTGTCGTCGGTGTGGGTGAGGGTGGCGAGTTCCCGCTCCACGACGAGGCCGGTGCCGGGTGGCAACCACTGGCCGGGCAGGTGCGGCTCGCGGTGCTGTTGACCGGCGCGGGCGTGCCGTAGTTCGTCGTAGTCCCGGAAGCGCTGCCAGATCGCGCCGCTGGCCTCCAGGACGGCCTCGGCGCGGCGGGCGAAGTCCTCGGTCGGGCGGTGCCGGCGCCCCTCGACGTGGCTGACGTAGGACGGGTCGAACCCCATCAGGACGGCCAACTGCTTCTTGGACAGCCCCCGCCCGGTCCGCTGCCGGGCGAGCTCGGCCGCGAAGGAGTCGGCAGCCCGTTCGAGGGGGGAGGTCGTCATCGGCTTCCTCGTGGCCGGGAGTATCAGTTTCACGTTCCGTGCCCGTACGCACACGCATCTGCCACCTTGCCGACACTTCGCTTGACAATCCACCGACCGACATCGATCCTGCGCCGGTGTTTTCCGAGGCCGCGGCCGGGTAGAAGGCCGGGGCGGAGCGCTGCTCCCGCCGGGAGCGGAGTGACCCTGACCTCCCGATACGGCTCAGGTGAGGCTTCCCTTAGACCTACGCGTGTGGTTAGGCTAGCCTTAGCTCAGGACGGCAGGGTCGTCCGCCGAGGTGCTCCTCGGTCACGCGGACGGGGGATGACACGTTGACAGCGGTGATGCCGAGGCGGGACGTGACCGCCACGCCGCTCGCCCCCGTCACCGCGGCACTGCGTGCCATGTTCGGCACCGACGATCTTCCCGGGCTCGCACCGGGCCTGCTGGTCGACGACGAGTTCGGCTGGGCGCCCGCGACCACCCTGATCGACGGCAGTCGGCTGCCCGATCTGCTGCACGCCGCCACACTGCGCTGGGGCGGCACGCCGCACGCCTGCGCCGCGCTGGCCTGGAAGTCGTACAGCTACTGGACGGCGCTGCCGGTCGTGCTCGGCTGGGCCTCGGCCCGGCGGGTGCCGCTGCTCGACCCGTCCGACGTGCTGATCCACTTCGAGGACCACCGGCCGCTGCTCACCCTGGGTCTGCGCCGCAGCACCACCGTGGCGGTGCTGCCGAACGACCCGCTGGCGCTGGCCGGCAACCCGGAAGTGCGGGTCGTCGCAGGCGAAGCGGAGCTGCTGGCCGCGCTGCGCGCCTCGCTCCTCGACGCCCACCTGGCCCCGCTCATCGCGGCGATCCAGGCGGAGGTCCGGGTCGGCACCCGGACGCTGCTCGGCTCAGTCGCCTCCGGCATCTCGCACGGCATCCTGCGGGCCGCGGACGGGCTGCCCGGCCCGACGGTGCAGACGATCGACACCCTGCTCGGCGCGCTCGACCTGGCGGACCTGGTCGAGCTGGTGCCGGGGCCGACCGGTGAGCCGAGCGTGCAGCGACGCACCTGCTGCCTCGCCTTCACGCTGCCCAGCCCGAAGGTCTGCCAGGGCTGCTGCGTCCGCCAGGCCTGAGCCTCGGTCAGTCGGTCAACGGCCGCACGTCCCACACCCACACTCCGCCGGTGAAGACCGGCTGGATCCCGGTCAGCTCGGTCATCCCCCGGCGCAGTGCCACCTCGTACTCTTGTGGCCCGAGGATGACCACGCCGGCCCGCCAGTAGCGCAGGTCGTCGACCGCCTTCACCCGGCTCTGCGGGGTGATCGGCGGCACCGCGCCGGTGCGCCGGATGGTGCCGAAGAAGCTGCTGGTGGGGCGGGGTGGTGCGGTGAACAGCGCGATCCGCGGCTTCTCGGCGTTCCGGCGCGTGTCCGGGCCGAGGAAGTACCCGCGGGCCAGGGGCATGTCCAGTCGGGTCGCCGCGGACCAGCGCAGCGGCTCGGCGTAGTTGGTGTCCGGCATCGGCAGGGTCACCACACTGCGCCCGCCGGCCACGTACGGCCGCCAGGCCCCACTGGTGACGAAGGCGGGGACCGGGTCGAGGCGGGCCACCGGTAGCGGGGTGGGCAGGATCGGCAGCAGGGCCATCGTGAGCACGGTGGCCGTGACGAAGCGGATCTGCCGTCGGGCGGCCGGCTGCGAGTGGGCCAGCTCGCGCGCCCGCTCGGCGCCGTAGGCGAGCAGCAGCCCGATGATCGGGGTGATCGCCAAGGCCCACCGGGTCGGCACCACCGAGTGCAGGACCGGCAGATTCTCCAGCGCCGCCCAGGGCCCCGGCACGCCGGTGTCCCGGCCGGCGAACCGGATCACCCGGCCCAGTGAGAGCACCGCGAAGAGCAGCCCGAGGGCGGCCAGCCCGAGCACGACGACCGAGCGGCGCAGCCACCAGACCAGGGCGATCACCAGCACCAGCAGCGGCCACCCGAAGAAGCTGTTCTCCTCGGTCGGGTTCTTGGCCAGGTTCGCCGCCGTACGCGGGCTGCCGGCGAGCGACTCCCGGGAGTACGCGACGAACGAGGCGAGGTCGCTGGAATAGCCGCGGATCAGGCGGGACAGCCCGGAGTACGCGCCCGGCCCGAAGAACTGGACGTAGAGCGGGTACGCCAACAGCAGCCCGGCGACCCCGGCGGCGACGGCCAGACCGGCGAGGAACGGCCGGGCCCGCGATCGCAGCTCCCGGCGGCCGAGGGCGAGCGCGCCGACGATCACGCCCAGCCCGATCGCCGTCATCAGCAGGATCTCCAGGTTGAGGAAGGCCTGCCAGACGATCACCAACGCGAGGAGCACGCCGTTGCGCAGCCAGCGGCCCGGCTCGCCCAGCCGCAGCGTTCGCCAGATGATCAGTGGGACCACGAACTGCGACACGATGTTCGGATGCGCATTGGCGTGCGACACCACGGCCGGCGCGAACGCGCAGAAGCCGGCACCCAGCCAAGCCGGCCCGCGGGCGCCGATCAGGACCCGGGAAAGCAGGAAGTACCAGGCCGTGGCGGTGGCAATCATTCCAGCGGTGAGAAAGAGCAGGAATGCCGCGCGCGGTCCGAGGAGCACGGTGACCGGTGTCATTGGCAGCGAAACGGATAATACGGATGTATTCGCCATGAGATTGACGCCGTCCGGCACGTTCATCCGGTCCGAATGGAACGGATATGCGAAATGGGTGACGACCCGTGCACCGTGCGCCATCATCCATTCGAACTGTGACTGATCGGAGCGGTTGTCCCGCACTCCACTGCCCGGCTCCAGCCAGAGCCGCCCGGTGACCCAGAAGCCGAGCACCACGAAGCTCAGCACGGCGGCCAGATCGGCCCGCTTGCCGCTGCCGGCCGCGCGGACGCCATCGCCCTGCGCCGTCGACGCGGCGACCGGGCCGCCTCCGGGCGCGTCCGATTCAGGAGTAGTCATGACAATTCATAGGGTAGTCAGCGTATGGCACTGCCGTGACATGTTTCGGGGTACTGCCGTACTATGTGCCGGGTTCGCCGACCGCCGATCACGTGCCCACCCCCGACCGCAATTCGGCCACCCCGCTGCCCCGATTCTTCTGCCATCCGAGCGGATGATTCACTCTGTCGGTCCAGGCACGGGTCGAGTTCATATCGTGAGGAATCGACGCATGGCAGAAATCACTGGGGATCAGCGCGTCCAGTCCGAGGTTCTGGAGGGCCTGGCGACCGCTGTCAACCACCGTCGCTGGTTCGTCGAACTGGCGGTGCCGTACCTCGGTGACGACCCGATCGAGATCGGCAGCGGTCTCGGTGACTACGCGCTGGAATGGTCGCGGCGGCTGCCCCGGTTCACCGCCACCGAGGCCGATCCGGACCGACTGGTGCAGCTCAAGGAGCGCCTCGCCGACCAGCCGAGCATCGATGTCCGGCAGATGCTGCTGCCGCACAACGATCGGGGCGACTACAGCGCCGCGGTCTCGTACAACGTGCTGGAGCACATCGAGGACCACGTGGGCGCGCTGCGCAGCATGCGCGACCTGGTCCGACCCGGCGGTGCCGTGATCATCATCGTGCCGGCGTTCCAGTTCGCCATGAGCCCGGCCGACATCGCCACCGGGCACGTCCGCCGCTACACGAAGAAGACGCTCGGAGCGGCGATGACCGAGGCGGGCCTGACCGTGGAGAAGATCCACTACGCCAACGCGCTGGGGCTGCTCGGCTACTTCATGGCCACCAAGGTCTTCCGGCTGATGCCAAAGGAGGGCCCGATGGTGAAGGTGTACGACACGGTCGTCCTCCCCGCCACCAAGGCCGCCGAACAGCGCATCCGGCCCCCGTTCGGCCAGTCCGTCTTCGCCGTGGCCCGCGTACCCGCCTGACCTCCGGCCCGACCGCCCCGCCCTCCGCCCCGGCCCGCGATCTTGCACTCTCGGTCCTCGACGCCCCCTTCATGGCGGGCACGTCGGGCAGGAAGTGCAAGATCGCGTGGATCCGGGGTGGGGCGGGTCAGTCCTTGATCTGGTACGTGGGACGGATCACCGCTCGGGCGAGGCTGTGGAACGTGAGGTTGAAGCCGACGTAGGCCGGGCTGGCGTCGGGGGTCAGGTCGAGGCGGTCGACGTCCAGGGCGTGCACTGCGAAGACGTACCGGTGCGGGCGGTCACCGGGGGGCGGCGCCGCGCCGCCGTAGCCCTGCTCGCCGTAGTCGTTGCGGACCGAGAACGCTCCACCGAGGTCCGCGCCCGCCGCGCCACCCACGCCGGTCGGCAGCTGGGTGACGTCGACCGGCACATTCACCAGCACCCAGTGCCAGAAGCCACTGCCGGTCGGCGCGTCGGGGTCGTAGCAGGTCACGGTGAAGCTCTTCGTCTCGGCGGGGAAGTCCGACCAGGTCAGCTGCGGGGAGACGTTGCCGCCCCCGGTGCTGCCGTGCGCGTGCCGGGCATCCATCGGCTCGCCGTTCTGCACGTCGTCACTGGTCAGGGTGAACGAGGGCACCATCGGCAGCAGCTCGTACGGGTCCGGGGCGATCGGTCGTTCCAAGGTCATCGGGACGCGTCCTTCCGGTGTTCACGGAGATTCCTGCCCCTTCTTACCCCTTCGCGGCCTCTACGACGACCGGAAGCGCCAGCGCCGGCTCAGCGGCGCTACCGTTGAGTCCGGGGCAGCGCTCCACAGGGGGACCTCGTGGCAGGGATCTGGCGGGACTTCGTCGCAGCCGTCTTCACCGCGCTGCGCCGCCAGGACGAACGGGCCATCGCCGAGGAGCGCCGGCGCGCGATCGAGCGGCTGGCCGACGAGACAATCCGGGAGAACCGGCGGGCCACGGACCCCCCAGAGGGAGATCAGCGCGGGTTGTCCGAATCGCCGTGAGCGCGGCGTGGCGAACGATGAAGATGACGTGATGGGGCGGAGCTTCCGGTAGCGGCCGGTGGTCACCGCGGAAGCGCACCGGACGACCCTGTTCGAGATCTTCTTCGATCTGGTGTTCGTCTTCGGTTTCATCCGGGTCACCGAGTTCATGAGCGCACGGCCCGCGCCGGTGACCCTGGTGCAGGGTTTCCTCGTCCTCCTGCTGTTGTGGATCGCCTGGCTGGTGTACTCCTGGCTGGGAAACCAGGCCCGAATCGACGTCGGGCTGATCCGTGCCGGCGTCACCGTCGCGATGGCAGCAGTCTTCCTCGCCGCTCTCGTCATCCCCGACGTCTGGGAATCCGGTCCGGCAGCGTTGGGACCCCGGCTGATCCTGGTACTGACCTACATCGTGCTGCGAGTGATCCATCTGGTCCTCTACCACTGGGCAGCGGTGGGCAACCCGCGCCTGCTCCGGACCATTCGTCTCTACGCCCTCTCCACCGCGCTGTCCTGGATCCCCCTCGTTCTCGGTGCCGTGTTCGGCGGCACCGCACAGATCCTGCTCTGGACGGCAGCGCTCGTGGTCGACATGGGCGGCGGGGTGGTCGCCTCCGTGCTGAGCGGATGGCCCGTGCGCAGCCCGGGTCACTTCACGGAGCGGCACAGCCTCGTGGTGATCATCGCGCTCGGTGAGTCCCTGATCTCACTGGGCGTCGGGGTCGGGGCAGGGATGACGGATGGACGGGTCCTGGTGGCCGCGCTCCTCACGCTCGCCGCCACGGTATGCCTGTACTGGTTGTACTCCGCCAGCGCGGCGACCGCCGGGAAGGCGCTGACGATAGAGTCCGGCCTGCGACGAGGCCACCAGGCCGCCAACGCCTACACCATTGCCCACTTCCCGCTGATCGCCGGCACCATCTACCTGGCGCTGGGCGTGGAGCAAGTGCTCGCCGGCCTCGCACATGACGAGTCCCACGGAACCGACGCCTTGAACTGGATTCCGGCCGTCGCCCTGTTCGGCGGGACGGCCCTGTACCTCGCGGGCAGGGCAACGTTCCTGAGTCTCAGCGTCCGGTCCGTGCGGCCGGGGCAGTTCCTCGCCCCCGGCGCGGCACTCCTGCTACTTCCCGCCGGACGGTATCTGCCCGGCCTGACCGCCCTCGGCCTGCTCACGGCGTTCCTCGTCGTTCTGGTCAGCTGCGAGGCGCTGGTCGGACGCCGGCGAGGTTCCAGCGCCCGGTCGGACCCGGAAGTCACGGCCCGATAACGACGTTCGCGAGCGGCTCGCCGGCCGCGTACCGCCGGACCTGATCGACCAGCAGCCGGCGGGCCCGGGGCGCCAACGCGGCCGTCAGGCCGCCGACGTGCGGGCTGATCAGGACGTTCGGCGCGGACCACAGCGGGTGGTCGGCGGGCAGCGGCTCGGGTTCGGTGACGTCCAGGGCAGCGTGCAGCCGGCCCGAGCTGAGCTCTGCGAGCAGCGCCTCGGTGTCCACCACCCGCCCCCGTGCCACGTTCACCAGCAGGGCGCCGTCGGCCATCCCGGCGAGGAAATCCTTGTCCACCAGGCCCTCGGTCTCCGGGGTCAGCGGCGTGGCCAGGATGACGACATCCGCTCGCGGCAACAGCTCCGCAATTTCGGAGACCGGCCGTACGCCGGGGCGAGGGCTCCGTGCCACCCGGCTGATCTCCACCTCGAACCCGGCGAGCCGGCGCTCGATCGCGGCGCCGATCGAGCCGTACCCGACGATCAGCACCCGGGCGTCAGCCAGCCCGGCGGACCAACCCGTCGTCCAGCGGCCCTCGCCTCCCGCCCGGACGAAGTCCGGCAGCCGGCGGCGGGCGGCAAGGGTGAGCGCCACGGCCAGCTCGGCGGTCGCCGCGTCGTGCACGCCCCGGCCGTTGGCCAGAGTCAGACCGGGCCGCAGGTACGGCAGGACGTGGTCGTAGCCCGCGGTCACGGTCTGCACCACCCTCAGCCGGGGCATCCGGGCGATCGGCTCGCAGAAGCGCGGATCGATGATCCCGTACGGCACCGCGTAGAACTCGACGTCGTCAAGTTTCTCCGGCACGGGTTGGGTGCCGTCGTACAGCGCGACGTCCAGGTCGCCAAGCTCGGCCAATGCATCGGGGTGAGAGATCAGGTAGCGCACGGCCACAATCATGCTGGATCGCCCCGAGCGGGACCGCTCGCCATCCACGGACACGCACCGTGACCGGCGTTTGCGCTGGTCAGGGGGCATTTTAGCTGTTCCGAGGGGCGGAGGGTGTGGGATTCGAACCCACGAAGACATCGCTGCCTTACCGGTTTTCAAGACCAGCGCCATCGGCCACTAGGCGAACCCTCCCGGGCCGCCACCCGAGGGTGCGCGGCCGTGCCTAGTCTGCCATGGCACCGGGTGCGCGGCCCGGCGTCCCTCCCTGACCGGGCGGCATGGCGCCGGAACTCGTACGAAAATCCACAGTGGTCGTCGGGGACGGATCGGGTGCGCCTGCGGCCCGCGGTGCCATCGGGTAAGACTGAGCCCATGCGAGCCATCACCATTCCGCAGCCCGGTGGACCCGACGCGCTGATCTGGGCTGAGGTCCCCGACCCCGAGCCGGGCCCGGGCGAGGTGATCGTCGACGTGCGGGCCGCCGGGGTCAACCGCGCGGACCTGCTGCAACGGCAGGGGCACTACCCTCCGCCGCCCGGCGCACCCGAATACCCCGGGCTGGAGTGCTCCGGGGTGGTCAGCGCGATCGGTCCGGAGGTGACCGGGTGGGCGATCGGCCAGCAGGTCTGCGCGCTGCTGACCGGTGGTGGGTACGCCCAGCGGGTCGCGGTCCCCGCCGGGCAGCTGCTGCCGGTGCCGGCCGGCGTCGACCTGGTCGACGCCGCGGCGCTGCCCGAGGTGGCCTGCACCGTCTGGTCGAACCTGGTCCCGGTGGGCCGGCTCCACCCGGGCGACACGCTGCTCGTGCACGGTGGCGGCAGCGGGATCGGCACCTTCGCGATCCAGTTCGGGGCGGCCCTCGGCGCCACGATCCTGGCGACCGCTCGGGCGACCAAGCACCCCCGGCTGCGCGAACTGGGCGCGGCGCACACCATCGACTACCGGGAGCAGGACTTCGTCGAGGAGGTCCGGCGAGCCACCGACGGCCACGGCGCGGACGTCATCCTCGACATCATGGGCGCGTCCTACCTGGGTCGCAACGTCGCCGCGTTGGCCACCGGTGGCCGGCTGGTGGTGATCGGGCTACAGGGTGGCCGCAAGGCCGAGCTGGACCTCGGCGCGCTGCTGACCAAGCGGGCCAGCATCTCGGCGACGACCCTGCGCGCCCGGCCGCTCACCGAGAAGGCGGAGATCGTCCGGGGCGTACGGGACGAGGTGTGGCCGTTGATCGAGGCCGGCAGGATCCGGCCGGTGGTGGACCGGCGGCTGCCGATGACCGAGGTGGCGGAGGCGCACCGGCTGGTCGAGTCGAACGACCACGTTGGCAAGGTGCTGCTCACCGTCGGGTGACGCCGGTCACCGCGTCAGGCGGACGTGTCGGCCGCCGGCCGGGGCAGCATCAGGCGGGCGCCGGGCCCTTCGCCGCCGAGGGCGTCACCCGGGTTGTTGAGCGTGCAGCGTTGCAGGGACAGGCAGCCGCAGCCGATACAGCCGTCCAGGTCGTCGCGGAGCTTGGTGAGCAGCCGGATCCTCTCGTCCAGCCGGCCCCGCCAGCTGGCGGAGAGCCGCGCCCAGTCCTGCGGGCTGGGCGTACGGGACTCGGGCAGCGAGTCCAGCGCCGCGCGGATCTCGTCCAGCGAGACGCCGACCTGCTGGGAGATTCGGATGAAGGCGACCCGGCGCAGCTCGGCTCGGGCATACCGGCGCTGGTTGCCGCCGGTCCGGTCGGCGCGGATCAGACCGAGCCGCTCGTAGTAGCGCAGCGCCGACGGCGCCACACCCGAGCGGGCGGACAGCTCCCCGATGGTCAGTGAGTCCTGCATCACCCGGTCCTTGAGTTGAAGTTCCCTTCAACTCCCAGACTATCCACATGACGACGATCACCACCAACGCGGCCATGCCGCTGGTGCCGGGGCCGGTGGCCGGCCCACTGGAGCGGCTACGCGCCGGCCGGGAGTTCGGCGCCAACGTGTACTCCACCATCGATGTGCTCTGGATGCTCTACCACCGCGTCCTGCGGATCACCCCGGGCACCATCGACGACCCCGAGCGGGACCGGTTCCTGCTCTCCAAGGGCCACGCCGTGGCCGGCTACTACGCGGTGCTCGCCGCCAAGGGCTTCCTCCCCGCCGGCTGGCTCGACGACCAGGGCGGTCCGGCGAGCCGCCTCGGCGACCACCCGGATCGGACCCTGGTGCCGGGAGTGGAGATCGGCTCCGGCTCGCTCGGGCACGGTCTCGGCCTTGGTGTGGGCACCGCGCTCGGGCTGCGAGCCCAGGGCCTGCTCACCCCCCGGGTGTACGTGCTGCTCGGCGACGCCGAGCTGGACGAGGGATCGAACCACGAGGCGATCGCGTACGCCGGCGCCACCGGCCTCGGAAGCCTGACCGCCGTGGTTGTCGACAACCACTCGGCCACCCACGGCTGGCCGGGTGGCGTGGCGGCCCGGTTCACGGTGAACGGCTGGACCGCCACCACCGTCGACGGACACGACCACGACGCGCTGCACACCGCCCTCACCAGCCAGCACCGGGACCGGCCGCACGTCGTCGTCGCGGTCGCCAAGACCAAGGAGTGACAATGCGCGACATCTTCACCGCCACCACCACCGAGTTGCTGGCCGAGGATCCGCACACCGCGCTGGTGCTCGCCGACATCTCCGCCGCCGCGTTCGCCCCGGCCGCCGCGCAGCATCCGGACCGGGTGCTCAACGTCGGTATCCGGGAGCAACTGATGGTCGGAGTGGCCGGCGGGCTCGCCCTCACCGGCCTGCGGCCGATCGTGCACAGCTACGCGCCGTTCCTGGTCGAGCGGGCATACGAGCAGCTCAAGTTGGACCTGGACCACCAGGACGCGTCCGCGGTGCTGGTCGGCGTCGGAGGCTCGTACGACCGCGCTGCATCCGGCCGGACGCATCTGTCCCCGGCGGACGTGTCACTGATCGACACCCTGCACGGCTGGACGGTGCACGTCCCCGGCCACCCGGGGGAGGTGCCCGCGCTGCTGCGGAACGCGGTGGCCGGCGACGGCTCGGCGTACCTGCGACTCTCAGTGCTGCAGAACGACCGGCCACGCGGCGGCGACGGCTCGCTCGCGGTGGTGCGTGATGCCGGGTCCGGGGCCCCGCTGCTGGTGGCGGTCGGGCCAGTGCTGGACGCGGCGCTGGCCGCCGTCGCCGATCTGCCGGTCACCGTGGCCTACACCCACCGGCCGCGACCGTTCGACACCGCCGGGCTGCGGGCACTGGCGGGAACCGAGGTGATCCTGGTCGAGCCGTACCTGGCCGGCACGTCCAGCCAGGTGGTGTCGGCGGCACTGGTGGACCGGCCACATCGGCTACTGGCCCTAGGGGTGGGGAGGAAGGATCTGCGCCGCTACGGCTCGCCCGAGGACCACAACCGGTGGCACGGGCTCGACGGTGCCGGCCTGCGCCGTTCGGTCGACGCCTTCCTGGCCGGGGCGCTGCTGGCCGCCGGCCGCTGAGCGGTCAGCGAGCCGGCGTGGTGGGACGGCGGCGGGCGCGTTCCCGGCCGAGGATCCAGATCGCCTCGACGCCGTCCTTCCAGGTGATCTTCTTGCCCTCTTCCCGGCCACGCGCCCGGTAGCTGATCGGCACCTCGTACGGCCGGATCCGGCGGCGCAGCAGCTTGCCGGTCACCTCAGCCTCCATGCCGAAGCCGCGCGAGCGCACGTCGAGCGACCGGTAGAGCGCCACCGGCATCAGCTTGAAGCAGGTCTCCAGGTCGCCGATGTACGAGTTGAACAGCACGTTCGCCGCCATCGTGACGCCCTTGTTGCCCATCACGTACCAGAAGCTGTAGGCGCTGTGGCTGCCGAAGGTGCGATTGCCGTAGACAACGGTGGCCCGCCCGTCGAGCACCGGGTCGAGGAGCTTGGGGATGTCCTGTGGGTCGTATTCCAGGTCGGCGTCGAGGATGACCATGTAGTCACCCTCGGCGCTGTCCACCGCCGTCTTGATGGCCGCGCCCTTGCCGGCGTTGCGCTGGTGGGTGATGACCCGCAGGCGGGCGTCGTCGGCGCAACCCAGGATCTCGCCGGTGCCGTCCCGGCTGCCGTCGTCGACCACGACCAGCTCGATCTCACACGGATAGTCCACCGCCAGTGCCTGCTTGAGGGCATCCGCGATGCGTTCTTCCTCGTTGTAGACCGGCATGAGGATCGAGAGCTTCACGGAAATCTCCACGGTGGCGACAATACGTCGGGCATAGCCTAGCCTGGCTGGTCGGCCGAACGCCGGCCGTCACCACCGGGCAGTCAGCGTGGCGGATTCAGCCGGATGGTGTTTACTCTCCGCCATGTCGGCTGCCGGCTCCCTGCTCGCGGCGGTTCCTGCCGCCGCGGTGCTCCTGCTCACCGTCGCCACGAGACCGCGCGGGGTCGACGCGGTGGCACCGCTGCGGCTCGCGGTGGTACGCGCCACCCTGCTCACCGGCGCGTACGCGGTGCTCGTCGTCGAGTTGCTCGGCGCGCTGCACGCGCTCACCCGACCGGCGTTCGTCGCCGCCTGGCTGCTCTTCCTGACTGCCGCCGCGACGGCCGCAGGGCTGCGGTGGCGCCAGGTGACCCGGCTCGCGCAGCCGGCCGCCGCGGCACCCCGGCCGGTCGCGGTCGGCGCCACCGTGGCCGCTGGCACCGACCCGGAAACGTCCGCCCCCCCCGCCGACGGCGGTGAAGCCGGGCGTGACCCCGCGCCGCGGCGGGTCGATCGGACTCCCGCCGGCCTGCTCGGCAGGGCGGTCGACACCTGGCGTACGGCGGGTCGGGGCGAGCGCCTGCTCGCCGGCACGGTCGGCGGGCTGGTCCTGCTGGAGTTGCTGATCGCGCTGCTGGCCGAGCCGAACAACTTCGACTCGCAGACGTACCACCTGCCCAAGGTCGAGCACTGGGTGGCCCAAGGCGACCTCGACTTCTGGGCCACGGCCATCCACCGGCAGGTGACCATTCCGCCCGGCGCCGAGTATCTGCTGCTGCACCTGCGCCTGCTCACCGGTGGGGACCAACTGCACAACCTGGTGCAGTGGGCGGCCGAGGTGGCCTGCCTGCTGGTGACCGCGCGGATCACCGCGCAACTCGGCGGCGGCCGGCGGGCCCAGTTGATCACCGCGTTCGTACTGGCCAGCACACCGATGGTGGTGCTGCAGGCGACGAGCACGCAGACCGACCTGGTCTGCGCGGCGTGGGTGGCCTGCGCGGCCACCCTGGTGCTGGACGGGCTGCGCCGCCGTGCCGGCTGGGGCACCCTGCTCGCGCTCGGCGCCGCCACCGGCCTGACCGCGGTGACCAAGACCAGCGGCCTGATCGCTGTCGGCCCGCTGCTGGTGCTCTGGGGGTTGGCCCAGCTCCGGCTGGCCCTGACCGGCGACCGGGCACCGGCCGACGCGACGGCGGTCGGTGGGGTGCGTCGGCCGCGGCCGACCGGCGCGGTGGCGCGCACCGTCGGCGGTTCGGCGCTGATCCTCCTGGTCGCGGCCACGGTGGTCGGTCCGTTCCTGGCCCGGGTGACCGTCGAGTTCGGGCATCCGCTGGGGCCACCCCGGCTGCGCGAGTCGATCCCGATGGAACGACACGACCCGCCGTCGATCCTGGTCAACGCGCTACGGATCGGGCACACCGCGTTCGACACGCCGCTGGCGCCGCTGCGCCGGGTGGGCGCCGAGGCGATCATCGGCGGGGCGGACCTGATCGGCGTCGACCCGCAGGACCGGGCGATCACCTTCGGCCGGGAGGTCTTTCCGGAGCCCGCCTGGTACCCGGACGAGGACCGGGTGGCGTACCCGATCGCCGGAGCACTGGCGCTGATCGGCGTGGCGGTCGCGCTCGTCCGGCCGCGCCGGATCGACCCGGGGCAGGCCGGGCCGATGCGTGGGTACGCGGTGGTGGTGCTGGCCACCGTGCTGCTGCACACCGCGATGATCAAGTGGCAACCGTGGGGAAACCGGCTGCTGCTCTACGCCCTGGTGCTCGCCGTGCCGCTGGCCGGGCTGTGGCTGGACGCGCTCTTCCGCCGCCAGTTCGGCGCTGCGGCAGACAGGCCCGGGACCGACCGGGGGCGGCGGTCGGTGGCCACGGTGGCGGCGGTCAGCGTGCTGGCCACCTCGGCGCTGGCCGGGGTGCTCGCGCTGTCGTACGGGTTCCCACGCCGGCTCGTCGGCAGCGGATCGGTCTTCACCACGTCGGACTGGGACACCCGGTTCCTGCGTCGCCCACAGTGGGCCGACGAGTTCCGCTGGGCCGCGGCAGCGGTCCACGGCAGCGGTGCACGCCGGATCGGTCTGGTGGAGCAGAACGACAACTGGGAGTACCCGTGGTGGCTGCTGCTGCGGCAGCCGGACGGACGCTCGCCGGACCTGGTGGCGTTGCAGTCGGTGCTGCCGGAACGCCCGCCGGCCGACCCCACCTCGGTGGACGCGATCGTCTGCACCGGCAGCCAGCCGGCGTGCGCCAAGCTGGTCCCGAACGGCTGGCGACTGGAGTTCCGCGGCTACGTCGGTTACGCGCTGCCGCCCGGCCGCTGACCGCCGGACCGCATCGCCCGCAGCGAGCCCGGACCACCCACCCCGCACCCACGCCGCCCGGATCGTCCGATCCGGGCGGTTCTGCATCCCGCGCGCAAGGATCCGAAGCGTATTCACATCCGTTGATCAGCACGTTACCGTCTGGTAACTCAATCGACGTCCCGCGATTGAGCCGAAAGGAGTGCGTCGATGCCTGCTACCCCCGCCAGGCCCGAACGCGCGACCCGACGACGGGCTCTCACCGTCGCCGTCGCCGTCGCCGCTCTCGTCCTGCCGATGCTCGCCGGACCGGCCGCCCCCGCCACCGCCGCCGACCGGCCGAGCGTCCAACCACTCCCCGCCAACCTGGAGGCCATCCGGGCCGCCGAGGCGACCGCCCTCTACGGCACCCCGGCGATCCGCCCGATCGACCAACGCCGCACCACGCTGATCACCATGGGTGACAGCGAGATCTCCGGTGAGGGGGTCGGCAACTACGTCCCCGGCACCCACGAACCCGGCAACTGGTGCGACCGCTCGTACGACCAGGCGCTGTTCCGCACCGGCATCCCCTCGGACGCGCAGTACAACCTGGCCTGCTCCGGCGCCACCCCGTGGAACCTGATCGCCGGCGGCCCGACCCAGCACAACGAGCTGAACCAGGGCGACTACCTGGGAATCAAGGCGCGTAACACGCACGTGAAGCTCATCTGGGTCGTCGTCGGCGCGAACGGCGACGGCACCATCCAGTTCGGCCCGGTCGCCACCGACTGCGCGATCAGCCGGGTCTTCTTCCAAGGCCCCTGCTACCCGCGCTACACCGACCAGTGGACGATCCGCACCGACGGCAGTCGGCAGGCCGTGGTCGACGCGCTCAACGACATCCGGCAGACCATGACCAACGCCGGCTACCTGCGCTCGGACTACGAGCTGGTGCTCATGTCGTACCCGAGCCCGGGCAGCCCGGACGTGGAGGACAACCCGAACTTCCCCGGCTGGTACTCCGGCGGCTGCCTGCTCTACCTGGCCGACGCGGCGTTCGCCCGGAACAAGGCCGTACCGATGTTCGAGTCGGCGCTGCGCGCCGCGGCCACCCAGACCGGCACCCGCTACCTGGATGCCAGCCGGCTCTTCCACGGCCACGAGGTGTGCACGGACAACACCTCGGTCCGCGGCCTCTACATCGAGTTGGGAATCTGGGACGAGAACGCCGCCCGACAGTCGTTCCACCCCAACGCCCGCGGACACGGCATGTTCGCCCAGTGCATCACCCAGTTCTGGAACTCGGGGCAGGATCGGGCCAGCTGCGTCGACCCGGCCAGCACCGGCGGCGGCGTGCTCTACCCGGGGTTGCTGGAGTTCAAGCAGCTGCGCAACCTGGCCACCGGCACCTGTGTCGACGGCAAGGGGTACGACTCCCGCAACGGCACCGTCCAGCAGCCGTACGTCTGCCACGGTGGGCGTAACCAGGGCTTCTGGTACGACCCGGGCCGACGGTCGTTGCACTCGGAGCTGTCCCACGACCGATGCCTCGACATCGCGAACGGGTCGCTGACCTCCGGCACCGCGGTCAACATCTACGACTGCAACGGCACCCCCGCCCAGCAGTTCGTCTTCGCCGGCAAACAGATCAAGCCGGCCGGTGCCAGCAACCTCTGCGTGGCGTTCGACAACCCGTGGCTGGGCAGTCCCCGGCTGCGGTTGGCCGGCTGCTCCACCAGCACCCGGCAGCAGTGGTCGTTCGAGCCCCGGACCGCCGCCAACCCGGTCGGCTACGGTCACGACGACTTCATCGGCTCCCGCGTCTACTGACGAAGTGAAAGGAAGGGCCCCTTAGAGCGTCCGCCAGTAGGTCATCGGATGCGAGGGCTGCGGGGTCGGGTGTCCCACCGGTAGTGCTTCCACGCCCGCACGATGATGCTACGGA
>NZ_JBSFYP010000078.1:0-28617 GCF_053599835.1 Micromonospora sp. NPDC005163
GAGGGACGTAAGAACACAGGTTTCTCGCGTACTCCTCTCCATCACGCTCACCGGACCCGCACCATCTGGCAGTACTGGCGCGTCCCGGCTTTGTCAGGGCTGCTCCCGCCCTCCCCGGCACTCCCCGGATCAGGCTGCCCTCAGCTCCACCGCCCTGCTGCGACAGGGTCAGCGGTGAAGGTCTCCCACCTCCACTCGAAACAGCAGCGCCTCACGGCGCACGGGTGCGGGACGTCACCTACGACGAAGACCGATCCCAGATCCGCACCGGAACCGGACCCGAGGTCATGGCCGCCTTACGCAACGCCGCCATCGGCGCCCTCCGCACCGCCGGAATCGCCAACATCGCCGCCGCCAACCGACATCACGCCCGCGACAGCACCCGGCCCCTGGCCCTACTCGGCATCATCTGACGACTTTGCCGGGGCCCTGGGTCGGGCTTGGGGCCAGCGTTGACGTCAGTCTTCAGCCGGACCCTCGAACGGACCCCCTGTTTCCTCTCACACCGCAGGTCAGCCCGTCTGTCAGCGCCATCGGCTTGTCCTGCGACAGACCCTGCCTGGTCTCGGGTCTCCCCCTGGGGCTGGCATCCCGTACCGGAAAGGAGGTGGTAGCCGGTGGATGATCCGGTCCTTCGGGTCCAGTCCCAGCTGACCGGCCGTGACCGTGTGCTGCTGGGCTGGTTGTACGACCACGGCGTGTTGACGTCGTTCCAGCTCGCGAACGCTCTGTTCCCGTCGTTGGACTTCTGCCAGCGGCGGCTGCGGACGTTGTACCGGCTGCGGTTGGTGGCCCGGTTCCGACCGCAGCGGGCCGACGGCGGCTCGTACCCGTACCACTACGTCGTCGACCAGCTCGGCGCCGAGGTCGTCGCGGCCAGCCGGGACGAACGCCCGCCGCGGCGGGATCACGCTCGGGTGGAGCGGCGGCGCTGGACCTCGACCTGCAGCCTCGCGCACCGGCTCGGGGTGAACGGGTTCTTCACCGACCTGGCCGGGCACGCCCGCACCCATTCGGGCACCGGCCTGGTGGAGTGGTTGCCGGAGGCGGTGTGCCAGCGCGCCGGGACATTCACCAGCCGGCAGGATCCGGGGCTGGTGCGGGCGTACCAGCCGCGGGTCCGCCCGGACGGCTACGGCCGGTGGGTCGACGGTGGTGCAGAGGTGCCGTTCTTCGTCGAGTACGACACCGGGGCCGAGCAGTTGTCGATCCTGGCCGGCAAGGTAGACGGCTATCAGGAGCTGTTCGGCACGCTCGGGCGGATGTGGCCGGCGCTGTTCTGGCTGCACTCGGCCGCCCGGGAGCGCAACCTACGCCGCGTGCTGGCCGACGTGCCGCTGTCGGTGCCGGTGGCCACCGGGGCCCGCGATCACGCCGCGACGGCCGGCCGGGGCCCAGCGGAGGCGGTGTGGGCCGTGGCCGGCGGGGAAGGGCAGCGGCTGCGGCTGGCCGAGCTGGCTGGTTACGTCGTTGACGTCTCCAGTCGGGCGGGTGAGGCCGCGTGATTGGCGACGACACGACGGCGGCGGACAGTACCTCCGCTGCGGATCGGACAGCAACGGCCGGCGCCTGTCACGGATCTGTCGAAAGCGGCTCGGCCGGTGCTAACAGATTTGTGAAAGCACCGAACGTCCGCTCCCACAGCCGCGGGACCGCACCCCGGTCCCGCGTCTGCGGCGGGCGGTCCGCGGCCGGCGTGCGGTCCCCGTCCCGATGGTTGTCCGACGCCGGGTCGGTCCGCCATCCGGGCCGGCCTCTTGTGACAGGCGGACGGGTCGTTGTTCCGGTCCGGGTCGAGGAGGTGGAGGAGGTGATGGGCCACGACGGCACCGGCCACTGACCCGAACGCGGGGCTGCGGGGTAGCCGCGTCGAGGGCGTCATCCAGGTCGTCATCATGCTGGCCATTGGCGGCGCAGCCGGAGCGGCCAGCTTCACCCACGTGCACAACGTAGCCGCTGCGCACGGCCAACCCGGCTGGCTGGCTTGGGCCGACGCGATCGTCCTGGAGCTGATGTCCATCGCCTCCGGCCTGGAACTACGCCGCCGCAAACGCGCTCACTCCTCCACAGTGTTCCCGGCCACCGTCCTGGCGTGTGCGGTCACCCTGTCCCTGGCGGCGCAGGTCGTCGAGGCCGAACCCTCGGTCATCGGGTGGATCACCGCCGCCGTACCCGCGCTCGGATTCCTCGTCATGGTCAAGATCGCCCTCGGCCGGACCAGCACCGCCACGCCTGCCCCTGCCGTAGCGGTTGTGGACTGCCAACCGGATGAGGCCGGATGGACCCGTCCGGACAGCAGACAAGACGAGACCGTGCGGTCCGCCGTCACGGCGGGGGAGCGGTCCAGCAACCGGACCGTCCGCTCATCGGATGCTCGTCGTCACGGGGGCGGACGGGAACGGCGGCGGCGAGCGGACCGGGGACCGTCCCCGCAGCCGTCCCGCGCGGTGGCCGAGCTGCTGCCAGCGGCGCGAAAGGTCCGAGACCGGCTTGCTGCGGACGGCCAGGCACTGACCCGGGCAGCGCTCGCCAAAGCCCTCCGCGCAGCCGGTCACACCGTGTCCAACACCCGAATATCCGAACTGCTGAAGACCCTCAAGGTCGAGTCGTCGGCACCCCCCGGACTGATCGTGAGCCCGGTCATGCCGACCAACCCGACGTCACCGCCTCTGTCACCGGAGCGGCGCGATGGTGGCGCAGCAGCCACCCCTGCGCCGGTCGACCCCGACAGGGCTACCCCGCTCCTACCGCACAGCCAACCATCTCACCAGGAGAAGCCTGATCATGAACAGCCCAACGAACCCCGCTAACCAGACAACCCGCACGACGACCGGCAACACCACCGCGCCCAGCGTCGGGCAGGTGTGGACGATCGAGCGCATCCGTGCCCTCGGCGTGACCACCACCCTCGCCACCACCGCGTCGGTGCTCGGGATCAGCCGATCTCAGGCGTACCGGCTCGCCGCCACCGACCAGTTCCCCATACCGCTGATCCGGGCCGGCAGCCGCATCATCGTCCCGGTCGCCGCCCTCCTCCACCTTCTCCAACCCGACCCCGACGCAGCCGGCGGCGGACTTGAAGCCGACGCGAAGGTGAGCGTGGATGCGATGACCCAGCCGCCAGCGGATTCCACCCGACACCGCTGGCGGCACCATACGAAGCATCCAGGAGACGATGAGTGAAGGGATCTACCTTCAAACGCTGCGGCTGCCGCGACAGCGTCACGGGCCGGCGACTGGGACGCTCCTGTCCCCAGCTTCGCCGGCCCGGCGGCGGCTGGTCCCGCACCCACGGCCACTGGCACTGGCAGATCGAAGTACCCGCCCGCGCCGACGGCACCCGCCGTACCCTCCGCCACGGCCCCTACGCCACCCAGGCCGACGCCGACGCCGTCCTGGACCGCATCCGGAGCGCGCTCGCCGTCCCCGACCCCACCGACCCGCACACCACCGTCAAGACCGGCGACCTGATCGAAACCGCCATCAAGACCGGCGCGCCGGTTCCCGCACCGGACCAGGTCCGGCGGGCGCTGCACCTGGACATCACCCCCACCGAACTCCCGACGATGGAGGTGTACCTGACCGACTGGCTCGCCGGACGCAAGAACATCAAGACCGGCACCCTGCGCTCCTACGAAGGACACATCCGGCTGTACCTGATCCCGCACCTCGGCCACCTGCGCATCGACCGGCTCCGCCCCGGCCACATCGACGCCATGTACGACGCCATCGGGGAGCGCAACACCACCATCGCGACCCTGCGCGCCAGCCGTGACGCCGCGAAGCGCGACCAGGTCAAGAACCAGCGGATCGTTAGCCCCAGGACCTTGCACGTCATCCACGCGACCCTGCGCAAGGCCCTCAACGACGCGATGCGCCGCCACCGCTACATCGACACCAACCCCGCCCTCATGGTTGAACTACCGACCGCCCGACCACCCAAGCCCACCGTCTGGACCGACCAACGCGTCCGCACGTGGCGCGAGACCGGCAAGACCCCCAGCCCGGTCATGATCTGGACCCCCGAACACACCGGCCGATTCCTCGACCACACCCACGACGCGGGCGACCGGCTCTACGCCCTGTACCACCTGATCACCTTCACTGGCTTGCGCCGAGGCGAAGCCTGCGGCCTGCACTGGGACGACCTCGACCTCGACCTCGACGCCGCCACCCTCACCGTCCGCTGGCAACTCGTCCAACACGGCTGGGCCACCGCCATCGACACCCCCAAAACCACCGACAGCGAAGCCGCGGTCGCTCTCGACACCGAGACCGTCGCGGTGCTGCGCGCCCACCGCACCAGGCAACACCGCGAGCGTCTCGCCGCCGGTGCCGCATGGACCACCACCGGGCTCGTCTTCACAACCCCGACCGGTGGACGGCTCCACCCTGCCGACGTCACCGACCACTTCCATCACCTCGCCACCCAAGCAGGGCTACCACCCATCCGACTCCACGACCTCCGACACGGCACCGCCACCATGGGCCTCGCAGCAGGCGTCCAGATGAAGGTCATCTCCAACCGGCTCCGCCACTCCAGCCCACACTTCACCGCCAAGTTCTACGGCGACGTCCTACCTGAGCTCTCCCACGCCGCTGCCGAAGCGACCGCCTCCGTGGTGCCCCGCCGCAAAGGTCTCCGTGGTGCCCCGCCGCAAA
This sequence comes from Micromonospora sp. NPDC005163, assembly GCF_053599835.1. Lineage (NCBI taxonomy): Bacteria > Bacillati > Actinomycetota > Actinomycetes > Micromonosporales > Micromonosporaceae > Micromonospora > Micromonospora sp. NPDC005163. Next base: position 4,663 of record NZ_JBSFYP010000078.1, read on the forward strand.
GGTGCGTAGAAGGCGAGTCATCTTCGGTGACGTCGTTCGCGCAAGATTTGACTCAATGTAATTGAGGCAATGCAACGAGCAGCCTTGTTGGCCGGTAGTCAACTAACCGATCCTCGACGATTCTTGCCGATCTAAGCCGATCTTCAACGTCCCCCTATCGCCGTGATACGTTCTTGCCGCGTCTGATGAGGGCGCGAGCGACAACCACTCTGCGCCCTGTTGGAGCCGAACCATGTACGAGCATGAGCCCTGGGTCTCGGTGGAGGAGGTTGCGAACCACCTTGGCGTTGCCAAGGACACGGTTTACCGCTGGATCGAGTCGAAGTCCCTACCCGCGCACCGGGTGGGCCGGTTGTGGAAGTTCAAGCTCTCGCAGGTCGACGCTTGGGTCGAGGCCGGTGGAGCGGCGGAGCCGGAGACTGGGAAGGTCGAGCAATGATCATGTTCGATTCCGAGGATCCACCAGCCGGGAATGACCGGCAGCCGATTCCGGCGTCGGAGATCGACATGGCGCTCACCTCGCAGCTCGTAGTGGCGTGGGCCGGCGAGGCGGGGGAAGAAGGTCGGCTTGGTTGGTGGCGGTCTGATCTTGTTTCCGAGTACGGCGGCGAGGATCTGTTCCGCAGGCTGTTGCCGAGCACCTGGCGCTGGGCTGTGCTTCAAGGCGCCAGAGAGGCTGCCCGAACGATGGACGCGGGCGTCCGGCATCAGGACCACGACCCGGACCGGCTCCTCTCACTCTTCAGCCTGGGTTTCGAACTGGACGAGCGCATCGAGGAGCGCTTTCAAGATCTGAAGCGCTCGAGCCGTCTCCCGGAAGAGGCGCTCCCAGGTCTGGCCATCGTCAGTGACGGCTGGGACCGGAATCGTTTCTGGGACTGGGTCGCTGGCCACGGCGCTCCCGACGGGACGACCACTCCAGTCGGGCGGCGACTCAAGGGGAGTCCTCCAATCGCCCTGGATCAACTGGTACGGAAGCTGATCGCAGGACTCGCACCGGAGAGCGAGCGTTATCCGCTTCCGCACTTCAGGAGGACACCATGACGGATCGACCGCGAGAGGTTGCAAAGGTCCATACGCGCCTGTCGAAGTGTGCCCTCGAGGTCGACAACTCGCGCGCTTTCTGGGCCCGCGCGGACGAGGGACTCTCCATGAACGCGCAGCTGGCCTTCCACGAGTACTGGTTCGGCGCCCGGAGCCTTGCGCGAGTCAAGATCCTTCTCACCAACATGCGCGCGCGCTTCGGTGCGTTTCCGACCGCGCTGGCCACACTTCACAGCTGGGAACAGATGTCGCCGGACACGCGTCGAGTCATCTGCCACTGGCACTTGCAGCTGACCGACCCGCTCTACCGAAGCTTTACCGGTGCGTATCTCGCGGAGCGCCGTTACTGGCTGCGCCCGGAACTGACGCGCGATCTCGTCGTCGGCTGGGTCGGTGATCAAGCGGGCGCACGCTGGAGGATGTCCATGCGGATCGAACTCGCCAGCAAGCTTCTCGCAGCGGCACACTCGGCAGCTTTGGTTACCACAATCCGTGACCCTCGTCCGCTGGGAGCGCCACGCGTACCTGACGAAGCGCTTGAGTATCTCCTATATCTACTCCGTGAGACGGAATTCGAAGGCACCATGCTCGACAATCCGTATCTTCGTTCGGTCGGGCTGGAAGGCGCCATCCTCGACGAACGCCTACGTAGACTCCCCGGGCTCGCGTTCAAGCGGCAGGGCGACCTTGTCGACTTCGGCTGGAAGTACCACAATCTGCGGATGTGGGCCGACGTCAACATCCGAGGCGCCCAGCCGTCTATGGCTGGAGCCGCCTGGTGACTCTCCCCCTCTTCGAGCAGAGCCCACTACGCGAGGCGTTTGCTGCACTCCGGCGGGATCTCATCAGCACCGATGGACCGAGCATCAGCACGATGCGTAACTACCGATTTGCTATCCTGCAGTACGAGCCGTCCGACGAGTTTAAGCTCCGCGGCGAGGTGCAACGCCTGACCACTGACCTTTCCGCAAACGGCTGGATGATCATTTCGATCAGTCTCCAGAAGCTCCTGCTCGACCGAGTCAGGGCGCAGGGCTCGGAGTGGGTCGACCGGGTAACACAGATGGAACGGCGGATGGCCGACATCGAACCGGCGCGCGGGCTGAACTACCTGAAGTCCAAGGTCTCACCCCTCGTCGAAGGGCCGGACGGGATCGCAGCTGATTGCGGCCGTCTGATCTGCGAATATGCCGACAACAATCCGGGCACCGTCGATCGAACCGTAGTCCTCATCGGACGCGCGGGCGCCCTGTATCCGTTCATTCGGACATCAGCTCTTCTCCGTCACCTCGACGGCCGGACGCGAAACGTCCCGGTCGTGCTGCTCTATCCGGGCACACGACGCGGCCCGACAGGACTCTCATTTATGGGCATCCACGACCCAGATAACGACTACCGGCCCCGGATCTATCCATGAGGGACAACATGCTGATTCGCGACCTCTTCGTCTCGGACGTCACCCGGGATATCCCGCCCGTGGTCTACTTTCACGAGCATGGTCCGGACAAGCTAGCCGACGAGGTTTCCGAATACATCATCACCGGGGGCTGGCCCGAGGATCATCCGAACCATCGCCGTGTGCCGAGCGGCATCCATGAGGAATACGTTCGGCTAATCACGAACATCGCTACGGAACTCAACAGGGCGGGCGGGCCAGAACTCCCCAATGTCTGGATTTCAGGGTTCTACGGCTCCGGTAAGTCGAGCTTTGCCAAGCTCCTCGGGCTTGCTCTCGATGGTGTCGCACTGCCGGATGGACGCTCCCTAGCGGAAGCATGGCTTCAGCGCGACACGTCACCAAGGTCTGCCGAGCTTCGTGAGGCGTGGCGCGCTCTCCGCCAAAAGATCGATCCGCTGGCGGTCGTGTTCGACATCGGAGGCATTGCACGCGATAACGAGCATATCCATGCCGCAACCGTTCGACAGGTCCAGCGACGGCTTGGTTACTGCGCCGAGCCGCTTGTGGCCGACTTTGAGCTGGGTCTCGAACGCGACGGCGAATGGTCCCGCTTCGAGCAGATGGCCCATGAGGTGCTGGGTACGCCGTGGGCCAGTGTGAAGGACAAGTCGCTGGCTGAGGAGGAGTTCTCCCAGGTCATGAACGCGATGTACCCGGACCGGTACATCGATCCCATGAGCTGGTTCACCAGCCGCGGCGGCACCCATACCCGCTCGGAGTCGCCAGAGGAGGCCGTGGCCGCCATCCGCGACATGCTCAAGTTCCGCCATCCGGGTGCGACGCTGTTCCTCGTCGTCGACGAGGTCTCCCAATACGTGCTATCCAGCAAGGACCGCGTGGATCGGCTGCGCGCCTTCGCTACCGCCATCGGCTCCACGCTATCCGGCAAAGCATGGCTGCTGGCGCTCGGGCAGCAGAAGCTCGACGAGGGGGCGGACGACTCCTTCCTGGTATGGGCCAAAGACCGCTTCCCTCCGAAGTTCCGTGTCCACCTGGCCGCCACGAACATCCGGGACGTCGTCCACAAGCGGCTCCTCCAGAAACGACCCGATGCCGAAGAGCATCTGCACGCGCTCTTTGAACATCACCGACCCGACCTCAAGCTATTTGCCTATGGTTGTGAGTCGGTGACTCCGGAGGAGTTCGTCGAGGTCTACCCGATGCTCCCCGGGCAGATCGACCTGATTCTGCAGATCACCACCGCCCTGCGTACCCGTTCGACCCGCGCCCAGGGCGATGACCAGGCCATCCGTGGCCTGCTCCAACTGCTCGGCGAGCTGTTCCGCGATCAGAAACTCGCGGAGCAGCCGATGGGGACGCTCGTGACCCTCGACCGGATCTACGAGGTTCAGCACACCGCGCTCGACTCCGACGTGCAAGCGTCGATGGCCCGCGTCTTGAGCCAGTGCAGCGATGATGCGGATGGGCTGCTGGTGCAGGCGGCCAAGGCGGTGGCGCTACTCGAGCTCATTCAGGACACTCAGGCCACTGACGCGAGACTTGTGGCGCAGTGTCTCTACGACCGAGTCGACCGTGGTAACAACGTTGCCGCTGTGACCGAGGCGCTGGAGGAGCTGCGACGCAGAAATCTCCTCGGGTACTCGGAACGACACGGCTACAAGATCCAGTCCTCGGCCGGCGAAGAATGGGAACGTGAGCGCCGTGACGTCGGCGTCACGCGCGAGTCGGTCAGCGAGATCGTGCAGGAAGCGCTCAGGTTTCTCCTCGCCACGCCGGATCGTCCGCGACTGCAAGGACGGTCATTCCCCTGGGTGGGCCTGTTCTCCGACGGTCGCCGCGCCGACGACGTCTCCATCGCCGACCCGCGCGACGACGCTGCCGTCCGGGTCGACTTCCGGTTTCTGGTCCAAGAGGAGCGCACCGAAAGCACCTGGGTCAAGAGGAGTGGCGAGAACGCCCTTCACGACCGCCACGTATGGCTGTGCGGCGACAGCGGCAACGTGGACCAGCGTGCACGTGAGCTCTACCACTCACGAGCCATGGTCAAGAAGTACAAGCCGCGCCGCGAGTCGTTGAATCCCGCTCGCAGGCTCCTGCTCCAGCAGGAGGAGAACCGCGCCGAGGACCTCGAGCAGCTCGTCCGGGACGCCACCGAGGCAGCCTGGATGACCGGAAAGATGTACTTCCGAGGTCGGAGCTTCTCACCCCAGGAGCATGGTGCATCGTTTGCCACAGCGCTCCACGCGGCGGCAAACCGGGTGCTACCGGAACTCTTTCCGCATTTCACCGCGACGCAGGTTCAGCCATCTGAGTTGCTTCAACTCGTCGAGGCCGAGCTCTCGGGCCCGTCGCCCAAGTTTCTTACGGGTGATCTCGGCATCCTTGAGCTTGACTCTGGACGCTACGTCCCGTCGTGCAGCGGTGTCGTGGCACGCCGGATTCAGGAGCACATCGAGTCCGAAGGTGGGCTCGGCGGAACGACGCTCCTCGCCCACTTCGGCGGCCCGCCATACGGGTACACCGCAAACGTCGTGAAGGCATGTGTCGCGGGTCTGCTACGCGCCAGCAAGGTGCGACTCCAACCCGATGGCGGAAATGAGATCACCGCCATTCGGGACGCTGGTGTGCGTGAGCACTTCGAAAAGGACCGTCCGTTCCGCCGTGCAACGATCTTCCCCGCCGGTCAGGACGACATCGGCCCCCAGACACGAGCCCGTATCTGCAGGTTCTTCGATGACCGTCTTGGGCACCCAATGGACCGCGAGGACCATGCCATCGCCGACGCTGTCCTCCAGCACTTCCCGCAGCTCGCGCAGCAGCTTCGCAGCGTGCAGGGCCGACTCAACAAACTTCCAGGCTCGCCAGAGGGGCCGTCCGCCTTCAGTAAACTGGGCGAGGCACTCGAGCAGTGCATACGCAACTGCCGGCAGACCAAGCCCACCGTCATGTTGGTCAAGAAGCACCTCGACACGCTGCAGGACGGCACCCAGCTCCTGCAGATCTACAACGCGGAGCTCACGGACGATGCCATTCGTGCCGTCACGGACGCCCATAACACACTTGCCTACCAGGCAAGGCAGCTCACGGACCTCGGCGTCGAGGACAGTACGACCAAGGCGGCCGCGGCACGAATCACGGCTCAGCTCGAACAAGAGCAGCCTTGGCGCGACATCGGCGCGCTCGACAACGATCTCGACAAGATCCGCACTCGGTACCTCACCGAGCGGCAACAGTTGCTCCAATGGCAAGAGCAGCAGGTAGAGGCGGCCCGCGGCCGGGTCAAGGCGCGCGACGGCTTCAGCACCCTCACTTCCGAGCAAGCGCACCGCGTGCTCCGGCCCCTCACCGAGGCGACGACCAATACCGCCGCCGAGGCGGTCGCGCCGCCGCTCGTCGATCTGAAGGACCCGTTCACGGTCGCGCTAGGTCGTGCCGAGGACCGCGCGAACGACCTCCTCGACGAGATCCTGAGTGAAGGCAAGAAGCCACTCATCGCCCAGGTTGACCTGCAGTTGCGCCATCGACAGGTGGCGACAGAGGCCGACGTACAGGCACTTGTCGAGGAGATCAGGGCGCGCCTGCTCGAACACGTTCGCGCCGGCACACGCGTACGGCTGCGGTAGCTGGAGGAACGACCATGCCCATGACCTCCGACGCCAAACGTGCTCTCTCGACAACCATCCGGTCTCTGCGCCTTCGCCTCCTCGATGACCTGCATGATGCCACCGAGACCGCCTACCGGCTCTCGGTACGCGCCCAAGACGCAGGGCTCGACGCCGCCGCGCGTGCTCGGCGGGCTCGGCTGGAGACATGGGTGGCCGAGCAGCTACGCGCCCAACGGGCGACCAAGATCGCGCACAAGTCCGACCGATCCGCGGAGGACTTCCGCCGCGAAGCTGAGAAACAGGCCGCATACACGCTGCTGAACCGGCTGGTGCTGCTGCGGCTCATGGAGGCACCCCGGCCCTCGGGAGTGCCGCTTCGCGCCCCCGCCGTGGTAACGGGCGGCTGGGAAAGCCGCGCCTACAAAGATTTTCGCCAGCTCGCGCCGGGGCTCGTCCGAGGCGATGAGACCGAGGGCTACGCCTTCCTGCTGCGTTTGACGTTCGAAGATCTCGCCACCGAACTACCCGGCCTCTACGGGCCGGCGGGCGTAGCCGACCTCATCCCGGTCCCGGCATCCACGCTTCGGTACGTCATCGACGCTCTCGACGCGGGGACGCTCCAGAGCTGTTGGACCGACGACATGACGCTCGGCTGGATCTACCAGTACTGGAACGACCCGGAGCGGGAGGCGCTCGACGACAAGCTCAACGGCGGCGGCAAGGTCGAGCCGCATGAGATCGCCAGCAAGACCCAGATGTTCACCGAGCGGTACATGGTCGACTGGCTGCTGCAGAACAGCCTGGGTCCGATGTGGCTGGCCATGTGCCAGAAGCACGGCTGGACACCTGAGGTCAAGGCGGACGGCACCCTGGACCGCCTGGAGGAGCGACGGGCGCAGTGGCGGGCCAAGCGCGCATCGGGCGAAGTCGCGCTCACCGAGCTGATGCCGCTGCACACCGAGGCGGAGCGTCGCTGGGCCTACTACCTGCCACAGCCGATCCCCGAGAGTGCGGTCGAGCAGGCACCTGACACAGTCCGTGACCTGAAGCTGCTCGACCCGGCGGTGGGCTCCGGGCACTTCCTGGTGGTGGCACTCGATCTGCTGGTGGCGCTCTACCTCGAGGAAGCCCGCCACCGCGGCGAGGCCGACACCGAACGCTGGTCCGACCGGGCCATCGTCGAGCGCATCCTCGCTCACAACCTGCACGGCATCGACCTTGACCCACGAGCGGTACAGATTGCCGCCGCAGCGTTGTGGCTCAAGGCCCGACAGATCGCACCCGACGTCCGGCCGGAGCAGTTGAAGCTGGTCGCGTCGAACCTGCGCCTGGCGAGCCTGGCCGACAATGATCCGGCGCTCATCGAACTCCGCCGTGAGGTCGAACGCGAAACCGGCATCCCGGGCGCCCTGACCGACACGCTGATTCATGCCTTGCGCGGCGCTGACCACCTTGGGAGCCTGCTCAAAGTCGATGCGGTGGTGGACGATGCGCTGAGCCAGCACGAGGCTGTGCTGGGGCGGGTCAAGCCGGAGCAGGGCGATCTCCTCATCGGGTTCACGTCCGAGCCGGAACGGATCGCCATCGGCCGAGTCGAGGCCAAGGCGACGCTCCTCGAACGAATCGAGAGCTTCCTGGCCAAACACACGAGTGGTGATGACCTCGGACTGCGGCTACGCGGCGAGCAACTGGCAGCCGGGGTCCGCTTCGTCAGACTGGTGCGCGAGGGGACATATGACCTGGTGGTGGCGAACCCGCCATATCAGGGTGCGCGCAAGATGGCGGACGCCAAGTACATCGAACAGATGTATCCGCTTGGCAAAGCAGACCTCTACGCGGCGTTCCTGCTGCGCGGCCTGGAATTGGTCCGCCGCGGTGGCGTATCGGCAATGCTCACAATGCGGAACTGGATGTTCCTCGGGCAATACGCCGGGCTGCGGGAACATCTGCTGGGCATTCACGGGCTGCTGACACTCGGAGATTTCGATCGTGGAGCCTTCGAAGACGTTCCCGACGAAGTGGTCAGCGTTGCTGTCTCGGCATTTGCGCGGAACATGTCGATCGGCAAGTCCCAGGCACTTTGCCCGACGCCGCGTGAGGACAGCTCGCGAGACGCGGAACGAACTCAGCGCAAAAGGTCTGCCACACTTTTCCACGAGGGACGCAGCACTTTTGATCCCTCTGCATTGAAAGTCGTCCCAGGGTGGCCACTTCCGTATTGGTGGACGCATGAGCTCAACTACTATGCGCGGCTTCCACTTCTTGGGTCCGTCGCCAGTGTGCGAACGGGCATCGATACGGGAAATAATAAGAGATTCACTCGGAGCGTATGGGAGGCGACATGCTCACATCTCGGCCTCTCTCCGCATTCCAGTTGGACCCCGTATATCATGGGCAGCGGAGGCCGTCTTTGGTTTGAGCCTCTCTTGAATATCGTGCGATATACAAGACAGTTGCTAGAGATTCGCGTACTGGCCGAAATCTCCAATGGTACGAACCTGCGGAATCCATCATACTGGCACAAGTCGGGAGTTGCCTTCACTCCCATTGGCGCCAACTGTCGGGCAAGGATTCATTCCTATCCCAGTATTTGTGACAACAAGGGATCATCAATCTACCCGTCGGTGACGGTATCGGCGGACAGCATCCTCTGTTCGGTCAACCACCACTCAGCACAAGGGGTTCTTGCTGACCTCAATCCTTCCATCTCATTTCAGGTCGGCGATCTGGTTCGTCTCCCGGTCATCCAAGTGGAGGGAAGCGTAGAAGTGGTGTCGATCCTCCGTGACGCGTTCAATGTGGAGGAGTGCCACCGCGAGCCTTCTGTTGAGTTTCGCCGGCCTGGTCCATCTCCTTGGCGTCATGCCCAGGAATGGGCTCAGGCTGCAGTCGACCGCCCAGAGGGCGCGCCACTCCCCGATTACCTCGAACAGCTTGATCCCGAACCCTCCGCCGATCACCTGAGCTTCGCGCTCGGCGTGGCTCTCGGTCGCTTCGGCGTCGCGGGCAGCGCTGCTGAAGGCGTCCTTGACCCAAGCACAGCTGATCTGTCGCACGCCCTACCCCACGGCATTCTCTTCCTCGACAGGACGCTAGACGGCGAAGACCATCGCGACAGCCTCGGTCACCCGGCAGCTGCGCGGTTACACGTCGCCTGGATGCAGTACGGCTCGGCGATCGGCGGAGACCGCAGCCTGCGCGACTGGCTCGCCCTCGACTTCTTCAAGGACGTCCATAAGGGCACGTACGAGAACCGGCCTATTCACTGGCCGCTGTCTTCCGCAGCCAAGACCTTCGTGGCCTGGGTGAACATCCATCGCATGACCGAGCAGACCCTGCGAGTACTGCTCGCCGACCACCTGATGCCAACGCTTTTCCGCCTCGATGGCGAGCTGGCCGACCTACGCGCCGCCCGCGACGGTACCGACAAGAAGGTCGTCCGCGCGGCCGAGCGGCATTTCGACCGGACGCTTAAGGTCAGAGACGAGCTACAAGCGTTCATCGACGCGGTCGAGCAGTGCGCCGACCACGGGCCGCCGCCGACCGACAGCAAGTGTCGGCCCCGCGAGCAGGATGCACGCTACGCACCCGACCTCGACGACGGCGTTATGATCAACTCTGCTGCGCTCTGGCCGCTGCTGGACCCGCAGTGGAAAGACCCGAAGAACTGGTGGAAGGAACTTGCCACCGCCAGCGGTCGCAAGGACTGCGACTGGACCCACCTGGCCATGCGCTACTGGCCCACTCGAGCTGACAAGAAGTGTCAGCAGGACCCGAGCCTGAGCGTTGCGCACGGCTGCTTCTGGCGCTACCACCCTGTACGCGCCTGGGCCTGGGAGCTACGGCTTCAAGACGAGATCCGTCCTGACTTCCGCATCGAGGAGCCGCCCTATCGCCCAGGTGCCCGCGACCTAGGCGACGCTGGTGACACCCCGCACCGCGAGGCGTTCCTACGGGACCAGCCCAAGGCCTCCCTCGCGGCGATCGAAAAGGAGGCCCTTCGACGCATGGGACGGGGCAAGAGCCGGGAGCAGGTAGCCGAGCTGCGGATCCTCGAGCCGGGTCTCTGGTCAGCACATGCTGGAGCGATCTGGGAGATGGAGCTCCGGTTGGCCGAGAAGCAGGGTGCAGAGTTCCGCATTCTTGCTCCCGACGAGCCCGAGGCTCGCGCGGCGTTCGAGGCGACGTATCCAACGAAGGTACGTGAGCGCAAGGAATTCCTTGCCGCTCTTGCCCCACGCATCGGCCTGTTTGCCGCTGAGAGTGCACAGGACGACGTCGAAGAGAGCGTGGGGGACGACACGTGACGACGGCAGGACCTGGGGCTACGACGGTCGAGCTGGGTGGTCCCGTGTCAGAGTGTCTCGAGGCGGATCTCCGCACGTGGGTGCGCAGGCACGGCGTGCTCGTATGGCTTGACCAGGCCGGGCACTACAGGGAGTTCGTCGACCGGCTCGATGCATTACGTGAGTCCGGCTCAGTGCCGTACGAGGTCTACGCGTTCCGGGGCAGCTATCTGTCGCTGATGTTGGCGCTCGACGGTGTCGCTGCCGGTACCGAAAAGGTGCCGCTGGTCATCCACTTGCCAGGCTTCACCGAGGAGACCGTACGCGGTACACCGCTGTTCGAGCTCTACGCGGCCGGCGTGCGATACCGCAAGGCGCTCGACACCCTCGTCACCGAGGCTGCGGCAGGACGGGTGCGCCCGGATCAGATCGCCTCGTTCAAAGAACAGCCCGACATGACGCTTTCGGGGGCCGACGCCTGGTTGAATGCGCACTTGGACCACACCGGGGGCGGCATCGCCGGGCAGCTTCGAGCGATGAAACTGACCGCTCTGTTCGATGACCTTCTCGATGGGGGATTCGTCGCCGGGCGCATCGAACAGTTCGACGACGAGAACGTGATCTGGGCGCGTCTCGCCGTAGAGATCGGCCTGCCAAACGACTGGCGCGATGCCATGCTTCCGCCCTCCAGGCCACGCGCTGAGGATGTGGCTTTTGTCGCCGCAAGCTGGATGCTGTGCGTGGAGTACGTGCACGACCTAAAACGGGCGCCCGTCAATACGCGCCTCACCTTCGCCCTGGACCTGCCCCGTCCGGTTATCGAAACGTGCCGCAGCGCGGCGACCCACCTCCGCGCGCGCCATGCAGCCTTTTACCAGCGAACGGCGGACGAAACCGAAGCCGTGTTCGCCGATGAAGTCGAGGCCGCCCACGCCGAAGATCTCGGCAAGGTCGACACCTTTAGGTTCGAAGAGGACAAGGTTCTCAAGGCCGCGATGGCGGCCCTCGATCGCGGAGACTACGGTCTCGCCGCAGAGTGGGCGGAGCGTCGAGTAGACACGCGGACCGCGGGCGCCTCGTTCTGGCTTCAGGACGATCCAACGAGGCAGTCGGCCTGGCAGCTCGTCCACGACGCGGCCCGACTCGGGCAGGCCATCACGCGCGCGGGTGAAAAGTTGGGGGTGGGCGCGAGTGCTCAGGGCGGCCTCGAAGCCGCCGTGAACGCCTACGTCGAGCGGGGTGCCTCCGTGGACCAGGCGCATCGGCAGCTCGAGCAATGGCGGGTGGCTTTGCTTTACCCACAGTTGCCCGAGTTCGAAACCCTACGGACACGCCTCGATGGGATGCGGCGCGCCTGGCGCCTGTGGGCCGATGGGTGGGCGCGCGAGTTCAACGCGCTCTGCATATCCCACGGCTTCCTTCCGGACGTCGCGTACCAGCAACGGATGCTGTTCAACGAGGTAGTCAAGCCGATGACGCAGGAAGCTGGCGTCACGGCGTACTTCGTTGTCGACGCTCTTCGGTTCGAGATGGGCGAGGAGCTCTATCACCAGCTGAAGGACACCCCTGCCACCACCGTGCTGCTCAAGCCCCGGCTCGCAGAACTTCCCACCGTTACTGCGGTAGGCATGAACGTGCTAGCACCCGTCGAGAAGAACGGCCGTCTGCACATTTCGATGGCGAGCGACACGGGAGGCGTTCAGGGTTTCAAGACAGGCGAGTTTCGCGTGTCGGACCCCGAAACCCGCAAGCGGGCCATGCACGACCGGGTGGGCGGAACGACGTGCCCATGGCTCACCCTCGATCAGGTCGTCAGCCGCGACAGCGGCTCACTCAAACGCGCCATCGCCCAGGCACGACTCGTCGTCGTCCACAGCCAGGAAATCGACAATGCCGGCGAAAAGGGTGTCGGTCCTGCGGTTTTCGAACACGCCATGCAGAAGCTGCGCGCCGCCTGGCGTCTTCTTCGAGACGCGGGCGTGCGTCGGTTCGTCTTCACTAGCGATCACGGCTTTCTCCTGCTTGACGACAGCACCGGGTCGGCTCAGGCGCACGGTCGTCGCATCGATCCAGACCGAAGGCATGTCTTCTCCCCAGTGGCAGCGGATCACGATGGAGAAGCGAGGGTCGTCCTGGCGAACCTCGGCTACGAGGGAGCCGACGGGCACCTGATGTTCCCAGAGACCACTGCAGTGTTCGATACCGGCCGGCGCTCCATGAATTTTGTCCACGGGGGCAACAGCCTGCAGGAGCGCGTCATCCCGGTCCTGACCGTGGTGCACCGCGCCGCCTCTGGCGGAAATAACGTGCAATATGGCATCAAAGCCAAGGCCCGGGAGGACGTGGCGGGGATGCACTGCATCGAGGCGAAGGTTGAGGTCCTCGCGCAGCGGTCGTTGGACTTCGGAAGTTCACAGGACGTCGAGCTCGCACTGCGGGTTCACGACGCCGAAGGCGTGCAGGTCGAACTTTGCCAGACCCGCGGCAAGGCGCGGCTCGCAGGCGGCGTGGTGGTAGCGACGGTCGGCGAACCTTTCGAGCTTTTCTTCCGGCTCTCCGGAGCATCCAACTCGCGCGTGCTCGTGCAGCTCCACCACCCCAGCGTCTTGGCGGATGTGGAGCCGTGCGTACCGGATGTCCGCTTCGCGGTCACCGCGACCCGCGGGCCGTCGTTACCAGGGCCCGCACCATCGGCAGGTGTCGGGGCGGGCAGTACAAGCTGGCTCGAGCAGTTCTCCGAACCTGGGGTTCGGCAGCTGTTTGAGCACCTGGCCACGCACGGCACGGTCACAGAGACCGAGGCAGCCGCGATGTTGGGCGGTCCACGTAGTCTTCGGCGTTTCGCCATCCACTTTGAAACCTATGCCCAGAAGGCACCCTTCGGCGTGCGCATCGATGTCGTAGCCGGAGTGAAACGATACGTACGTGAGGGAAGCGAATGAGCACACTGACTCAGAAGGACGTCGAGCACGTCTTCGAGTCGCTCCGCAAGGGCCTCGTCCCCGAGCGGGGAATCGACACGTTCGCCGTGGGCATCGACAAACAGCGCGGTGAGCTTCATCGACAGCTCGACTTCGCAAAGAGCGGCGAGGGTACCGTCAAGTTCATACGTGGCGGCTACGGCTGCGGCAAGACCTTCATGGCCCGCCTCGCGCTGCTCGACGCGCAGGCCCAGGGATTCGCCACCAGCTTCGTCGTGGTCTCCGACAACGATCTCAGGTTCCACCGGTTCGACGACGTGTACCGCAAGGTGCTGACCGAGCTTGGAACCGCATCGTGCTCACGAGGGGCCCTGGGCGACATCCTCGACCGCTGGATCGGACGAGTGGAAGACAGCCTCGTCGCAGCCGGCGAAGACGACTCGGCCCCTGACTTCGACACCAAAGTACAGAAACGCCTCGACGAAGACCTCGCCGCCATGACCGGCGGCCGAGCACCACAGGACTTCGTCCGTGTCATTCAGACGATCTTTGAGCTGAAGCAGAAGGGCGATACCACAGAAGCGGGAGCGCTCATCTCCTGGCTGTGCGGTAGCGGCAACGTCGCAATGTCGGCCAAGAAGTCCGCGGGTATCAAGGGCGACATCGGCAGCCGCGACGCCTTGGACTACCTGCGTGGCGTGCTCGAGATCGTGAAGGCGGCCGGGTACGCGGGCCTCGTGGTCGTCATCGATGAGGCCGAGACCATCCTGCGCATGCGTTCGGACTCGCGTCACAAGTCCCTCAACGGAATCCGGCAGATCGCCGACGCGGCGAGTTCCTATCCGGGCATGTTGTGGGTCTTCACCGGTACCCCGGAGTTCTTCGACACCCGGCATGGTGTTGCCGGACTCGCACCCCTGCACGATCGAATCCGGTTCTTGAAGCAGGGCAGGTTCGCCAGCCTACGGCAGGCGCAGCTGGAACTCGTGCCCTTCGACGCCGATCGCCTCCGATCGGTTGCGCTTCGGCTGCGTGAGTTGTTCCCGACGTCGGACCGTGGCGGCCTCGAAAAGAAGATCAGCACCGCGTTCGTGGAACGGTTGGTCGCGGAGGTGACCGCCGGATTCAAGGGAGACGTCGGCGTGGTGCCACGCCAGTTCCTGCGCGAGTTCGTCACCCAGCTCGACCTTGTCGAGGAACACCACGACTACGATCCCATGGCGGAGTACGGATTCCAGGCCACGGAACTCAGTCCCGAAGAGCAGCACGTGATCTCCGGCACGAAACTCGCCGACCTCGACGACGAGGCGGACGGGCTCGTGCCCGCAGAGGACGTGTGGTGAGCGTCTTCGCCAGATTCGCACCACGCCTGCAGCAGGCGATCGTTTCCCGGCTGGGCTGGTCCAGCCTGCGCCCGGTGCAGGAAGCAGCCGGCGAGGCGCTACTAGCCGGCGACAACGCCGTCATTCTGGCACCCACCGCCGGCGGTAAGACCGAGGCGGCGATGTTCCCGGCCCTGTCCCAGCTTGTCGAAACCGCGCCGGACGGGGTGAGCGTCCTCTACGTCGCACCGATCAAGGCGCTGCTGAACAACCAGGCGGACCGGCTGGGCATCTACACCGAAATGATCGGTCTGCGCCGTTTCGTCTGGCACGGCGACACCCCGAATCATGCCCGCAGCCAGTTCCTCAGAGAACCCGCCGAACTGCTGATGACCACACCTGAATCACTCGAAGTGATGCTGGTTTCACCCCGGGTAGATGAGGGCAGGCTCTTCGCTGATCTGCGGATCGTCGTCATCGACGAGGTGCACGCACTGGCCGGAACGGATCGGGGCGCCCACCTGATGAGCGTGCTCGAACGCCTGGCGCGGGTCTCCAAACACGACATCCAACGCGTGGGGCTGTCCGCGACCGTCGGCAACCCGGAGGCGATCCTGTCATGGCTGCGGGGGACATCGAACCGGCCGGGGAGGGTGGTCGACCCGCCGAAGCAGCCGGGGCGCCGGCAGATTCTGGTCACCTACCGCCAGAACCTGGCACTGCTGTCCCGGGACGCGGCAACGGTCGCGCGGGGTCACAAGAGCCTGTTCTTCTGCCAGTCCCGCGCCACGACAGAGGCCGTCGCCGAGTACATGAGACGCGCCGGAACCACCGTATTCGTACACCACAGCGCCGTGTCGAGGGAAGAACGCCAACTCGCCGAGGAACGCTTCCACCACGGCGACGACGCCTGCATCGTGTGCACCTCCACCCTGGAGTTGGGCATCGACGTGGGCGACCTCGACCGGGTGTTGCAGGCCGAGGCACCGGACACGGTGAGCTCGTTCCTGCAACGCATGGGCCGAACCGGGCGGCGCGCCGGCCAGGCGGCCAACACCACGTTCTTCTGCGAAACCACGGACGGTGTCGTCCAGGCCATCGCCCTGGTCGAGTTGGCGAAGGCGGGCTGGGTCGAACCGGCCGAGGCGGAGGACCGCTGCTGGCCGGTACTCATTCACCAACTCCTGGCCATGTCGCTGTCCAGCGACGGGATCACCGCCACAGCTGCCTGGGATCACCTTTCGCAGGTACCGGATTTCCGAGGTATCCACCAGGCCGAGTTCGACCGTCTCCTGAGCTGGATGCTGCGGGACGACGCGTTGCGGATCGCAGATGGCCGCCTGGTCCTCGGCCCCAAGGCGGAACGCCGCTTCGGGCGTAAGAACTTCATGGACCTCTATGCGGTCTTCTCCAGCCCGCAGAACTACACGGTTCAGACCGTCGGTGGTCAGGCCCTCGGTTCGCTGAACCAGACGTTCGTCGACCGGCTCGTCGACGGAGTCAGTAGTTTCCTGCTCAGCGGACGCGCGTGGGCAGTCCTGCGGATCGAGCACCGCGATCGCAGCGTGATCGTCGAGCCGGCACCCCGAGGGCGCCAGCCCACCTGGGGCGGCTTCCTTCCCCAGTACGTCGGATTCGAGCTCTGCCAGCGCATCCTGTCGATACTCCTGAGTGACGACCGCTATCCATACCTTGACGATGCTGCGTGGAGGGTCCTCGCCGAGCACCGCGCGACCATGCGCGGGACCGTCACCTCTCACCGTGGAGGCGTGGAAGTTGACGACGGGGAGATCCGCTGGTGGACCTTTGCTGGCGGACGGATCAACTCGACCCTGCGGTACGCACTCGAAGCGGTCGGCAACGACTGGAAAGTCATCCCGGACAACTTTCTCATTAAGGTTCGGGGGAAGAACCTCGACGTGCTGACCTTCCGCGACGCGCTTGCCGGGCTCGCCGAACCCGAGTTCTGGGAAAACGATCGGCTTTGGGGTGACGTCGCCGAATCGCTGCCCAACTACCGCCTCAGCAAATTCCAGCCGCTGATGCCCCCATGGGTCGAACGTGAAGTGATCGCCAGCTTTCTGCTCGACGTTGGCGGGGCCTGGCAATGGCTCTCGGGACTCCAAGGCAGTGGACCCCGCCTTCCCGAGTCCGTCCGGACGTTGACGCCCAGCGACGCGGTGCGCCTCGCCCGCCTCGAGCAGGTCCCAGCGGAACTGCCCCCGCTGCGCCGCGAGCACGACCGGCCACTTGTCTGGGTACGCACCCTCCCGCAGCTCCAGGCAGCGGTTGCTGAGCTGATGTCTGAGTCCGTCGTTGGTCTCGACGTTGAAACCACACTCGCGAACCGTGCCCTGTGCCTGATTCAGATGGCGAGCCGTGAGGCAACCTACCTGGTAGACGTCCTCGAACTTCCGGACCTGGAACAGCTCGGCGAACTGTTCGCGAGCACCGAAATAACCAAGCTAATCCACTACGCCTCCTTCGAGCGCACCGTCCTTGGTCGGTACGGGCTCGCCCTAGAGGCCGTCGTAGATATGCGTGACGTGTCGAGGCGGCTGCGCCCCACCGCCAAAGGTCACAGCCTTCGTGAGGTCTGCGCCCGAGAATTGGGCATGGAACTCGACAAAAGGGAACAAGCCGGCGACTGGATTCGGCGACCGCTGACGAACAGTCAGGTGACCTACGCCGCCCTCGACGCCGAGGTGCTACTTCGCTTGCACTCTCACTTCGAGGAAATTGCACGCAGTGCTGGAACTCGTCGCTTGTAGCAGACCTCTCCCAGTGCCGGGTCTTTCCTGCAGTGGCTCGGGTGCTCCATGTCGCTCGGGTGCCATGGACGGGATCATGCTCATACTGGGTGGGCCGAGCGGGACGCTGTCTCGACAAAATCGGAAGCATAACAGCGATCAGATAGACCCGTGGCTGCCCGGTTGGACCGAAGCATTGACAAAGATTGGGCTCGGCATTTCCAGCGCTTTTCGGACAGCCCGTTTGACCTCGCCACGAAGTATCAGAAGTACCGTGAGCCGGAAGGCTTCGGCATCACGTACCTCCGCGTATCCGACGAGTAGGACCCTCGTTAGCTGAGGATGGTGCAGGCGACGTGCGACGAAGCCGTCGTGGATGTCGAGGCGTTGCCGCGGGATGGCTAGACGGCGGAACTTGTGGGCAGGGGCCCGAGGTCTGCTCAAGACATAGCGCTGCGTCGTGCTGACCTGTCAAGAGCGTCGGACGAACTCCACCCTCTCGGTATCGATTCGTACACCGCGAGCCTTGAAGCCAGCCGCTGCTATCGCCTTGCCAAGTGAGTTTTGGGGTGAGTACCAGTACGGGAGGTGTTTGCGGGCGGATGGTGCAAGCGTGTCACCAAGGACATCTTCGACTTCGTCGAAGGTCATTGATGTCGCTTCGCTATCCAGCGCTGTTAGATAGTCGGTCAGTGGCTGATACTTGCCATTTGCTTCGACATCCAATCCTGTGTCGGGCGGCGCGGCGTTCTGGTTGAGAATGTCCACAACTTCAGAAGGAATCCGGATGGCACTCAACGAGCCGGCGTCGACGTATATCGGCTTCATCATCGGTGTCACCGAGGGCGGCAGGACCTTGGCGGCCTGTAGGTCAGCCGTGATCCTGGCGGTAGGCCGGGTGATGCCGCGCAGCATCCGGTCCTCGCGATAGTCGCAGAGGGCGTAAATCTCCTCACGGCTAATGGTGCCGCCCCCAGCCGCCGCGCCCCCGATCACGTCCGCCAGATCGCGCCGTCCTTCGCCACGCAGCCGCTGGAGCAGCATGTCCACCGCCTCTGCCGTCCACTTTCCAGGTATGTCGATATCTGAGCGAGTGATGTCGGCGTCCCTGGCGGACTCTGGGTTGACCTCGACGTCGAGAGCCTGGGAGCGGTTGAGCAGGTCGCTGGCTCGCATCAGGAACAGGCGACGCCCGGTACTGTCGAAGAACTCGTTCGTCATCTCCTGCCGTGGGCCGATCATGTCCGGCCCACGACGCCACCACCAGTCCTCCTTCTCATCGTTCGTAACGATGATGAGGTCCATCTCCCGTGTCTTCGCCTCGTGGCACGCCTGAATGTAAACGAGGAAGTCGCCAGCGGCAGCCTCCGGGTACTGATCACCCTTCTCGGCGTCCAGATAGCCAGGAGGTATGAGATCGTCCACCCGCTGGTTACCTTCGGAAATCAGCGACTCCCAGGTCTTCTCCGCTGGGCGCCGAAGCACTTTGCCTGCCAGAAGCTCCGAGAGTCTACTGAGTACCGGATCGGAGTCGGCCGGTGTGGAGGGGTGAACGCGGTCGGGTGTGGCTCGGTCGATCGCGTCCCGCAGTCGCTGGAACACACCATCAACTTCGGCGTGCAATCGCTGTAACTCGGCATCGTCGATGGCCAACTGCTTGGACCAGGTTTCGAGGGCGCGCGCTGCCGCGGCGCGGCTCTTCTCCAGGGCGGCGCGGGCTTCGCCTGTCGCCTGCTCCGGATTGCCGATGGCCCGGAGCCGATTGCGGTGGAACTCGCGCATGGCCTGGTAGGGGACGATGAGACGATCGCCCAGCTTTTCGAAGATCGTCAACAGGTCTGCCGTCGTTCGAGCGTTGTAGCGATAGAGGTTGAGCAGTACGTTGGCGTCCACCGCGACCAGCGCTGTCGTCAACGCGTGACGCGACTCGGCCTCGCTCACCACACGATAGCCCTCGAACCCGTCGAACAGCCCAGCCACCGATGACCTCCTCAGGACGGGCTCCATTGTTGTCTATCTCATGGTAGGGGCCTATTGGTCGAGCGGCCGATTGCAGTACGTACGGATTGCCTCTCGCGGGTCAGGCGGCTGGCCTTCGGCGTGGCCGGTCCCTGATGAGGGCGGCCAGGTGAGCTCCGGTTGCGGTCATATCGATGGGCGTGCCGGCTAGCTGATTGGTCAGCTCATCGACGGGGTATCGCAGCAGCCGCTGGTATCGAGCGGCGTAGACGGCGACGTGGGTGACGCGGTGACCATCGTGATGGGCGAGCAGCGCGTACGTCATGATCTGACGGATCAGCTCGTTAAGGTAGCGATCTTCGTCGAGTCGGCCGCTTTTCACCTCCAGCACGGTGGTGCCGAGGATGAAGTCGGCGTGGCGATGTCCGTCGAGCAGGGACAGCTGCGCGGTCGCCGGTCCGTAGGAGCGGAGAGCGCTGTGGAAGCCGCTGGAGTAGCTGGCCCAGACGGTACGGAACGCACGCCTGGTGTGGTACGTCTCGTCGGGACGACTGTTGAGGAGGCGCGGGTACCGCTGCAGGAGATGATGTGCGACATCCTCCGCGTCTAGGCGATGACGGTCGAGGTCGGTGAGCAGGCTACGAATGTGAGCGAGCCGACTGGCGACGGTAAAGATGTGCGCCGGGTGCGGCGGTGAGCCGCTACGGCGCCAGGCATCGTAGGCCGTGGCGGCGCCAAGGGTGGTCCGGTAGCCAGCCATGCTGAGCAACCGGGTCGCGAGGTCGTGGTCGAGGCAGTGGAGCAGGCGAAGATGCGGGCTCTGATCGCACAAGGCCAGACCAATCGCGAGTTCCACAACGTGGCCGAAGAACGACTTGTTCGGCGGGTCGATCAGCAGAACTGGACAGCGGCAAAGATCCGCCGCAATTTCGGCGCGCAGAACATGCTGGTACGGAAACGTCTCGGCCAGCAAGGCGCCGACGGGATCCTGCGACACGCTATGGGATCCGGCGATCATGGTGGTACCCCTCTCACGGCGGGAGCGACGCTGACCACGGGTGCGGCAGCGTGAGGCCCGACTGGTAGGGAACGCGCGAGACAGGCGGCCCGTCCAGATAGGCGGAACGTCCTCAGCAACCAGATGGGTAGAGCCGCAAGCGGTCTGTAGCCCTCGGCGTTCACGCCGCGATGTGGGCTCCGGGAAGAGGAAGCGGCAAACAGGGAGACGGATAGACCGGCGTCCCGACTCCTGCACCGTACGACGGACACGAGCGACGCACAAGGAACTCTACGCCCACCGCTTCGAGTAGCGTGGCCGGCCAAGCACCGGTTCCGCTCAGCTGGGTTATGGTCGTCCGGGACGCGGTATGCGGGTGCTCGCCGGGTGCTCGCGCGCCGTGGACGACGGGCATCCGGTGGCACGCGGCGGCCCCCAGGCAACGGACTGGTGGGGGATGTGGGACTGCCAGCGCTGTGGGGGACCGATGAGCATGGCATCGGCGGGGCTCTTAATCCGCGGGTTCGGGGTTCGAGTCCCTGGCGGCGCACCAGCAATCATCTGGGCATTTACCCCTCACGGGTGGGTGCCCAGATGTCGTTTCGGCGCGAGTGACAGCAACGGCGACAGCAACGATGTCACTCGTCAGCGTCATCACCCGTCTCAGGCTCGGCGAGCGCCGCGTCCATGTGTCCTGCTGCCTCTTGCTGCATGGCCGGCATGACGTGCCCGTAGATGTTCATGGTCACCGCGATCTGGCTGTGGCCGAGGATGTCCATGACGACCCGTGGCGACACGCCAGCGGCCAGCAGCAGAGTGGCGCAGGTGTGCCGCAAGTCATGGAGCCGGATCGGCCGCACACCGGATCTCGCCATCAACCGACCAAACGCGGTGTTCAGGTTGCGCGGCTCGACGTGGCGACCGGTGGCGGTGGTGAAGACAAGCCCCGTCTCCTGCCACTGGCCGTCGGCAAGCTTGCGCTCCTGCTTCTGAGCGTTGCGGTGCCGCTTCAGCGCTTGGACCACGACGGCTGGCATCGTCAGGACGCGACGAGAACGGCGCGACTTGGGCGGGCCGAACACCACACCGTCGCCGCGAACGCGCTGCAATGTCTGCCACACCCGCAACTGTCCGCCGTCCAGGTCGACGTCCGACCACCGCAGCCCGAGGAGTTCACCGCGTCGCAGACCAAGGGCCAACGCGACCACGAACAGGGCGTGCAGCCTGTGTGCCTTTGCCGCCGCCAGGAACACACGGGCCTCAGCCTCGGTCCAGGGGTGAATCTCCTCCCGGTCGGGCGCGGGTGCCTGCACCAACCGAGCGACGTTGCGGGCAAGCAGCTCTTCGCGCACGGCTTGGCCGAGCATCGCCCGTAGCACGGCGTGGACCTGCTGAACCGTGCGCGCCGACACCTTGGGTCGCTCGTCCTCGGGCTGATCCTTCCGCCCGGGGGTACGCGTCGCCGCCGCCTTGGCGAGCATTAGCCGGACATCGGCGGGGGTTAGGGCCGTGAGCCGCCTCTTTCCGATAGCTGGCACCAGGTAGCGCGCGACCAACGACCGGTACCGAACCAGCGTGGTCGGACGTAACTTGGGTGAAGCCACATGCTCGATCCAGTAATCGGCGTATGACGCGACGGTCCATCCGGTGGCCTCAGCCGGCAGCCCGCGATTGGAACGGCTCTTGATTTCGGTGAGCTTGGCATCGACCTCCTCTGCCGAGCTGCCGTAGACGGGCACGCGCTTGAAGGTGCCGTCAGTGGTCAGGACATAGGCCGCCCCTGCCCATCGGCCATCTTTGCGCTGATAGATCGACCCCTGGCCGTTGGCACGCTTCTTGGAACGGCGACGCCGAGGCTCCTCGGGCTCGGGAACGGGGAAGGCGATGACCGCGCCCATCAGGCAGCATCCTCCTCAAGCGAGGCCAGGAAGTTCCGCAGGGCAGCCACCGGAATCAAACGACGGTCCCCTATCTTCACGGAGCGCAGGCGACGGGACCGGATCAGGTTGTAGAGCATCCACTTGCTGACCCTGAGCCGGGCGGCGGCCTCAGGCACGGTCAAAAGTTCCGAGGTATCCATTGATCTCCCTTCATAAGTTGACAGGTCACGCGGCGACCGAGTCGGTGCCAGCGGGGGTGGTGCCGAGTTCATGGGCGAGCTCTTCGCGGCCGGTCGCGTGTCGTTCGCGGGCGAGGGCGGCGGCGGTGTTGGCGAGGAGTGCGTCTCCGGTGGTGTGCCAGCCGACGCCGGCGAAGGTGAGGGTGCCGACGATGAGCGTGGTGTCGTCGAGGTGGTCGACGGCCTTGATGTGCTCGCCGGCGTCCTGGTCCTGGTCGTCGTTGCGTCGGTAGGTGACGCGGGTGTCGCGCAGGAGTTGAAAGGTGACGGAGTAGCGGCGGGCTTTGGTGAGGAAGTGGCCGCCGAAGCCGAGCATGTGTGCCCACCTGCGCAGCCGGGCGTACGCGTTGCCGGTCGCCGGTTTCGTCGGTTCTGCTTCAAGGGCGGCTTGACGCTGGGCGACGCAGACGGGGCAGGCGGCGTAGCGGGTGTGGGTGCCGCAGTCGGGGCACTCCCAGCGCTCGACGAAGCCGGGGGTGGGCCGGTGGTCCCGGGGCCGGTCGAGCAGGGGCCGGGGTGTGCTGGTGGGTCGGCCGATGCGCCAGCAGGCGTCGATGAGGCGGGCGGTGTGGTCGCCGTCGGGGTCGGCGTAGTCGCCGATGGAGTCGGCGTCGAGCCTGACCGAGCGGTGCCCGGTTACCTCGGTGCTCTTGGTGGCGTACTTGGCAAGGTAGCCGGCGACCATGCCATCGGTGACCTCACCGCGACCGGTCAGGCTGATCGGACGGATGTCGAGTTGCTTGCCCCACATGACGGGCCAGCCGGCGGGCCGGTCGGGGTGGCCGGGGGTGGTGTAGTCGACCTGGGCGGCGGCGTGCCGGATGGCGTCGTCGAGGTCGGCGGCGGTGAACCCGGCCGGCGGCGGGATGACGGCGGTGGGGTCGGTGGGGTGGACGCCGTCGAGCCGGATGAGGGCGTGGAAGTGCACCGCCCCGCGTGCTTGGAACTCGGCGGCTTTGCCGTGGGACAGCCGGACCGGGGCGACCTTGCGCACCTTGCCGGAGGCGGTGACGACGTCGACGGGTGGGATGCCGCGTCGGCGGGCGAGGTGGGCGAGGTGGCGTTCCGCGGCTTGCTTGGTGCGCCGCCACAGCTCTCCGACGAACACGTTCCAGACGACCTGGTGGTCGTGGTCGTAGCAGTCCAGGCACAGCGGCTGACCCAGCACGGCGTCTGTCGGTTCGTGGCGTGCCCAGCACACCGCCGGGCGACCGTGGGCGCACAGGCCGGCGGTGGGGTTGGTGGTGCGGCGGGCGTGGCAGGGGTCGGGGCGGCAGTCGCAGCGTTTGCGGTTGGCGCAGGTGTGCCGCTTGACCGCGCGGGCGTGGACGGGGCCGAAGGACGGTGCGGTGAAGGTGGCGAACACCGCCGGGTGCCGCGGGGTGACCGAGAGCAGGCCGGCGAGTTCATCGGTGGTGATGGGTCGGCCGGTGCTCTGGGTAGAAGCCTTTTTCGGCTTTTACCCCGTCGTGCAACACGCTGTCACCATCAAGGAGCAGCAGGTTTCGATCAATGACGTCATGGGAAAGGAC
>NZ_JBSFYP010000079.1:0-28288 GCF_053599835.1 Micromonospora sp. NPDC005163
GGCCCGCCGCGGCCGCGACGCGCTCGACGCGCTGGCCGCTGCCGTACCGGACGCGGGCGCCGTGCACGTGGTCAACAACGGCGCCGCCGCCCTGGTGCTGGCCGCCACCGCGTTGGCCGCCGGCCGGGAGATCGTGGTCAGCCGGGGCGAGCTGGTCGAGATCGGCGACGGTTTCCGCCTGCCCGACCTGCTGGAGAGCACCGGCGCCCGGCTGCGGGAGGTGGGCACCACCAACCGCACCACCCTCGCCGACTACGCGGCCGCGCTCGGCCCGAGGACCGGCTTCGTGCTCAAGGTGCACCCGTCGAACTTCCAGGTCACCGGTTTCACCTCGGCCACCCCGGTACGGCAGCTGGCCACCCTGGGTGTGCCGGTGGTCGTCGACATCGGTTCGGGGCTGCTCGTCCCGGATCCACTGCTGCCCGACGAGCCCGACGCGGCCGGCACGCTGCGCGCCGGCGCCACGCTGGTCACCGCCAGCGGCGACAAGCTGCTCGGCGGCCCGCAGGCGGGGCTGCTGCTCGGCGACGCCGAGCTGGTCGACCGGCTGCGCCGCCATCCGCTGGCGCGGGCGTTGCGCGTGGACAAACTCACCCTGGCCGCGCTGGCCGCCACTCTGCAGAGCCCGGACACGCCGACCCGGCTCGCGCTGCACGCCGACCCGGGGGTCCTGCGTGAGCGGGTGGAGCGGCTGCGCGACCGTCTCGGCGTGGACGGCCGCAAGGCGGAGGTGGTGCCGGCCGTCGCCGTGGTCGGCGGTGGCGGCGCTCCCGGGGTGGAGCTGGACTCCTGGGCGCTGAGCCTGCCCGAGCGGTACGCCGCTCCGCTGCGCACCGGCGAGCAGCCGGTGCTCGGCCGGGTGGTGCGTGGCCGGCTCCTGCTCGACCTGCGCTGCGTACCCGCCACGGATGACGAGACGGTCCGGGCGGCCGTGCTGCGCGTACCCGGGGACGACTGACCGTGTTCGTCGTCGCCACCGCGGGGCACGTCGACCATGGCAAGTCGACCCTGGTCCGCGCGTTGACCGGGATGGAGCCCGACCGGTGGGCCGAGGAACGCCGCCGGGGGATGACCATCGATTTGGGTTTCGCCTGGACGACTCTGCCGTCCGGCGGCACGGTCGCGTTCGTCGACGTACCCGGTCACGAGCGATTCGTGCCGAACATGCTCGCCGGGGTCGGCCCGGTGCCGGCGGCGCTGATCGTGGTTGCCGCCGACGAGGGGTGGATGCCGCAGTCCGCCGAGCACCTGGCGGCGCTGGACGCGCTCGGCGTCGCGTACGGCCTGCTGGCGGTGACCCGCGCGGACCTGGCCGATCCGGGGCCCGCGACGGCCCGGGCCCGGGCCGAGATCGCGGCGACGAGTCTCGGCGCGGTGGAGACGGTGGCGGTCAGCGGGCTGACCGGCGCCGGCCTGCCGGAGCTGCGCGCCGCCCTGGACCGGCTCGCCGCCGGGCTGCCGGCCCCTACGGTGGATGACCCGGTCCGGCTCTGGGTCGACCGCAGCTTCACCGTGCGGGGCAGCGGCACCGTGGTCACCGGCACGCTCGGCGCCGGCCGCTTGCGGGTTGGTGACGAGTTGGAGTTGGCCGGCAGTGACGAACCGGTCCGGGTACGCGGCCTGCACTCGCTCGGCCAGGCCCGTCCCGAGGTGGCGGCGGTGGCGCGGGTGGCGGTCAACCTGCGCGGTACGCCCCGCGACCGGCTCGCCCGCGGCGACGCGCTGCTCGCCCCGGGTCGGTTCCACCGCAGTGACCTCGTCGACGTCCGGCTCACCGGCGACCCGGCGGCCGACCTGCCGGCCACCCTCACCCTGCACGTGGGGTCGGCGGCGGTGCCGGTGCGGGTCCGCCCGCTCGGCCCGGACACCGTGCGGCTCCGGTTGGCCCGCCCGCTGCCCCTGCTGGTCGGTGACCGGGCGCTGCTGCGCGATCCGGGGCGGCACCAGGTGGCCGGTGGGGTGCGGGTGCTGGACGTGGCCCCGCCGCCGCTGGTCCGCCGGGGCGCCGCCGCCGCCCGCGCGCAGGTCCTCGCCGACCTGGACGGCCGACCCGACCTGGCCGGCGAACTGCGCCGCCGCCGACTGGTCCGGTCCGGCACGCTGGTCCGGATGGGCGTGCCGGTGCACGCCGCGCCGGTGGCTGGCGACTGGCTGGCCGATCCCGGGCACTGGCGGCGACTCGGTGACCAGTTGGCCGAGGAGGTTGCCCGCTACGCCCGGGAGCACCCGCTGGAGCCGGGGGTGCCGGTGGACGCCCTGTGTCAGCGTCTCGCACTGCCCGACCGGGTGCTGGTCGAGGCTCTGGTCCGGCCGCCGCTGCGGATCCACGCTGGCCGGGTCGGCGAGGCGAGCGCCGGCGCGCTGCCTGAGCCGGTGGCGCGGGCCGTGCGGCGGGTCCGCGCCGAGTACGCCGACCGGCCGTTCCGCGCCCCGGAAGCCGATCGCCTCGTGGACCTGGGCCTGGGCCCCCGGGAGATCGGGGCCGCGGTGCGCGCCGGCGCGTTGCTGCGGCTGGCCGACACTGTGGTGCTGCTCCCCGACGCGCTCGACGACGCGGTGCGGGTGCTGGCCGGGCTGCCCCAGCCGTTCACCCTCTCCGCGGCCCGGCAGGCGTTGGACACCACCCGCCGGGTGGCGGTGCCGTTGCTGGAGCTGCTCGACCGGCGGGGTGCGACCCGCCGGCTGCCCGACGACGCCCGGGTCGTCGTCACCTGAGCGGCTCGTTCGGCCCACGAGCCGCGTGCTCTGCTCACGATGGGCGCAACGCCGCAAGCCCGTTGGTGACGCGGTGTGCGGCGGTGGCGGTGCCGCGCCCGCCTGGTCGCGTCCCTTTGCTCTGCTTCAACCGGCGCAACAGTTACGTTCCGTCATGCGACGCGATGTCGCCTCGGTTGCGTTGATTCGGTCTTCCTGCACTTCGGACCTGGTGTTGCGTCCTGTTAAGCAGAGCAAAGGATGCGGAGTAGGCCCGGCGGTGAAACTCGAGACTGACATAGCGTTACGGCGACGTGGCCGACGCCGCAGATCGCGCCGCGTGACCTGCCGCGCGTGATTGAGGGCTGATCGGATTGCGGCGGGCTGCCAGGGTGTGGGGATGGCCGAGCCGTCCCCAACCGGCCACCACATCTCCGAACGTCACCTACGGTGACGCCATGGACCCTTCGGCGGTCTGGCGGGATCGGCAGCACCGGTGGCGGATCGAGGCGTACCGCGCCCCGGACCTGCGGTTCGCCATCTACGCCACCAACGGCCCCACCGAGTCCGCCCCGCTCTGGTTGTTCGGCATGTCGGCGCTGGCGCGGTGGCTGATGACCCACGCCATCTCCCTGGACGACCTGGACACCGACTGAGCGGGCGCCGGCCGGCAGGAAACCGGACCCACAACCGGCCCCGCTGCGGTTGAGTGGCCTGAGGCGGGGGACGGGGGTACGCGATGGGCGCTCAGCTGGGGCAGTTGGTGCTGGTGGCCGTGCTGGTGCTGATCAACGCCGCGCTCTCCGGTAGCGAGATGGCGCTGGTGACGCTGCGCGAGGGGCAGCTGCGGCGGTTGGGCCGGCGGACCCGCGCCGGCGACCGGCTGGTGCGGCTCTCCCGCGACCCGAACCGCTACCTGGCCACCATCCAGCTCGGCATCACCCTGGCCGGGTTCCTCGCCTCGGCGGCCGCCGCGGTGTCGCTGGCCGAGCCGCTGGTCGCCCCGCTCGGCTTCCTCGGCGCGGCGGCCCGCCCCGCCGCGGTGGTGCTGGTGACGGTGGCGCTGACGTTCGTCACCCTGGTGATCGGTGAGCTGGCCCCGAAGCGGTTGGCGATGCAGCGGGCGGAACGCTGGGCGCTGCTCAGCGCCGGCCCGCTGGACCTGCTCGCACGGCTGTCCCGGCCGGCGGTGTGGCTGCTCAGCCGGACCACCGACGCCGTGGTCCGGTTGGCTGGTGGCAATCCGAAGGCCAGCCGGGAGGAGACCAGCGAGGAGGAGTTGCGCGAGATGCTGGTCAGTCAGCGTGGCCTGTCGGCCCAGCAGCGGGAGATCCTGACCGGAGCGTTCGACATCGCCGGGCGGACGCTGCGGGAGATCCTGGTGGCCCGGCGGGAGGTGACCGCGCTGCCGGCCACCCTGGCCGCCGGCGAGGGAGTACGACGGCTCGCCGTCGCCGGGCGGTCCCGCGCGCCGGTCATCGGTCCCGGCGGCCTGGACGAGGTGATCGGTGTGGTGCACATCCGCGACCTGGTGCGGGCCGGCGACGGCACGGTGGGGGAGCTGGCCCGCCCGCCGCTGTTGCTGCCGGTCACGCTGCCGGTCGCCGACGCGCTGCGCCAGCTTCGTCTGGAGCACCAGCAGCTGGCCCTGGTGGTTGACGAGCACGGCGGCATCGACGGCATGGTCACCCTGGAGGACCTGCTGGCGGAGGTGGTCGGCGAGTTGTACGACGAGACCGACCGGGACGTGCACGAAGTCGTTCGCGAGCCGGACGGGTCGCTGCTGGTGCCCGGTGACTTTCCGCTGCACGACCTGCCCGACCTGGGGGTGCGGTTGAGCTTCCCGCTGTCGCGGGAGTACACGACGGTGGCCGGGTTGGTGCTGGCCCGGCTCCGTCACCTGCCCGGCGAGCCGGGGGAGACCGTCCGGCTGCCCGGGCTGACGCTGGAGGTGGTGGAGGTCGCCGACCGGGCGGTCCGCCGCGTGCGGCTGCGCGGGTTCACCGAGGAGCGTTGACTGGCCGGCCGGCCTTTCGGGGCGCCACCCGGACGGGGGACAACCCCGTCGAATCCGCCCACGGCGGATGTCTCCCGCATACGGTGCGATACGTGAAGGACCGAGGGTTTCGTACGTTCGTCACGGTGCTGGCCGGCCTCGCGGTGATCTATTTCGGCACCGCCGGCCGCAGCCCCGAGGAGGGCCGGGGCATCTCCGGCGGGCTGGTGGTGCTGGCGCTGCTCGCCGCGCTGCTGGTGTGGCACCTGACCCGGCCGGGCGACAAGACCGTCAAGTGAGCCTCAGCCGGTGGCGGCGCGGGTGACCTCACCGGCGGACTCCTCGCCGAGCGCCACCCGTACCAGCGCCGAGGCGAGCCGGCCGAAGTCTCGCTCGGCGACCAGCCCGGCCAGCCCGTCCGGTGAGCCCGGCAGGCCCAGCCGCTTCGCCCCCGCCAACGCCCGGCGGTCGACGTACGGGCGCAGGTCGGACCAGACCGTCTGCGCCTCGCGCAGGTAGATGTCCGCGCCGGTGGGCCCGATGCCGGGGAACTCGGTGAGCCGGCGACGCAGGCCGGCCGGGTCACCGCGGGCCTCCGCGTGCAGCCGCCGCAGGTCGCCGTGCCAGCGGTCCAGGCACAGGCGGGCGCCGGTGCCGAGCATGGTGGCCGTCCGCTCGTCGTAACGGCGGTAGTGGCCCCGGCCCAGCGCGTCGACCCGTTGCTGCCAACTGGCCGCCTCCATCGCCTGCGGTGTGCGGTAGCCGGCCGCGAACAGCTCCCGCGCGGCGTCCACCGCCACGCAGGCACGGATCCGGGTGCTCAGCAGGGTGGTCAGCACCAGCAACTGGTACAGCGGCCCGGGTCGGTCGGCGAGCCGGATGCCGGCGTCCTCCGCGTAGGTGTGGCTCCTGCGGTCCAGCAGGACCTGCGCCACGGTTCGGTCGTTGCCCACGTCCGACGGGTACCCGCCCCGTGGACGGCTAGCCTTCCCGCCGGTGACCGGGTCCGGAATGCCGCCGGGTCGGGCGGGTATGCGTTCGGTGGAGGCGGTCGATGCCGCCTGCCATACCCGGAGGGAGACACCCGTGGTTAACCCGCAGCAGGAGGAGCTCCGGCGCAACGCCAAGGGAGCCACCAGTCAGGACAGCAAGGGGCCCAACCCGACCGGACACCCGCTGAACCGCGGCTCGTCTCGTGGAGACGCGGGTCGGCCGGTGCCCAAGGGCCAGGTGTCGCCGTACGGCCCGACCGGTGAGCCGATCGCCGACGACGACAGCGACAACCGGATCTAACGACCGCCACGTGACGGCCGCCGCAACCTGTTCCAGGTGGCGGCGGTCGTCAGCCCGTACGCCAGGTGCGGCACGATGTCGGCGATCCAGTCGGAGCGCCGCCAGGTGCGCGGGTTGGTGATGCCCAGCGCGGTGATCGACCCGTCGGTCATCGTCATCACGCCGGCGCCGAGCACGCCGGTGGCCACCGGCAGCGGCTGTCGCCGGCCACGGGCGTAGAGCGCGAACGCGACGCCGGCGGCGACGCCCAGCCCGTAGCCGACCAGGGCCCCGAGGCCGGAGCGACGGTTCGTCGCCGGGGCCCCGGATCCCAGCTGTACGTGCGCGATCCTCGCCAGCCGGTCGACGGTCTGCTCCGGGGTGCTGCTCGCCGGTCGCGCCCGCAGGGCAATGTCCAGGTAGCTGACCACGTTGAGCGCGGTGCTGCCGACGGCGCCCGCGATGGCGCCGTCGGCCAGGTCGGCCCTCCTCACTTCGGGTCGCCTGGTTCGCGCTCACTCTTGGGGCCGTACGTGCGCTCGCCGCGCACCACGCCCCGTTGACCGCGATCCTCCTGCAGGATCCGGTTGGCGACCTGGTTGGCCTTGCCGTCGGGCACCCGCCGTCCGGAGTCGTCGATCGCGTTGCGCATCCGCGCCCGCTGCTTGTCGTAGGCGTTGCTGCCCGGCCGTGGTCCTGGCATCTGCTGCCTCCTTCGTCGCCGTTGGCGTACCGCGGCCGTCTACCCGTCTGGCCGCGGGCCAACCCCGGGTGTCAGCGGGGACCGCGCACCACGGCGACGGGGCACCGCGCGTGGTGCAGCACCGACTGGCTCACCGACCCCAGCAGCAACCCGGTCACCTCGCCGCGCCCCTGCCCGCCGACGACCACCAGTTGGGCCGAGCCGGACGCCTCGGCGAGCACGGTGCCGGCCCGGCCGTGCACCGCCCGCCAGGTCAGCCGCAGCCCGAGACAGCGCTCGGTCAGCCCGGCCAGCGACTCGGTGAGCACCCGCTCCTCCTCGCCGTGCAGCCGCGCCTCGTCGTACACCAGGGGTTGCATGTCACCGGGGCCGGTGCTGGGCGGATGCCGGTAGGCGTGCACCGCCAACAGCGGCACGTCGCGCGCCACGGCGGCCTCGGCGGCGAACTCGGCGGCGAGCCGGGACGCCGCCGAACCGTCCATCCCGACCAGCACCGGCTCGTCGGGACGTTCCGCGCCGCGGGCCACCAACACCGGGCAGTCGGCGTACGCGGCGACCTGCACCGCCACCGACCCGACCACCAGCGAGGCGAATCCGCCCAGCCCGCGGTCGCCGAGCACGATGAGCGCGGCGGTGGGGGATTCGCCCACCAGCACCGCGGAGGCCTCGCCGTCGATGATCTCGCCGGA
The DNA here is from genome assembly GCF_053599835.1 of Micromonospora sp. NPDC005163. NCBI lineage: Bacteria > Bacillati > Actinomycetota > Actinomycetes > Micromonosporales > Micromonosporaceae > Micromonospora > Micromonospora sp. NPDC005163. The sequence continues at coordinate 7,355 of NZ_JBSFYP010000079.1, forward strand.
GATCGACAGCCCGGGTGCGGTGGCTTCGGCCTCGGCCACGGCGGCGGCGACGAGTTCCTCAGCCTGGTGGCGCAGCCCGCCGCCGGGGGGAGCGTCCGGGGCGGGGGAGTCCGGCACGCGCAGCAGTGGCCAGATGAACCCGTGCACCACGCGCAGCGGCCGGTGTCGGCGGGCGGCCTCCGCGGCGGCGAGGCGGACCGCGCGCAGGGACGGCTCCGAGCCGTCCACGCCGACCACCACGGCCGCGCTGTGCGCCGAGTTCACCGGGCCACCTCCCCCCGGGACCAGTATCGCGGCGGGGACGGTCCGACGGAGCGATACTGCCCAGAGCGTCCGGGTCGGTACGCTGGCGACGACCAGCCGGGAGGGAGCGTCGTCGATGGGTGAGCCGGACCAGCCGAGCACGGCCCGCATGATCGACTTCTGGCTCGGTGGGGATCACCACTTCCCCGTCGACGTGGCCGCCGCGACCGCGTTCGAGCAGGCGTACGGGCCGTGCGCGCCGGTGTTCCGGGAGTTGCGGGCCTTTCTCGGTCGGGCGGTGCGGGCCATCGCCGGGCAGGGCGTCGACGGGTTCCTCGTCTTCGGCGCGGGAGTGCCCACGATGGGCAACGTGCACGAGGTGGCCGCCGAGGCCACCGTGCTCTACACCGACGTCGACCCGGTCACCATCCGGCTGGGGCAGCGCATCCTCGCCGGCAGCGACCGGGCCGGCTACGGATTCGGGGACGCCACCGACATCGGCACCGTCGACCCGGCGCAGCTGCACCGCTTCGTCCCGGGCTGGGGCCGCCGGCCGGTCGGGGTGATCTTCCTCGGGCTGGCGGCGTTCCTCGACGACGACACGCTGGCCCGCACCCTCGACGAGCTGTACGCCGCCGCGGCGCCGGGCAGCATGCTCGCCGTGGACTTCGACACCGAGGAGCTGGCTGATCATCCGGAGGCGCTGGCGATGATGGGACCGACCTTCCGGATGCGCGCGCCGTCCGCGTTCGCGCCGCTGCTGGGTCGGTGGGCGCCGACGGCGGACGGCATCGTCCCGGTCAACCGGTGGCGGCCGGACGGCCCGCCCGCACCGGTGCCCGACGCGTTCCACGGCGTGCTGGCCACCCGCGGCGGCGACTGACCTCCGGCGACCGCGCCGACGGGCGGTCCGTGGGCGTCCGTATGATGCTTGCCCTGTAGCAAGCTTCTGGAGAGGACGACCATGGTGGACGCCCCGGACGTGGTGTCGCGTGCGCTGCGCGAGGCCCCGCCCGACCAGCTGGCCGAGGCCGCGGACCGGGCGATCCGCTCGGCGCTCAAGGCGGTGCGCACCGACGTGTTCGTCGCCGACTACCGGATCAGCGGGCTCTGGCCGGTGCTGGATCCGGACCTGCCGGCGGCCGGGTTCCTGGCCTGCCACACCATGGCGCAGCGCTGTTTCAGCAGCCAGCAACCGGTACGCGACGCCGCCGAGGAGGGCCCGTGCCGGCTCTACCTGCCGCTGACGGTGTGGGGGGAGCGGCTGGGCGTGCTGCTGATCGAGCTGCCGGCCGTACCGGGCCCGGCCGTCACCGGCGCCGGCACCGACATCGCCGGTGCCCTGGCGATGGCGATGCGGGCCGCGGACCGGGGGACCGACCGGTACCGCCGGGCCCGACGCCGCGAGCGGCTGACCATGGCCGCCGAGATGCAGTGGGACCGGTTGCCCGGGCGCAGCGTGGCGCATCCCGCATTCCATCTGGCTGGCCAGCTCGAACCGGCGTACACCGTCGGCGGGGACCACTTCGACTGGTCACTGGACAGTGACCGGCTCACCGTGACGGTGCTCAACGGCGAGGGCAGCGGCCTGGCCGCGTCGCTGCTGACCGCGGTCACCGTGAACGCGATGCGCAACGCGCGCCGCTCCGGCGGTGGCCTCGTGGAGCAGGCGGAACTGGCCTCGGACACGGTCTTCTACCAGCACCGGGGTCGCCGACACGTGGCCACCCTGCTGCTGGAGCTGGACACCGGCACCGGGCGGGTACGGGCGGTCGACGCCGGGTCGCCGCGGATGTTCCGGCTGCGGGGCGCGGTCGTGGAGCCGCTGAAGCTGGAGCAGCAGCTGCCGCTCGGCATGTTCGCCGAGACTCGCTATGAGCTGCAGGAGTTCCAGCTCGCACCGGGTGACCGCGTCTTCGTGGTCAGCGACGGGGTGTGGGCCGCCGAGCCGGCGGGCCGGGAGCCGTACGGGCAGCGGGTGATGACCCGTTCCCTGCGCGCCACGCGGTTGCAGCCCGCGACCGAGGCGGTTGGTACGGTGATGCGCGAACTGCATGCCTACCACGTGGACTCCGATCCGCGCGACGACGCCGTCGTGGTCTGCCTGGACTGGCACGGTCCGCGCGATCGGGACGGCGGGTGAAAGTCGCCGCCGCTCCATCGGGCGGGCACCAGCGCGACGACGGCAGGGGACATCGGGTGGAGCGACCTGCGGATCTCGCCTCGGCGATCGACACGGCGGCCGAGACGCTGATCGCCGTGCTCGAGTCGGCGGCGTCGCGACACCAGGTGCCGCCGACCCAGTTGCGGGTCCTGACGCTGATCAGCAGCCGGGCCGAGACCAACGTCAACCGGTTGGCGGAGCTGCTGGACGTGGTGCCCTCGTCCGCCAGCCGCCTCTGCGACCGCCTGGAGGCGACCGGGCTGCTGCGCCGGGTGGCCGATCCACGGGACCGGCGCGAGGTGCGGTTGGTGCTGACCGCCGCCGCGCAGACCCTGCTGCGGGAGTTGGCCGAACGGCGGCAGCACGCCGTGCAGGTCGTACTGGACCGGATGTCGCCGCGGGTGCAGCACGACCTGCTGCTGGCGTTGCTGGCGTTCGGTCGGGCGGCGACCCAGGCGGTGCCGGAGCAGCAGACCGACTCCGCGGTACGCACCGCCTGACTCCGCGCCACGCCCTTCCACTAGTATCCTAGGACGCTCTACACGTGGTGATCCACGCCACAGTGCGGCAGAGCCGCACCGAACGGCGGGCCGCGGCACCCGGGGCAGGGGCGAGAGCCCGATATAGTGGCTGCGCACTCACCCGGCCCGTGATCATCGAGATCGCGGGTCGTGTCAGGGAAGAGGTCCCGTCCGGGGCCGCAGGGGGAGCCGGCGGTGGCCGGCCCGACAGCGCGTACGACCTCCGCCGCGCCCGACGTCGGCCGGGCGTCGGAGCGTGCCGCGGAGGAGGTTCGGTGTCGCGTCGGCCGGCTCGGGCAGAGCATCCGCGAGACACCGGTGACCAGACTCCCGGTGACCAGGTGCTCACCCTGCCCAACCTGATCAGCTTCGGGCGACTGCTGGGCGTGCCGCTCTTCCTCTACCTGTTCCTGGTCGCCCGTGCCGACGTGGCGGCGCTCGTCGTGCTGGCCATCGGTGGCACCACCGACTGGGTGGACGGCTGGATCGCCCGCCGGCTGCGCCAGGTGAGCAGACTCGGGGAGTTGCTCGACCCGCTCGCCGACCGGCTCTACATCCTCGCCACGCTGCTCGCCTTCACCGCCCGGGAGGTGGTGCCGTGGGAGTTCACCGCGGCGCTGCTGGCCCGGGAGTTGCTGCTGCTCGGCTCGCTGGGGGTGCTGCGCCGCTACGGGTACGGGCCGCCGCCGGTGCACTACGTGGGCAAGACCGCCACCTTCCTGCTGCTCGCCGCGTTCCCGGTGCTGCTGCTGGCCACCGCGTCGACCGGTGTGGCGACCGCGGCCGCCGCGATCGGCTGGGGGCTGGCCTGGTGGGGGCTGGTGCTCTACTGGGTGGCCGGCGGAATGTACGTGGTGCAGGCGGCCCGGCTGGTGCGCGCGGCACGCGACCCGGGAGCGGCAGCGTGAGCGCGCCGCGGTCCGGGGGCAACCGGCCGGAGCGGGTGTACGCGCCGGACTTCCTCACCGAGCTGTTCCGCAACCCGCTCGACCCGGGGTACGCCGACGCGGCGGCCGCCAGGCGGTCGCGTCCGCCCGAGGCGCCGCAGGGGTGGCGGGCCTGGCCGGCGCGTTCGGTCAGCCTGGTCGTGGTGGTGGTGCTGGGCTTCCTCTTCGCGGTGGCGTACCGGCAGACGATGGCGGACGAGCCGGGGCGCAGCAAGGCACGCTCCGGGCTGGTGGCGCAGATCAAGGAGCGGGTGAGCGAGACCGACCGGCTCTCGGCACGCGCCGACGAGCTGCGCGAGGAGGTCAGTCGGCAGCGGGACGCGGCGTTGAGCGGTTCGGCCGCGGCGCGGTTGCGCAACCTGGAGGCGAGCACCGGGCTGGGTCGGGTGCGCGGAGACGGCGTGGTGGTGCGGCTGGCTGACGCGCCGGGTAACCAGGATGTGGTGACCGGCGCGGGCGCGGGGCCGCCCCGGGTGCTCTACAGCGACCTGCAGGGGGTGGCGAACGCGTTGTGGAGCGCGGGCGCGGAGGCGATCGCCATCAACGGGCAGCGGTTGACCTCGACGTCGACGATCCGGTTGGCGGGTGAGGCGATCCTGGTGGATTTCCGGCCGGTGACCGGGCCGTACGAGGTGTCGGCGATCGGCCCGGGCTCGTTGCAGCGGCGGTTCGAGGACAGTCGGAGCGCGGACCTGATGCGGGAGGTCGCGCAGAAGACCGGTCTGTCGTTCGGTGTGCGGGAGGCGGAGGACCTCACCCTGCCGGCGGCGCCGGAGCCGCAGCTACGCTACGCCAAGCCGTCGGTCAGTCCGAGCCCTTCCGCGTCGGGTGTCCGGTCCGGCAGTCCTGGGTCGTCCGGTTCGGGGACGACCGCTAGCCCCTCCGGAGGTGGCCGATGATCGCGGTGCTGGCGTTGCTCGCCGGTGTGGTGCTCGGCGTGTGGCTCGATCCCACGGTGCCGGCGGCGTTGCAGCCGTACCTGCCGATCGCGGTGGTGGCCGCGTTGGACGCGGTGTTCGGTGGGGTGCGGGCGAAGCTGGATCGGATCTTCGACGACAAGCAGTTCGTGGTGTCGTTCATCTCGAATGTGCTGGTCGCTGGTCTGATCGTGTATCTGGGTGACCAGTTGGGCGTGGGCGGACAGTTGTCCACCGGTGTGGTGGTCGTGCTCGGGGTGCGCATCTTCGGCAACGTGGCGGCGATCCGTCGGCACCTGTTCCGGGCGTAGGTTTGTCAGTGATGAGCGATGAGCAGACCGACACGGGTACCGGGTGGCCGCAGCCCGCGGGTCCGGTGCGCCCGGGTGGGCCGGCGGGTGAGCCGGATCCGCGACCGGACGCGCCGGATCCGGACGAGTTGAGCCCGTTGGCGCCGCAGGGGCCGGCGGAGCGGGAGCCGGAGCAGGAGCAGCTGGCCGAGGCGTCCAGGGGGGCGCCGGTCGACGAGGGCGCGACGGTGGACCTGAGCGGTGTGTCGCGGTCGGACGGGTCGACGGGGTCGGCTGAGGAGCCGGTGGCGCCGGCGAGGTCGCTGGCGTGGGGTCGGTTCCGGTGGAGCACGGCCGGGGTGATGATCGTGGCGCTGTTGGCGTTGCTGGGCTTCACGCTGGTGGTGCAGTTCAAGACCACGTCGACGGATCCGACGCTGGGGGCGACGCGGCAGGAGGACCTGGTGCGGATCCTGTCGGACCTGGATGCCCGGGAGAACCGGTTGCAGCAGGACATCCGGGCGTTGGAGGACAGCCAGCGGCAGTTGCGTTCGGGTGAGCAGGGTCGGCAGGCGGCGTTGGACGAGGCGACGCGGCGGGCGGACGAGTTGGGCATCCTGGCGGGCACGTTGCCGGCGACGGGGCCGGGGTTGACCGTGCGGTTCGACGCTGGCGGCGGTAAGCCGATCTCGGCGAACCAGGTGCTGGACGCGGTGCAGGAACTGCGGGGCGCCGGTGCGGAGGCGATGCAGATTTCCGGGAGTGATCGGGCGACGGTGCGGATCATCGCGTCGACGTACTTCCTGGATGGGGAGAGCGGGTCGTTGGTGGTGGAGGGGCGTCGGTTGGCGGCGCCGTTCACGATCACGGTGATCGGTGACCCGGCGACGATGCGTACGGCGTTGAACATTCCTGGTGGGGTGGTCGCGTCGGTCCAGGGTGTCGGCGGTAACGTGACCGTTGAGGAGCGTGGGGTTGTCGAGGTTTCGGCGCTGCACGCGCCGATCAAGCTGGATCACGCCCGTCCGGTCTCCTGACCGGCGCGGCCGCGCCGGGCCCGGGTGGTCCGGGGCACCGATGGATGAAGGACGCGTCTGGTGATTCCCGAGGATCTGCGATACACCGCTGAGCACGAGTGGGTGGCGGGTGACGGCACCGGTTCTGTTCGGGTCGGCATCACGCACTTCGCGCAGGACGCGTTGGGTGACATCGTGTACGTGCAGTTGCCCGAGGCGGGTGCGGTGGTTGCGGCCGGTGACTCGTTGGGTGAGATCGAGTCGACCAAGAGCGTGTCGGAGATCTACGCGCCGGTGGCCGGTACGGTGGCGGCGCGTAACGAGGCGCTGGGTGACACGCCTGAGCTGATCAACACGGAGCCGTACGGTGCGGGTTGGTTGGTGGAGATCACCCCGAATGATCCGACAGCGGTGGACGGGTTGCTCACGGCGGGCGCGTACCGCAAGATCACCGAAGGCTGAGTGTGCTTGATCCGGTGCGTGGGATGTCTGCGCGCGTCCGGTTGCCCTGCATTTCGGCGCTGGCTAGGCTCGCCCAGTCGACCGAGAAGAACCCAAGTGTTGAGCGTTGCGGAATTGCCTTCCCGGGCACGGGGAGCCAGCCGCCGGGTGTTCGAGTGCCCGGCGGCCAGACCCGCCATTACCCGACGCCAACCGAACAGATCCGTGAGGTGGTCCCATGACGCGCCCAGACGACGAGTTCCCCCCGCTCGACGTCACTTCGACGCTCAATCTCGGTTCGCTCGACGAAGTGCTGGAGGGGCCGGACACCGATGTGGTGCCGAGCCGGATGTCCGGTTCGTTGCCGCCGGGTATGGCGCTGCTGGTGGTTCGTCGCGGCCCGAATGCGGGTGCCCGGTTCCTGTTGGACCACGATGTGACGACGAGTGGCCGGCACCCGGACAGTGACATCTTCCTGGACGACGTGACGGTGTCGCGGCGGCACGCTGAGTTCCACCGGGACGGTGGCACGTTCACGGTGCGGGACGTCGGCAGCCTGAACGGCACGTACGTGAATCGTGAGCGGGTCGAGGCGGCCACGCTGAGCAATGGTGACGAGGTTCAGATCGGTAAGTTCCGGGTGGTGTTCATCGCCGGTCCGCGCCCGGAGGAGGAGGCCGGCCGGGGGTGAACGAGCCTGCGGCCTCCACGCCACCCGGGGCGGCCCGGTCCCAGCCGCTGATGAGCATCGGTGAGGTGCTGGGGCAGTTGCGGGTGGACTTCCCGGACACGACGATTTCGAAGCTGCGGTTCCTCGAGGCCGAGGGGCTGGTCGAGCCGCAGCGGACTGCGGCGGGTTACCGGAAGTACAGCTGGGACGATGTGGCGCGGTTGCGGTTCGTGTTGACCGCGCAGCGGGACAAGTACCTGCCGTTGCGGGTGATCCGTGAGCAGTTGGCCGAGTGGGACTCGTCCGGTGAGCAGCCGGGGCGGTCGCGGCCGGCGTTGGTCGCGGTGGGGCCCGATGGCGCTGTGCCGGGTCGGGAGTCGGCGGAGCCGGCCGAGTCGTCGCAGGTGCGGCTCGGCCGGGCTGATCTGGTCGCGCGCAGTGGGATCGACGAGTCGACGTTGGTCGAGCTGGAGCGTCTGGGTGTGCTGGTGTCGGATCCGCCGGGGTGGTATGACGGCGACGCGTTGATCATCGCGTCGGCGGTGGCGGGTTTGGCGGCGTACGGGTTGGAGCCGCGGCATCTGCGGGGTTATCGGACCGCGGCGGACCGTGAGGTCGGGTTGTTCGCGCAGTTGGTGGCGCCGTTGGCGCGGCAGAGTGATCCGGCGGCGCGGGCGCGGGCGGCGGAGACGGCGCGGGAGTTGGTGGCGTTGTCGGAGCAGTTGCACGCCGCGTTGGTGCGGGTGGGGTTGCGTTCGACGTTGGGCCGGTGAAGGGGCCCGGCGGGTGGCGGCTGAGCGGAAAGATCTCTTCCGGGAAGCGTGCCGTAGGCTCGCCGGGGTAACCCCTTTCTGGCGCGGGCGTGGTGCCGTAGCGCATGGGACGGCCGTGTCGCGGTCCGTGTACCGTGCAGGGAAGGGCGCGGTGCGGCGTAGGTGACAACGACACGGAGGCGGCGGTGCGCGAGCTGAGCGTGGTCGGAGTTCGGGTGGAGCTGCCCAGCAACCAGCCGATCGTCCTGCTCAGGGAGGTCGAGGGGGACCGCTATCTGCCGATCTGGATCGGCGCGGTCGAGGCCACGGCTATCGCTTATGAGCAGCAGGGGGTCAAGCCGGCCCGACCGTTGACGCATGATCTTCTGCGGGACGTGTTGGCGGCGTTGCAGGCGCCTCTGCAGGCGGTGGAGATCACCGAGCTCAAGGAGAACGTCTTCTACGCGGATCTGTTGATCGGCGACGGGGTGCGGGTGTCGGCGCGGCCGAGCGATTCGATCGCGTTGGCGTTGCGGGTCGGTGCGCCGATTCGTTGTGCCGAGCAGGTCCTCAGCGAAGCGGGGATCGTCATCCCGGATGAGCAGGAGGACGAGGTGGAGAAGTTCCGCGAGTTCCTGGAGCAGGTGCGTCCGGAGGACTTCGCGGGCTGAGCCGGTCTTCCCGGCCCTTCACGAGGCGTCACTGTGGGTGATCCTTGGCGCTTCTGGTGATCTTTCTCGGTGGCTGCGCGGCGTGTCGCGTCGGTTCCTCTGTGGTAACCCCTGACGGTGGCGATAGGGTTGCCGTGTCGAGGGGTGCGCGTCCGGGAAACGACGCGTCGCCGCACTGACGGGGAGGTTGTCCGGATGCACGAGCCGCAGGATCCTGATCCGGGTACGGAGTTGGACGAGCCGGGTGTGGCCACTGAGGGTGACGGTTCGGTGGGCTACCGGGGTGTGACGGCATGTCACGCGGTGGGCATCAGTTACCGGCAGTTGGATTACTGGGCGCGGACGGCGCTGGTGGTGCCGAGCGTGCGTGACGCCTCGGGTTCGGGGACGCAGCGGTTGTACTCGTTCCGCGACCTGGTGGTGTTGAAGGTCGTGAAGCGGTTGTTGGACGCGGGGGTGTCCCTGCAGAACATCCGCAAGGCGATCGAGGCGCTGCGGTCGCGTGGGGTGGGGGACCTGGCCGACATCACGCTGATCTCCGATGGGACGACGGTGTACGAGTGCCGGTCCCCGGAGGAGGTGGTCGACCTGTTGCAGGGTGGTCAGGGCGTGTTCGGGATCGCGATCGGTGGGGCGTTCAAGGAGATCCAGGGTTCGTTGTCGCATCTGCCGGCGGAGCCGGCGACGAGCGGCCCGGTGGAGCCGGTGGCGGCGTCCGGGTCGGATCCGGTGGGCGACGAGTTGGCGGCGCGGCGAGCCCGGCGACGGGCCGGCTGAGCGCTGCTTGGGTCGCCGGGGCTGTCGACGCGCCCGGTTTTCACGTTTAGTTTTTCCGCTGCCGATCGGTGACTGCGCGTCAGGTCGGCGGTTCCTCGCTGCCCGGTGGACACCTTGATGATCCACAGTGTGTGTCGGGTCGGTTGCCGAGTGTGGACGGCGGCGTCGGTCGTGATGACGGTCTGTGTCGGATTGTTGTCGGGCATCCGATAGGGGGGCGCTCGCCGGGCCACGTCGACACGCTATGGTCGCCCACGGTCCCCGGTGTGGCGCCGTGGCATGACGATGTCGCTCCGGTGGTCCACTGCCCCTCCGCGCCGACCCAGCGCGACTCTCCACCCCGGAAGGAACGACCGTGACGGTTACCGAAGAAGCCGCTCCCGCCTCGCACTACGACCGCATCGGCGGTGCCAGTTCGGTCAAGGCGGCCGTCGAGCTGTTCTACGACAAGGTGCTCGCCGACCCGGACCTGGCGGGCTACTTCGCCGATGTGAACATGCCGGGTCAGCGGCGGCACCTGACGTTGATGTTGACCGCGGTGCTGGGCGGTCCGAACGAGTACGCCGGCCGCGGGTTGGCCGAGGCGCACCAGCCGCTGAACATCCCGGTGGAGCACTACGTCAAGGTGGGTGAGCACCTGATCGTGACGCTGACCGAGCTGGGTGTGCCGGCGGACATCCTGGCCGACGTGCAGACGGTGCTGGAGCAGGTGCAGAACCAGGTGGTGGCCGCCGGGAACCGTCCGGGCGTCTGATCGTGGACGCGGCTCGACTCAAGCAGAGTTGGTCCCTGGTCGCCGGGCACGGCGACCAGGTGCCGCTCTATTTCTATTCGACGTTGTTCCTGTCCCATCCCGAGACACGGCAGATGTTCCCGACGAACATGGCCGGGCAGCGGGACCGGCTGGTGACCGCGCTCGGGCACATCGTGTCCAACGTGGACCAGGTGGATCATCTGGTGGGTTTCCTGCGGGACCTCGGCGCGGACCACCGCAAGTTCGCGGTCCGCGCGGAGCACTACCCGGCGGTCGGTGAGGCGCTGCTGGCGACGTTGCAGCACTTCCTGGCCGAGCAGTGGACCGAGGAGTTGGCGCAGGACTGGGCGGCGGCGTACGGGCTGGTCGCGCAGGTGATGTCGGAGGCCGCGCAGGCCGCGGAGACGGTGAATCCGCCGTGGTGGGTGGCGGAGATCGTCGCGCACGAGCGGCGGGCGTTCGACGTGGCGGTGCTCACGGTGCGCCCGCAGTACCTGCTGCCGTTCACTCCGGGTCAGTCGATCGGGGTGTCGCATCCGGCGGTGCGCTCGTGGCGGTACTACTCGCCGGCGAACGCGCCCCGCGCGGACGGCACCCTGGAGCTGCACGTGCGGGCCGCGCCGGGTGGCGCGGTGTCCTCGCGGCTGGTGTACGGCTCGGCGGTGGGTGACCGCATCCACCTGGCGGCGCCGGTGGGGGATCGGCTGTCGTTGTGGGCGGCGGGTTCCAGCGATCTGGTGCTGCTGGCGGCGGGCACCGGCTGGGCGCCGGTGAAGGCGCTGGTGGAGCAGGTCGCCGCGGAGGGTTCCCGACGGCGGGTGGACCTGTACGTGGGGGCTCGTTCCCGCAGCGAGTTCTACGACAGCGACGCGATCGACAAGCTGGCGTCGTCGTACCCGTGGTTGACGGTGACCTACGTGGTGGGCGCCGACCTGAACCGGTCGGGGGAGTTCGTGCACGCCGTGGACCGGGCGCTGGCCGATGGTGACTGGCGCTCCCGGCACGTGTACGTGTGCGGGTCGGACGAGATGGTTTCGCACGCGGTGCAGACGTTGGTCCGGGCGGGTTACCACTCGGATCAGGTGCACCACGAGGGCCTGGGCAAGCACTGGTACGGCCCGGCCTGGCGTACGGCGGTGGAGCAGTCGACCGCTGGTGACAACTCCGGAGGTGTTGTTCGGTGAGCGCGACCCCGATCAGCCGGTACGACGGCGTGCAGGTCGTCGGCGGTGTGCAGGTGCGGATGACCGCGGACCGGGTCCGGCGGTGGGAGTTCGGCACGGCGTCGTTCGGTCGGCGTGGTTACGACAACGCCGATGTGGACCGGTTCCGGGTGCAGGTCGCCGATGAGCTGGACCTGTTGGCGACGCAGGTCGCGAACCTGCGCGCGGAGAACGAGCGGCTCAACGACCGGGTGGAGCTGCACCGGCACGGCGTGATCCCGAGTACGGGCGCGGCGGCGAAGGTGCCGGCCGCCAAGGAGGTGAATCTGCTTTCCGCGGCGCAGCGGGAGGCGGAGCAGATCATCGCGCAGGCGCACGACTACGCGCGGCGGGTCGCCGAGTACGCCCGGGTGCAGTACGAGAGCTACATGCAGGCGGCGGCGGAGGAGGCGAAGCAGGAGGCCGAGCGGGCGGTGGCGGATTACCGCAGCTCGGCCGGGTCGAGCTTCGACGACACGGTGGCCACCCGGGAGGCGTTGCGGATCTTCGGCGAGATGATGGTGTCGCACATGCAGGCGGCGGCGCGGCATCTCGACGACGGCAGCGAGCAGTTGGCCCGCACGATGGACCGGATCGCGAAGGAGACGCCGGGGGCGCCGTTCGCGGTCGGCGCGGCGGGGCAGACGGCGCTGCCGCGTCACCAGCAGCAGCGGTGATGCTCGGGTGGGGTCCGCCTGGCGGACCCCACCCGGCTGCCGAGGCGGTCGCGGTGGCTATCGAGGGCCGGGGCTGAGCGTGTGTACCTGGTTCGTTACGGCCGTCAGAAGGGCGGTCAGCGCGGGAGCCGGGGGGCTGTCCCGGGTCACGGCGACCAGGCGGCGTTTGAGAGTGGCTTCGGCGATGTCGCGAATGGCGAGAGCGGGGTCGTCCGTGGGCAGGGTCAGGGCCGGCATCAGGGCGACGGCTGCCGCGGCGCGGACGAGTTCGAGTTGCACGTCGGCGTCGCTGCAGCGATGCCGCAGGTCGGGCTCGTAGCCGCCGAGGGATCGGCAGGTCCCGACGACCATGGCGTGGTGGCCGGTGCCCTCGGCGGACGTGGTCCAGATGTCGGGTCGCAGTTCGGCGACCGCGACGGGGCGTTTGGGCCGGGCGAGTGGGTGCGCTGCCGGTAGCACGATCTTCAGTGGCTCCTCGAGCAGGAGCGTGAAGCGCAGCCCGGCCGGGCGGGGGCGGGGGTGGCCGTCGTACTCGTCGCCGATGACCAGGTCGACGGCGCCGAGGCGCAGGCTTGGCAGGGACTGTTCGAGTTCCAGCTCGAAGATCTCCACGCGCACCTGCGGGTGGTCGACGTTCATGCGGGCAAGGGCCGGAACCAGGAGGCGACGGGTCGCCGATTGCAGGCCACCGGCGCGTACGGTGCCCCGGATCTCACCGCTCAACGCGGCCAGGGCGGCTTCTGCCGCTTCGGCCGCTGACAGCAGCAGGCGCGCATGCAGGGCAAGCAGGTGTCCGGCGTCGGTGAGTCGTACGCCCCGCCCGGCCTTGTCGAACAGCCGGGCGCCGATTTCCTTCTCCAGGATGGCCAGTTGCTGGGAGACCGTCGACGGGCTGTAACCCAGGGCTGCGGCGACCGCGGCCAGGGTGCCCCGCTCCTCGAACTCGCGAAGGAAGCGCAGCCGCCGCAGATCCAAGGCAATCATGCGGGAATTCTAACGAGTCACCTGCATGAATCATCGCTGGACCTGGCGAGTCTGGTCGCTGATCCTTGTCGGCATGGGTCCCGCACTGTGCCTTTGGTCCGCGGCGTGCTTCGGCGCTATGGCGATCTTCGGCAAACTCGCCTACGACGCCGGCGTCTCGCCCGGGGCGCTGCTGCTGGTGCGCTTCACCCTGGCCGCCGTGCTGCTGGGGTTGGTCCTGCTCGTGCGGCCGGGCCTGCGCCGAACGGAGCCGGGTCCGTACCGGGGCGAACCGGGCAACCGGCCGTCGGCGACGCGCGGCCGGGTGCTGACCACCGCCATCGGGCTGGGTGCCATCGGGTACGCCACACAGGCGAGTCTGTTCTTCTCGGCTCTGCAACTGATGGACGCCTCGCTGCTGTCCCTGATCCTCTACACCTACCCCGTCCTGGTCACCGTGGCGGCGGTACTGCTCGGCCGCGACCGGCTCACCCCGGGACGCGGCGCCGCGCTGGTGGCCGCGTCGGGCGGAACGCTGCTGGTCCTGATCGGCGCCGGTGGCGTGAGCTTCCACCCGCTCGGGGCGCTGCTCGCCTTCGCCTCGGCGCTCACCTACACCGGCTACATCCTCGTCGCCGACACCGTCGTGCACCGGCTGCCGCCCGTGCTGCTGGCCGCACTGGTGATGGCCGGCGCCGCCGGCACCCTCGGCGCGCGCGCCCTGTTCACCGGAGGGGTCGACCTCGACTTCGAGGCGCCGGGATGGTTCTGGCTGGCCTGCATCGCCGTGGTCTCCACCGTTGTGGCGATGCTGACCTTCTTCGCCGGCCTGAAACGGACCGGCCCATCGACCGCCGCGATCCTGTCCACCTTCGAACCCGTGGTCACCACCGCGCTGGCCGCGCTCATCCTCGGCGAATCCCTGACCCCGGTGCAGCTCGCCGGCGGCGCCCTGGTGCTGTCCTCCGTCGCCGTCCTCCAGCTCCGACCGACCCGCACCCGCCGCCGAGACCATGCCCCGCCCCCGGCAGCCGACCCCGAGGCCCAGGGTGCGCAGGATGGGGCAGGACATCCTGCCGCGGTCAGCTGAGCCGTTGGTCGAGGTGGAAGGTGACCTCGGCGCCAGCCTCGCTCTTGCCGATGAGCTTGCACAGGGCGGCCCGGATGGGCAGCCAGTGCGGGCCGGTGCCCGAGGGCATGAGGGTGGCGCTGAACGGGTGACCGTCGATCGTGCCGGTGACCTTGACGGCGCGGCGGGTGCCGAGCAGTTCGGCGGAGTCAGGCACGGTCACATAGGTGGCGAAGGCGCCGTCCTTCTCGATCGGCGCGGTGAAGCGGTGGTCCAGTGGCTGCGCGGCCATTGCGCTCCTCACGTCGGTTCGGCGGTGCTGGCGCGGACGGCGTCGGCGACCGGCGTCGGCCCGTTGACGAGTTCCAGGGTCTCGCCGGCGGTGCGTGGTTCGTCGAGCAGCGCCACGAGAACCAGGGCGACGTCGGCGCGGGTCACCGCGCCCCGCCCGGCGTGCGCGGAGAGGGTGACGTGTCCGGTGGGTTCGTCGTCGGTGAGCCGGCCGGGTCGCAGCACCGTCCAGTCCAGGTCGCGGGCGCGCAGGTCGTCCTCGGCGGCGCGTTTGGCGCGCAGGTACGCCGCCCACACGTCGTCGGCGCCGGCGGCGGGTGGGTTGTCCACGCCCATGGAGGAGACCAGCAGGTAGCGGCGGACACCGGCGTGGGTGGCGGCGTCGGCGAGCAGCGCGGCGGCGGCCCGGTCGACGGTGTCCTTGCGGGCGGCGCCGCTGCCGGGGCCGGCGCCCGCGGCGAAGACCACCGCGTCGGCGCCGTCGAGGTGCGCGGCGAGGTCGGTGCGGTCGGTGTGTTCCAGGTCGCAGACGACCGGGGTGGCGCCGGCGGCGCGCAGCGCGTCGGCCTGGTCGGGGTTGCGGATCAGGCCGACGGCGGTGTCGCCGCGCGCGGCGAGGTGACGCTCCAGCAGCAGGGCGATCTTGCCGTGGCCTCCGGCGATGAGAACACGCATGCGCCCAACCTACCGGCGGTGCAGCGGGTCGGGTCCTCTTGACTTTGCCCTTCGGGCAACCCCCAGCCTGGGGTGTGCCGGTCGCCGTGACCGGCACGAGGAGGATGTCGACGTGGGGCTGCTGACCATCGGGGCGTTCGCCCAGGCGGCGAGACTGACGCCGAAGGCGTTGCGCCTGTACGACCAGGTGGGGATTCTGCCGCCGGCCGCGGTCGATCCCGAGTCCGGGTACCGGCTCTACGACCCGGCTCAGCTGCCTCTGGCTCGGCTGATCGCCCAGCTCCGTCGCATCGGCATGCCACTGGCGCAGATCCGCGTCGTTTGTGCCCTGGAGCCCGCGGCGGCGGCTGAGGCGGTCACCGCGTACTGGCAGGGGGTGTCCGCCGACACCGCGGCTCGCGCCCGGCTCGCCACCATCCTCGTGGACCACCTGTCCGAAGGGGGCGCCACCATGTCTCAACCCAATCCCACCGTCGCCGTCCGCTACGCCACCGGTTGTGACACCGGGATCGTGCGTGACAGCAACGAGGACGCCGCGTACGCCAGCGAGCGGTTGCTCGCCGTCGCTGACGGCATGCGAGGACCCGGCGGCGCTGCCGCCAGCGCCGCCGCCATCGACGCCCTCAAACCGTTGGAGCTCACCGACGCGCCGGCTGCTGACCTGCTGACGATGCTCGCCGGTGCGGTCACCGACGCCGACCGCACCGTGCGCGCGCTGGCGACCGGTGACCATCAGCCGGTCACCACGCTGACCGCGTTGCTGCGCAGCGGCTCCCAGCTGGCCCTGGTGCACATCGGTGACACACGGGTCTACCTGCTGCGCGACGGTGAGCTGTCCCTGCTGACCCAGGACCACACCTGGGTGCAGGCGCAGGTGGATCAGGGCAGGCTCGACCGCGACCAGGCCGCCGCGCATCCTCAGCGCGCTGTGCTGGTGCGTGCCCTCGGCGCCGGCCCGCAGGTCGAGGCTGATCTCGCGCTACGCATCGCCCTGCCCGGTGATCGGTACCTGCTGTGCTCCGACGGGCTGTCCGCTGTCGTCGACCGCGCCGATCTGCGGTCGACGCTCAGTGCGGCTACCGATCCCGAGCACACGGTGCGGGAACTGATCGAGCTGGCTCAGGCGGCCGGAGCGCCGGACAACATCGCCTGCGTCATCGCCGACATCGTCGCGGTGTAGGCACCACCACAGGTCGGCGGGGGTTCGGCGGCGGCGGGTGCGTTGAGGCAGCATGGAGGGGTGATGGAGAGCCTGGACGCGTTGACCTCGCTGGTGGCCGGTGGTCAGGTGGTGGTGCTCAGCGGGGCCGGCCTGTCCACCGAGTCGGGTATTCCGGACTACCGGGGGCCCAGCGGGGTGGCCCGCCGCCACACGCCGATGACCTTCCAGGCGTTCACCGGCGATCCTGTCGCGCGGCGGCGCTACTGGGCGCGCAGCCACCTGGGATGGCGGTTGATCGCCCGGGCGGCGCCGAACGCCGGGCATCGGGCGGTGGCGCGGCTGCAGCACGCCGGTCTGGTCGACGCGGTGATCACCCAGAACGTCGACGGGTTGCACGGCGCGGCGGGCAGCGGGTCGGTGGTCGAGCTGCACGGCCGCCTGGACGAGGTGACCTGCCTGGACTGCGGCAACCTGACCTCCCGGGAGGAGGTGGACCGCCGGCTGCGCGAGGCCAACCCGGATTTCGTGGCCCGGGTCGCCGCGGTGAACCCGGACGGTGACGTGGATCTCCCCGATGAGCAGGTGGCCGCGTTCCGGCCGGTGGACTGCGGGATCTGCGGCACGGGGATGTTGAAACCGGACGTGGTGTTCTTCGGTGAGACGGTGCCGCCGCAGCGGGTGGCGCGCTGCTTCGCGCTGGTGGAGCAGGCTCGGGCGGTGCTGGTGCTCGGGTCGTCGTTGACGGTGATGTCGGGCCGCCGGTTCGTGATTCGGGCGGCGAAACGGGGCATTGCCGTGGCGATCGTCAACCAGGGTGCGACCCGGGGTGACGGGTACGCCACGGTGTGCGTCGACGCGCCGTTGGGGGCGCTGCTACCGGCGCTGGCCGAACGGGTCACCGGCGGCGCGGCGGTGGTCACTCCAGCCGGGGTGTGACGGCGGGTCCGGGGGTAGGACATCTGCCGGAAACACCGGCGCTGGTAGCGTTGACCATGCCGGTACCACCCACGTGGGAGAGACCGCCCGACAGCACCCGGGGCGGCGCCGAAGGGGCAAATCCTCCCCGGAACCTCTCAGGCAAAAGGACCTCGTGGGCAGGCACTGTGGAGCGCTGTGCGGGCGCGACAGAGGGGGAGGCCGATCCGTCGACCTCGTCCCGGGAGTGCCCCCATGACCGTTGAGCAGTTCGCCACCCGTCACATCGGTCCCGGCCCGGACGATGAGCGCCGGATGTTGGAGGTCGTCGGGCACGGCTCGATCGACGAGCTGATGGACGCCGCGATCCCCGAGGTGATCCGCTGGCACAGCACCCTGGACCTGCCGGACCCGGCCACGGAGGCCGAGACGATCGCCGAGCTGCGGGCCCTGGCGGCGCGCAACACCGTCGCCGTGTCGATGATCGGACTGGGCTACCACGGCACGCACACCCCGGCAGTGATCCGCCGCAACGTGCTGGAGGACCCGGCCTGGTACACGGCGTACACGCCGTACCAGCCGGAGATCAGCCAGGGCCGGCTCGAAGCGCTGCTGAACTTCCAGACCATGGTGACCGACCTGACCGGGTTGGCGACGGCTAACGCGTCGATGCTCGACGAGGGCACCGCCGCGGCGGAGGCGATGACCCTGGCCCGCCGCGCGTCGAAGAGCAAGAGCGCGGTGTACGTGGTCGACGCCGACGCGCTGCCGCAGACCATCGCGGTGATCAGCAGCCGGGCCGAGCCGCTCGGCATCGAGGTGCGGGTCCTCGACGTCGAGCGCGACGAGCTGCCCGGGGAGTTCTTCGGCCTACACCTGCAGTACCCGGGGGCGTCCGGCGCGGTACGCGATCACGTGGCGCTGGTCGAGGCCGCGCACGCCGCCGGCGCCCTGGTCACCGTCGCGGCGGACCTGCTGGCGTTGACGCTGCTGCGCGCGCCGGGGGAGATCGGCGCGGACATCGCCGCCGGCACCACCCAGCGTTTCGGCGTACCCATGGGCTTCGGTGGGCCGCACGCCGGTTACCTGGCGGTGCGCTCGGGCCTGGAGCGGATGCTGCCGGGCCGGCTGGTCGGGGTGTCCCGCGACGCGGACGGCAACCCCGCCTACCGGCTGGCGTTGCAGACCCGCGAGCAGCACATCCGGCGGGAGAAGGCGACCAGCAACATCTGCACCGCGCAGGTGCTGCTCGCGGTGATGGCCGGCATGTACGCCGTCTACCACGGCCCGGACGGGCTGCGGGACATCGCGACGCGTACCCATGACATGGCGGCGCGGTTGGCGGCCGGGCTGCGCGCCGGTGGCGTGGACGTCGCGGACGTCGCGTTCTTCGACACCGTCACCGCGACCGTGCCCGGGCGGGCCGGCGAGGTGGTGGCGGCCGCCGCCGAGCGTGGCGTCAACCTGCGGCTGGTCGACGCCGACCGGGTGGGTGTGTCGTGCGACGAGACGACCACCGTGGCGCACCTGGCGGCGGTGTGGGCGGCGTTCGGTGTGCCCACCTTCGACGGCGATGGCGTGGCGGCCCTGCCGGTCGAGTTTCACCGCACCAGCGACTTCCTCACCCACCCGGTGTTCCGCAGCCACCACTCGGAGACGGCGATGCTGCGCTACCTGCGCCGGCTGTCGGACTTCGACTACGCCCTGGACCGGGGCATGATCCCGCTCGGCTCGTGCACGATGAAGCTGAACGCGACCACCGAGATGGAGCCGGTCAGCTGGGCGGAGTTCGCGCACATCCACCCGTTCGCCCCGGACGCGCAGACCGCCGGGTACCGGGAGATGATCGGTCAGCTGGAGTCGTGGCTGGCCGAGGTGACCGGCTACGACGCGGTCAGCGTGCAACCCAACGCCGGCTCCCAGGGGGAGCTGGCCGGGCTGCTGGCCATCCGGGCGTTCCACCACAGCCGCGGCGAGGCGCACCGCGACGTGTGCCTGATCCCGTCGTCGGCGCACGGCACGAACGCGGCGTCGGCGGTGATGGCCGGCATGCGGGTGGTCGTGGTGGCCTGCGACGACGACGGCAACGTCGACCTGGTCGACCTGGACGCGAAGATCGACAAGCACCGGGAGGCGGTCGCCGCGATCATGGTGACGTACCCGTCGACGCACGGTGTGTACGAGACGGGCATCGCGTCGCTGTGCGCGAAGGTCCACGACGCCGGCGGGCAGGTGTACGTCGACGGGGCGAACCTCAACGCGCTCGTCGGGTTCGCCAAGCCGGGCAAGTTCGGCGCGGACGTGTCGCACCTGAACCTGCACAAGACGTTCTGCATCCCGCACGGCGGCGGCGGCCCGGGGGTGGGTCCGGTGGCGGTGCGGGCGCATCTGGCGCCGTTCCTGCCCGGTGACCCGCTGGGGGCGCACGCGGACGCGACGCCGGCGATCTCGGCGGCGAGGTACGGGTCGGCGGGGATCCTGCCGATCCCGTGGGCGTACCTGCGGATGATGGGCGCGGCCGGGCTGACCCGGGCGACCGGCGTCGCGGTCCTCGCGGCGAACTACGTGGCGGCGCGGCTGCGCGGGCACTTCCCGGTGCTGTACGCCGGCAACAAGGGCCTGGTGGCGCACGAGTGCATCCTGGACCTGCGGCCGCTGACGAAGGCGACCGGGGTGAGCGTGGACGACGTGGCGAAGCGGCTGATCGACTACGGGTTCCACGCGCCGACGATGTCGTTCCCGGTGGCCGGGACGCTGATGGTGGAGCCGACCGAGAGCGAGGACCTGGCCGAGTTGGACCGGTTCTGCGACGCGATGATCGCGATCCGGGCGGAGATCGAGCAGGTCGGGTCGGGGCAGTGGCCGGCGGGGGACAACCCCCTGGCGAACGCGCCGCACACCGCGGCGATGGTCAGCGGTGACGAGTGGGCGCACCCGTACCCACGGTCGGTGGGCGCGTACCCGGCCGGGGTGGACCGGGCCGGGAAGTACTGGCCGCCGGTGCGGCGCATCGACGGCGCGTACGGCGACCGGAACCTGGTCTGCTCGTGCCCGTCGCCGGAGGCCTTCGAGGACTGACGACGGGGTGCCGGGGCGGGCGGTGTGGCCGCCCCGGCAGCCGCGCCGACCTGGGCGGGGACGTCCCGTACCGGGGACTAGCCTGGGTCGACGGCGGCGATTCGGTGACGCTGAGTGGTCAATCAGGCCACGAGGGCGTGTCGGGCGGGGCCGCGGTGCGGGGCGATGCTGCTGCCGTCGGGGAGCAGCTCGCCGGTGTCCTCGAACACGATGACACCGTTGCAAAGCAGGCTCCAGCCCTGCTCAGGGAAGCAGGCGAGGACGCGGGCGGCTTCCCGGTCGATGGCTTCGGCGGAGGGGCAGGTCGGTTGGTGCTGGCACATCGGGTTCTCCGGACTGTGGGGGCACTGTGTCATGGTTCACATGACCAGTGACGCACAGTACCAAGCGAAAGTGTCCAGCATCGAGCAGGTGCCGGCCTGGTGCACGGGAAATCCACTGAACGGATGAGGAAGGTTGGGCCATACGGCGTGGAAACGCTCCCACAGGTGGTGGTCGATGCACCCGCGGCGCCACCCGGATGCCGGGGCGCGCTCGTCGAGCGCGCCCGCCTGCAATGGCGCCGCACCGACGGCGGCGACCCCGCCGCGCTCGCCGAGGAGTTCCTCGCCGCGCACGGCCTGGCGCTGCACGACCTGACCCGGCCCGCCCCCGCGCACCCGGCCACCGGCCCCTGCGGCGCCGCGCTCTACCTGTCCGCCGCCGCCGGAGCGCTGCTGGCCGGCGCCCCGGCCGAAGC
>NZ_JBSFYP010000080.1:0-26655 GCF_053599835.1 Micromonospora sp. NPDC005163
GCCGCCCGCGCGGCGGCCCGGGCCACCACCGGCAGGTCGTCGCTGTCCGCCCGCTCGGCCGCGGCGGCGGCCGCGCCGACCACGGTGAGCAGAGTGCCCTCCACCGGCCGGGCGACCGCGGTGTACGCGGCCACGGTGGCGGCGCGCAGCGCGGCGGCCAGCTCCCGGCCGCGTACGGACGGCACGGCGGCGGCCGCGTCGGCGAAGCCGCGCAGGATCTGCGAGAGGATCACCCCGGAGTTGCCGCGCGCGCCGAGCAGCGCGCCCTGGGCCATCAGCCGCAACGCGTGCCCGTGCGCGGTCGGACCGCTGTCGGGGAGCGTGTCCAGGTCCATGGCAAGGGCCTGCTGGGCCGAGGTGAGGGTGAGCACCAGGTTGGTGCCGGTGTCGCCGTCGGGCACCGGATAGACGTTGAGCTCGTCGATCTCGCCCTGGTGGCGCTTCAGCGCGGTCAGCCCGGTCGCACACCACCGGCGGACCGCGGCGGCGTCGAGGGTGTCCAGCACGGCCAGAAGCCTACTGGCGCACGCCGACAGCCGTCGGACTCGTCCGGCGTGTCCGTTCGCCCCGGCTCCGGCGCCGATCCCGGCTCGGGCGGCCGGGACGGTGGCCTCGGGTATTGTTGCCGCCGGACCGGCCCACCACCCGGCGGACGGGCGCACCAGCACCTGCCGGCCGAGCCGCGGGCGATCGCCCGACCGGGCCGGTTGGCCGGGTCGGCGGGTCATCGGGTAACCTGACCAGGTTGCCCGGGCAGCGCCTGCCGGCGACCTCATGAACGTTTCAATCCCAGGAGTATCCCGTGGCTAGCGTGTGCGACGTCTGTGGCAAGGGACCGGGCTTCGGCCACAACGTGTCCCACTCGCACCGGCGGACCAACCGCCGCTGGAACCCGAACATCCAGTCGGTGCGTACCCCGGCCGGTGGCGGCAACACCAAGAAGTTGCAGGTCTGCACCTCGTGCATCAAGGCCGGCAAGGTCACCCGCGCCTGACGCGGTAGCACCCACCTTCTCGTACGGCTCAGCCGGCGGACCCCTACGGGTCCGCCGGCTCTGTCGTGTCCGCGCCAGGGTCGCTGACGACTACGCGACGCGGCGGCCGCCCCGGCCGCCCGCCCGGTTAGGGTCGCGCTGCGCCGGCCGTCCGGTCCGGCCCGGGTGAAGGGGTGACGGGTGCAGCTGGACCTGAGCCGGGACGAGATGGTCATGGTGGGTTTCGCGCTGGATCTGCTGCGCGGGCTCGGCGACCTGCTGCCCGCCGGCAGCGTGGTCGTGGTCGAGGAACCCGACCTCATCCGCCGCCGTGACGTTGAGCGGCGCTGCGCCGCGCTGCCGTTCGTCTCCCGGGTGGTGGCGGCCGAGTACCAGACCGGCCTTGACGCGGCGGCGCTGCTGGCCCGGGAACCGGGGCTGACCGCCGCGCGGCTGGTGGTGCCCGGTCAGGAGTACGGCGTGCTCGCCGCGGCCCGGCTGGCCGACGCCCTCGGCCTGCCCGGCGCCGGTGTGCAGGCCGCCGAGATCTTCACCGACAAGCACCGGATGCGGCTGCTCGCCGCGGCGGCCGGCCTGACCAACCCGGCGTTCGCGGTGGTCGACACGGCCGCCGAGGCGACCGGGTTCGCCCACCGGCAGGGCGGGCGCTGCGTGCTGAAGCCCACCCGCCGCGCGGGCAGCCTCGGCGTGCAGATCGTCACCGACTCGGCGCTGGTCGCCGCCGCCTGGGCCGCCAGCGCCGATCCGGAGACGCCGCCCGACGCCATCGCCGAAGGCCTGCCCACCGCGGTCCTCGCCGAGCAGGTGCTGACCGGCACCGAGCACAGCGTGGAGTTGCTCATCTCCGAGGGCGAGGTGCGCTTCTGCAACGTCACCGACAAGCGGGTGCTGGCCGGTGGGCGGCCGGTGGAGACCGGGCACACCGTGCCGTCCGCGCTGCCCGAGGACGCCCGACGGGAGCTGCTCGACGTGGCCACCCGGCTTGCCGGCGCCGCCGGCTTCCGCACCGGCGTGCTGCACAGCGAGTGGATCCGCACCGACGCCGGCCCGGCGCTGGTGGAGTGCGCCGCCCGGCTCCCCGGCGACCTGATCGCCGTACTGATCTCGGTTGCCTACGAGTGCGGTTTCGTCGCCGCGTACCTGCGCACGCTCCGGGGGGAACGCCCGGCGCTGCCGGCCGGCCCGCGCGGCGCGGCGGCCGTGGAGTTCCTGCTCGCTCCGCCCGGCGCCGTCACCGCCGTGGACGGGGTACGCGCGGCCAGCCGGGTGCCCGGCGTGCTGGACGTCGGGGTGGGCGTGACGGTGGGTGACCGGGTGGCCGAGGTCACCTCGTCGGCGCGGCGCAGCGGCCAGGTGCTGGCCTGGGGCGCCGACCCGGCCGAGGCGACCGCGGCGGCCGCCCGGGCCGCCGCCCAGATCCGGATCACCACCGGCTGAACGTCGGCCACCGGGCGCTCGGTCGGCGACCGTCCGGGTCAGAGGGTGCGGCCGAAGGAGACGCAGCCCTCCGCGTCCTTGTAGAAGCCGAAGTTCGGGATCTGCTCGTAGCCGGCGGAGTTGTACATGGCGATCGCCTCGGGCTGCCTGTCCCCGCACTCCAGGACCATCCGCTTGCGGCCCTGCTCACGGGCCGAGCGCTCGACGGCCGCCAGCACCCTCCGGGCAACGCCCCGCCCACGGGCCGCCGGGGCGGTGTACATCCGCTTCAGCTCTGCGGTGTCCGCGCCGTGGCTGCGCCAACCGCCACAGCCGACCGGCTCGCCGGCCAGGTAGGCGACGAGGAACGCGCCGTCCGGCGGCACGAACTCGGCCGCGTCCACCGGGGTGTCGTCGCCGGTACCGCCGTAGCGGGCGCCGAGGTCGGCCAGCGCGTCGCGGATCAACTGCTGCGCCACCGGCGCGTCGAACCGCACCACCCGGATCTCGATCTCACTCACGGTATCCAGGGTACGGCGGGCGCGGGACCTCACCGGAAGTGGTCCCAGCCCCTCGGCCCCTCGTAGGGGCCGCCATCGACGGTGACCCCGGCACCGGCCGTGACCAGGCCGATCGCCCGCCAGTCCGCCGGCAACGCCACCGCCGGGGGGAAGGTCGCGGCCAACGCGTGATCCTCGCCGCCGGCCAGGATCCAGGTGTACGGGTCGACGCCGAGCGCCTGCGCGGCGTCGGCCATCTGCCGGGGCACCTCGAACGCGTCCCGGCGCACGTCGATCGCCACCCCGCTGGCCGCCGCCACGTGCCCGAGGTCGGCGAGCAGCCCGTCCGACACGTCGATCATCGAGGTGGCGCCGAGCCTGGCGGCCTGCGGTCCGGCCGAGTACGGCACCTGCGGCCTCCGGTACGCCTCCACCAGCAGCCGGGGGGTGCGGAAGCCGCGGGTGAGCACGGTCAGGCCGGCCGCCGCGTACCCGGTGCGGCCGGCCAGGGCCAGCACGTCACCGGGGCGGGCGCCGGAGCGCACCACGGGCGGACGGCCGCCGAGGTCGCCCAGCGCGGTGACCGCGACGGTCAGGGTCGGGCTGGACGACATGTCCCCGCCGACCACGCTCGCGCCGACCGTGGCCGCCTCCGCGGCCAGCCCGTCGGCCAACTCCTCGGCCCAACTGGTCTCCAGGTCCGCCGGCATGCAGAGGGCGACCAGCAGGGCGGTCGGTGTGGCGCCCATCGCGGCGATGTCAGCCAGGTTGGCCGCCGCGGCCCGGTGTCCGACGTCCCGGGCGGAGCACCAGTCCCGCCGGAAGTGCCGGCCGTCGACCAGCACGTCGGTGGAGGCGGCGACCCGGGCGTCCGGGGCGGCCACCACCGCCGCGTCGTCCCCTGGGCCGAGCAGGGTCGTCGGTCCGACCGACAGGCGGGCGGTGATCCGCCCGATCAATCCGAACTCGCCGATCCCGCCCACGCTGGCGACACCGCCGGCGTTCCGTACGTTCTGCCCGGCACCGCCGTGCTCGCTCACTGCTGCTCCTTGACCACCGATAGGGATCAGACCTGGTCCGTAAGGTAGTTTCACCCTTCGGGCCGCCCCTGGGCGGCGACGGACGGAGGTCGAGTCGTGGTACAGGCGTACATCCTCATCCAGACCGAGGTCGGCCGCGCACGTGACGTGGCCGGTCTCATCGCGGACCTTGCCGGCGTGGTACGCGTCGACGCCGTCACCGGGCCGTACGACGTGGTCGTCCTCACCGAGGCGAACACCGTCGACGAGCTCGGGAAACTCATTGTCAGCAAGGTGCAGATGGTGCCCGGCATCACTCGCACCCTCACGTGTTCGGTGGTGCGGCTGTAAGTGGACGAGATGGCTACCTCCTCCGCCGCTGAGAACGACGACCGGCTCGACGGGACGCGCGACGGTACGCCCGAGCCGGCTGACGGTATCCGCGAGCCGGCCGAGCCGGCCGGCGACGCGCCGGCTGGCCGGGACCGGACCATCCGAGGCGCGGCCCTGCTGGCCACGTTGATCGCGTTGCCGGTCACGCTGCTGGTGGCCGTGCTGGCCTTCACCAGGCTCTCCCCGGCCGAGCCGGCCGCCGCGCCGAGCCCCACCGCCGCCCGGGTGCAGTCCACCGCTCCGGTGGAGATGGCCGCCCCGGCGCTGGCCGCCCGCCCGGCCACGGTGTGCCGTGCCCTGCTCTCCCAACTGCCGCCGACCATCCGCGACCGGGCGCAGCGCCCGGTCACCGCAGGTCCGGAGCAGAACGCCGCGTACGGCGATCCCGCGATCACCGTGGCCTGCGGCGGCACCGAGCCGGCCATCCCGCCCACCGACGAGGTCTGGACGGTCAACCGGGTCTGCTGGCACTCCGTCGAGCAGGACGACGCAACCGTGCTCACCGCGGTCGACCGGGAGACGCCGGTGACGGTGCGCGTCCCACGCTCCTTCGAGCAGCCGTTGCAGTGGGTGGCGCCGGTCTCCAGCGCGATCGTCGCCTCGGTGCCCTCCGGCGGCGACGTTCCCGCCGGCTGCCGGGCCTGACCCGACGACGTTCCGCCTGAGCGGGGCGTCGCGGGCCGGCCGGCGGCCACGGCTCAGTGCAGGCCGACGCCGCGCCGCTGGGCGGTGCGGATCAGGCGGTTGACCAGCTTCGGATACTCCAGGCCGGACGCCGCCCACATGCGCGGGAACATCGACGTCGGCGTGAACCCGGGCATGGTGTTGATCTCGTTGAGGTAGACGTCCAGCTCGGGGGTGACGAAGAAGTCGGCCCGGGCCAGGCCGGCGCAGTCCAGCGCGGTGAACGCGCGGACGGCGTACTCCTGCACCTGGCGGGTCACCCTCTCCGGGAGCCCGGCCGGAATGTCGTACTCGCAGGAGTCGTCGAGGTACTTCGCCTCGAAGTCGTAGAAGTCGTGGTCGGCGACGACGCGCACCTCGGCCAGCACGGACGCCTCCGGCGAACCGCCGGCCTCCCCCTCCAGCACGCCGCACTCGATCTCGCGGCCGACGATCGCGGCCTCGATGATGACCTTCGGGTCGAACTGCCGGGCGGTGGCGACCGCCTCGTCCAGCTGCGCCCAGTCGGTAACCCGGGTGATGCCGAACGACGAGCCGGCCCGGGAGGGCTTGACGAAGACCGGCAGGCCGAGCCGCTCCCGGTCCTGGTCGCTGAGCGTCATCCCGTTGCGCAGCACCGCGTACGGGCCGACCGGGATGCCCTCGACCGCGCAGAGCTTCTTGGTGAACTCCTTGTCCATCGCGGCGGCGGAGGCGAACACGTTCGCCCCGACGTAGGGGATGCCGGCCATCTCCAGCATTCCCTGGATGGTGCCGTCCTCGCCGTACGTGCCGTGCAGCACCGGGAAGACCACGTCCACGTCGGCCAGCGCGCGAGGGCCCTCGGTCGGGTCGAGCACCATCAGCCCGTTGCCGGTCGGGTCGGCACGCAGCACGATGTCCGCTCCGGACTCGGCGGTGATCTCGGGCAGTTGGCGGGAGTTGATCGCGAGCTGCGCGGGGTCGCCGTTGGTCAGCACCCACTGGCCGGCCCGGGTGATGCCCACGGGCACCACCTCGTACTCGTCGGGGTCGAGCGCGCCGAACACGCTGCCGGCGCTGACGCAGGAGATGCCGTGCTCCGGGCTGCGGCCGCCGAAGACGATCGCCACGCGGGTCTTGCCTGGGGTGGTCACTCCGGTCACCTCTTCGTACGCGACTGCGGCTGGTCGTGCTCGCCGATGGCGCTCACCCGGTTGACCTTACTGTGCGTGGCGGTAGGGCGAGGCGATACCCGGCGAGCCGCGGCTCGACACGGCAATCGGTCAACAGAGGATATACGGTGCGTGATGGGATGTTGACCGGCGGCGCGACGCCGGCCGGTGCTGGCGCGTCAGTCCCGGGCGTGCCGGCGACCGACGGCGATCACCTTCACGCGCTGGCGGCCGGCCCGCACCATGCCCAGGGCCATGAACGCGCCGGCGATCCGGTCGGCGGCCTCCCGACTGCTGGCACCGACCACCTGCCGGCGCCGCTCGGGTGCCGTCCGCTCGTTGCGCTCGATGCCCTCGACGGCACGCACGTCGGTGAGCACCACCAGGAAGCGGGTCATTGTCGGCCGTCCGGTGTACGGCGGGGGGCTCCGGACCGGTACGCACGTCGTCTCCTTCCGGCGGGCCGGGATGGCGGTGGCACGCGACGATCGGGTACGGGGGAGAAACCCGATCGCCGCGCGCCCCATCCCCTCCGGTCGCTCACCGCCACCGTCGCCACGACAACCGGCAGTGAGGACGCGATGACAGATTGACACGTGTAGAGCCACCACCGGGAAGCCGCCGGGCTGACGCTCGAGACCGCCGCGGATGAGATCAACAGCACCCGCAGCACCCTCTCGCGGTACGAGAACGCGCAGACACTGATCAGCCCGGCCACCGTGCGCGCCCTGCTCACCTCGTACGGGGTGGGCGCCGACGAGGTGGCCGCCGCGGTGCAGCTCGCCAAGGACGCCCGCAAGCCGGGCTGGTGGGTGTCGTACTCCTACCTGCTGGACCCGCGCACCATCGACTTCATCGCTCTGGAGGCCGAGGCCACCGCCATCGCCAACTTCGAGCCCTCGGTGGTGCCCGGCCTGCTGCAGACCGCCGACTACATCCGTGGGGTGATGCGCGGCGGCCCGCACACCCTCGGCGACGACCTGGTGGAGCAGCGGGTCAAGGTCCGCCTCGATCGGCAACAGCGGCTCACCGGCGACGACCCGCCCATCCTCGACGCGATCATCGACGAGGGCGCGCTACTCCGCCCGGTCGGCGACCAGTCCGTGATGGACGGGCAGTTGCGCCATCTGGTGAAGATGGCCGAGCTGCCGAACATCTCCGTCCAGGTGATCCCGCTCTCGGCCGGCTACCACCGGGGCACCCGGGGCTCGCTGCACATCCTGGAGTTCGCCGACCCGGAGGACCCGATCATCGCCTCGGTGGAGACCGTCGCCGGCCAGATGATCCTCGACCGTGCCGGCGAAACGCGTACCTGCACCAAGATCATGGAGCACCTGCGGAGCGTGGCGCTCAGCCCGGCGGACAGCCGCAAGCAGCTACTGACACTCCTGAAGGGACGGTAGGACATGACACCGACGATCACAGCGGCGCTGGCCGCGGCGGCGTGGCGCAAGAGCAGCCGCAGCGGCGACCAGGGCGCCTGCGTGAAGGTGGCCGCGATCCCGCGGCTGGTGGCCGTCCGCGACTCCAAGGACCCGACCGGCCCGGCCCTGCTCTTCCCGCCGGCCGCCTGGACCGCCTTCGCCCAGGCCCCGCCCCGGCGCTGACCGGCGGCTCACGCGACCAGCGGGCTGGACTCCGGTACGGCGCGCAGTGCCTCCAGGGCGGCGATGGCCACGCCCCGGGCGCCGGCCATGTCCCGCTCCGGCACCAGGGCGAAGGTGGCCACGGCGGCCTGCTCCTCGCGGAGCACGGTGTGCTCGCGGACGGTCGCCAGGAACCAGTCGCGGAACTCCGGCGCCGCCTCCACCACCCCACCGCCGACGAAGTACGCGTGCGGGTCGGTGAAGTTGGCCGCCACGGTGAACAGCCGACCCAGCGCCATCGCCTGCTGGGTGAAGAGGTCCCGGGCCAGCGGGTCCCCCTGCTCGCCGTAGCCGCGGACCAGCTTCGCCGCGCGGGCGACCGGCTCGGCGGCGAGCGGGTGGTCGGGGTACCGGGTCAGCCAGTACGGCAGCAGGTTGCGTTCGATGCCGGTCAGCGAGGCGACGCTCTCGA
Organism: Micromonospora sp. NPDC005163; assembly: GCF_053599835.1. Lineage (NCBI taxonomy): Bacteria > Bacillati > Actinomycetota > Actinomycetes > Micromonosporales > Micromonosporaceae > Micromonospora > Micromonospora sp. NPDC005163. Next base: position 8,198 of record NZ_JBSFYP010000080.1, read on the forward strand.
CGTCCCCGGTGAAGCCGCAGGCGCAGGTGGGCTCCGGCTGCTCCGGGCCGAGCAGCCCGGTCAGCGGGATGTGCACGTGACCCAGCTCGCCGGCCATCCCGGCCGCGCCGGCGATCACGCGCCCGCCCTCGACAACGCCGCCGCCCAGGCCGGTGCCGACGATCGCGGAGACCGACGACCGGTTCATCGCCTCGGCGCCGAAGTACACGTGGTGGGCGTAGAGCGCGGCCGCGTTGCCGTCGTTGTGGTAGACCACCGGCAGGCCCAGCCGCCGCTCCAGCGCGCCCCGCACGTCAAAGCCACGCCAGGCCGGCTGGGAGAAGTTGGTCGAGCCACGCGACGAGATGACGCCGGTGGCACTGGCCGGGCCCGGAGTGTCCAGCCCCACCGCCCGGACCAGCTCGCGGGGCACGCCGGTCTGCGCCAGAGCGCCGTCCAGCGCCCGGGCCAGCGCCTCGATCGCGGCGTCCGGGCCGGCCCGCACCTCGCTGGGGATCTCCAGCAGACCGTCCACCAGGAACCGGCCGTCCACCGTCAGCACGGTGGCGTTGTTGCTGGTCCCGCCGTTGTCCAGCCCGACGACCACCGGCACCCCTGCGCTGCCCACCGAAACCGCCCTCCGCCGTCATGAGTGTGAGCCGAGGCTAGTGCCAACACCGCTCCCCCGCCACGCCCGGCCTCCCCGGCCGGGTGGGGACACCCGCTGGCATCGCTGATCGCGGCGAGGTCGCATGTCGCGGGACTTCGCCTCGGTGCCGTTCGTTGGCGGCTCCGCTGCCGGACTGCTCTGCTGCCCGCGCTGCTGTCCCGGTGCCCCCGAGGTGCTTCCGCGCATCCTTTGCTCTGCTTCAACCGGCGCGACACTGTGGGTGTCTTTCTGTTGCGCCCGTTGAAGCAGAGCAAAGGACGAACAAGGGGTACGGCCAGCCCGCGCCCTCCGACGAGGGCCGGCCGCTGCGATGGGCTGAGCGACGCCACGTGCCCGGGCCGCGGAGGCGGTCAGCGGGCCGTGGTCAGCGGGCTACGGCGGGCGGGTTCAGGCGGGGCGGCGGGCGGGTTCAGGCCGGGCGGCGGGCGGGTTCAGGCCGGGCGGCGGGCGGTCACGGCGGTGGCATCCAGGTCCTCGTCGTGCCGCACGCTCGGCTCGAGACCGAGGGCGTCGAACGCCGCGCAGAGCGTGTCCGCCTGCCCGGCGCTGACCTCCACCGCGAGGTGTCCACCGGGCGCCAGCCACCGGACCGCGCCGGCGGCCACCCGGCGCAGCAAGGCGAGCCCGTCCGGCCCGCCGTCGAGGGCCACCGGGGCCTCGTGCAGCCGCGCCTCGGCGGGCATCAGCGCCACCGCGGCGGTCGGCACGTACGGGGCGTTGGCCACCACCAGGTCCAAACGGCCCCTCCAGTGCGGGGGCAACGGCGCGAACAGGTCACCCTCGAACACCTCGGCGGCCAGTCCGGCGAGGTTGCGGCGGGCGCACGCCACGGCCGCCGGGTCGATGTCGGCGGCGGCCAGCCAGCGCGGCGCGAGCCGGTGCGCCAACGCGACCGTGGTGGCCCCGGAGCCGCAGCAGAGGTCGACCACGGCCGGCGCCGGACCGGTCACCGCGGCGGCCGCCTCGACGAGCAGCGCGGTGCGCCCCCGAGGCACGAAGACGCCCGCGGCGACGGCGATCCGCAGACCGCAGAACTCCGCCCAGCCGAGCAGATGCTCCAGCGGTTCGCCGGCCACCCGACGCTCGGTCAGGTCGGCCAACGCCGCCGGGGTGTCGGCCGCAGCCAGCAGCAGGTCGGCCTCGTCCTCGGCGTAGACGCAGCCGGCGGTGCGCAGCCGGTGCACGAGGGCCGGCCGGTCGGTGGAAAACGGTGCTGCCATGGGATACCTCCGGGAAACGCTCACCGGCGCTCCCGTGGCCGCTACCGCGGCGGGGACACGGGAGGAAGCGCCGGTCCTGTCGACTGACGGATCGGACTCACCTCCTCCGGTCGCGGCCCGCCGGTGCGGGCCGCCGACACGATATCTCAGGCCCGTCCGGCGGTGTCCAGCGCGGCGGCGATGTCGGCCACCAGATCGACCGTGTCCTCCACCCCGCAGGAGAGTCGAACGAAGCCGGGGGCGGTGTCGTCGCCCCACTGCGCCCGCCGGTCCGCGGTGGTGTGCAGGCCACCGAAGCTGGTGGCCGCCACCACCAGTCGGGCAGCCTCGACGAAGCGGCTCACCCGGTCGGCGTCGCCCAGGTCGAACGAGAGCACCCCCGGCATCCGGCGCATCTGCGCCGAGGCCACCGGGTACGCCGGGTCGTCGGTACGCCCCGGCCACCGCAGGCCGGTCACGTCCGGCCGGCCGGCGAGCAGATCGGCGACCGCGGCGGCGTTCGCGCTCTGCCGGGCCAGCCGCAGGTCGAGCGTGCCCAGCGAGCGGTGGGCCAACCAGGCATCGAACGCGCCCGGCACCGAACCTGTGGTGGTACGCCAGCGCGTCACCGCCTCGATCAGTTCGGCGGACCGGCTGGCCACGTAGCCCAGCAGCAGGTCGGAGTGGCCGGTGAGCGCCTTCGTACCCGAGGCGACCACCAGGTCGGCCCCGAAGTCCAGCGGACGCTGGCCGAGCGGGGTCGCCGTGGTGTTGTCCACCGCGAGCAGTGCGCCGGCGGCGTGCGCCCGTTCGGCCAGGGCGGCCACGTCGACCACGTCCAGGCCCGGGTTGGCCGGGGTCTCCACCAGCACCAGCCGGACGCCCTCCAGCGACGGGTACGGCCCGACGGTCGGGACGAACAGCACCCGGACGCCGATCGCCTCCAGCACATCGGTGGCGAACGCCCGGACCGGGAAGTATCCGTCGGTGGGCAGCACCACGGTGTCCCCCGGGCGCAGCAGGGTCAACAGCACCCCGGTGATGGCCGCCTGACCGGTGGCGAAGACCCGGCAGTCGCCGCCTTCCAACTCACCCACGGCCGACTCCAGCAGCCGCCGGGTGGGGTTGTCGGGGCGGCCGTAGCCGTTCGGTGAGCCGGCCGGGCCCTGCCACGGGTCGAGGTGGTACGGCGCGGCGAAGACCGGCCCGGGCAGGAAGGGGTCACCTGGTGCCGGCTCGGGCAGCCCGGCGTGCACACAGCGGGTGCCGTCTCCCAGATCGCTCATCGGGTCCTCACTCGTACGACTCGGGTTTGGCTGTCCGGCTCATCAGGGTGTCCACGGCGAGGCGGGGATCCATCCCCTCGTGGCAGATCCGCTCGACCTGCTCGGTGATCGGCATCTCGACACCGTGCGCCCGCGCCAGGTCGCGGATCGCCAGGCAGCTCTTCACGCCCTCGGCGGTCTGCCGGGTGGCGGCCTGGGCCTGCTCCAGCGTCTCGCCCCGGCCCAGATGCTCCCCGAAGGTGCGGTTCCGGGCCAGCGGGGACGAGCAGGAGGCGACCAGGTCGCCCATGCCCGCCAGGCCGGCGAAGGTGATCGGGTCCGCGCCGAGCGCCACACCCAGGCGGGCCGTCTCGGCCAGCCCGCGGGTCATCAACATGGCCCGAGTGTTGTCACCGAAGCCCATCGCGGTGGCGATGCCGTACGACAGGGCGATCACGTTCTTGACCGCCCCGCCCAGCTCGCAGCCGATCACGTCGTCATTGGTGTACGGGCGCAGGTAGGGAGTCCGGATCGACGCCTGCACGAGCGTGGTGCGGTGGCTGTTCGTTCCGGCGACCACGGTGGCGGCCGGCTGCTCGGCGGCGATCTCCGGGGCCAGGTTCGGACCGGAGACCACGACCACGCGGTCCGCAGCCACACCGGCGGTCTCCACGATGACCTCGCTCATCCGGCTGGTGGTGCCCAGCTCGATGCCCTTCATCAGCGACACGAGGGTGGCGTCCGGGTGCAGGTGCCCGGCCCACTCGGCGAGGTTGCCGCGCAGGGTCTGCGACGGCACGGCCAGCACCACCAGCTCGGCGCCGGTGATCGCCTCGACCGCGTCGTGGGTGGCGGTGACCCGGGCCGGCAGCAGCAGGTCCGGCAGGTACTCCGGGTTCCGGCGCTCGGTGCGGATGCTCTGGGCCACCGGCGCGCGCCGCGCCCACACCGTCACGTCCCGCCCCGCGTCGGCGAGGATCTTGGCGAACGCGGTGCCCCAGGAGCCGGCGCCGAGCACCGCGACGTGGCCCGTGCTGTGCCCGTTCACGCGACACCACCCTGCTGGCGCTCGGCGGACGGTCGGGCCGGCCGTTCCCAGAGCGGCGGCGGGGTGCCGCCACGGATCTCGGCGAGCATGTCCCGCAGCCGCAGCATGATGGCGTCCGACATCCCCTCGAGAGTGGCTCGCGTCGGCGGGGCGTCCGCCCACCGGCTCAGGTCGACCGGTTCGCCGGCGACCACGGTCACCGGGATCCGCGGACGCAGGCTGAGCCGGGTGGTCCGCGGGTCGAAGATCCGCTCCGGCCCCCACATCACCAGTGGCACCACGGGCGCACCGGTGGCCAGCGCCAACCGGGCCGCGCCGGTCTTGGCCTTCATCGGCCACAGCTCCGGCTGCCGGGTGGTGGTGCCCTCCGGGTAGATCACCACCGCGCCGCCCTCGTCGAGCGCGGCGACCAGCGCGTCCAGCGAGCGGACCGCGTCCACGGTGCCCCGCTCGACCGGAATCTGCCGGCACCGGCGCAGGATCCAGCCGACCACCGGCACCCGGAACACGCTGGCCTTGCCCAGGTACTGCGGCCACCGCCCGGAGTCGAAGATGAAGTGCGCGGAGACCAGCGGGTCGGCGTGCGAGATGTGGTTCGCGACGATGATGACGCCGCCGTCCCGGCCGAGGTGCTCCATGCCGCGCCACGTGCGCCGGGTCCAGACGGTCATCACCGGCTTCACCAGCGCCACGGCGAACCATTGCCAGAACCCCAGCCTCCGCCGTGCCACTGTGCCTCCTCGTCCCGCCCGACCCCGCCGCGAACCCCGTTCACGACGCCCGCAGCGGAAATCATGCCTGCTCGCCCCCGGTACGGCCAGCGAGGGTCCCGCCGTCCGGCTGGCAGGATTGCCGACGTGAGTCAACCGGGGTGGGCCGTGGTCGTGCCGGTGAAGCGTCTGACCGCAGCCAAGAGCCGGCTGCGGGGCGCCCTTTCCGGCGTACCGCACGAGGAGCTGGCGCTGGCGCTGGCGGCCGACACGCTCCGCGCGGTGCTGGCCTGCCCGGCGGTCGCCGAGGTTCTGGTGGTGACCGACGACGCCCGGGTGGCGGTGGCGGCGCGGACCGCCGGCGCGCGGGTGCGACCCGACGAGCCGGACGCCGGTCTGAACGCCGCGTTCCGGCACGGCGCGGCGGGCGTGCCCGCCGGGTGGGTGGCGGGGCTCACCGCCGACCTGCCGGCGCTGCGCCCGGCCGAGCTGGCCGGCGCGCTGCTCGCGGCGCGGGCCGGCCGAGCGCGGGTACGCCGGTTCGTGCCGGACGCACCGGGCGAGGGCACGGTGCTGCTCACGGCGCCGCCGGGCATCGCCCTGGACCCGCGGTTCGGAATGGGCTCGGCGGCGGCGCACACGGCCAGCGGGGCGCTGCCCCTGAACGGCGACTGGCCCAGCCTGCGCCGGGACGTGGACACCGCCGCCGACCTGGCCGCCGCCGCCCGGCTCGGGCTGGGACCGCGTACCGCCGCGCTGCTCGCCGCCGGCTGCCCGGCCCGCTCCGCGGGCTGACCCGCCGGTGTACGGTGCCAAGCATGCAAGGCACGGTGGCCAGCTACGACGCGGCGACGCGCAGCGGAGTTCTGCTGCTCGACGACGGCACCGAGCTGCGCTTTCCCGCCCGGGCCTTCGACGCCTCCGGGCTGCGGCTGCTCCGGCTCGGCCAGCGGGTTCGCGTCGACACGGATTCAGACGGCGAGGTCGTCCGGGTGACATTGCCGACGATGAGCTGAACCGGCGAGGCCAAGTTCATTTTGCGTTAACCCGGATCGGGTGATTATGAGCGGGTGAGCACCCCTCGCGAGCACCCGGCCGGCACGCCCGCCACCGACCCAGCCGTCCCCCGCAACGGCGCCCGCACACGCGGCGGCGACGGCCGATTCCGGCAGGTCCGCGCCGAGCGGGCCGGCGCCGCCCGCGCCGACGCGCACGACACCGACCCGGCCGCGGCCTCCTCCGGGCTGGACGAGGTCCTCGACTCCGCCGTCTCGTCCACCGAGACGGACGGCCCGGCGGCCGGTGGGCTGCGGCCGACCAGGCCCGAGGGACGGCCGGCCGGCGGCGAGCCGGACGAACCGCCGGTTCCCGCGCCACTGCCGGAGGACCGGTTCCTCAACCGGGAGCTGTCGTGGCTCGACTTCAACGCCCGGGTGCTCACGCTCGCCGAGGACCAGCGCACCCCGCTGCTGGAGCGGGCCAAGTTCCTCGCCATCTTCGCCAGCAACCTCGACGAGTTCTACATGGTGCGGATCGCGGGGCTGAAGCGACGGCTCTCCGCCGGCCTTCCGGTACGCGGCGGCGACCGGCTGCCCCTGCGGACCCAGCTGGAGCTGATCGCCGAGCGGACCGCCGAGCTGGTCGCCCGGCACGCCGCGTGCTTCGTCGACGACGTGCTGCCCAAGCTGGCCGACGAAAGCATCCGCATCCTGCGTTGGGGCGACCTGGGCGACGCCGAGCGGGAGCGGCTGCGCACCTACTTCCGGGAGCACATCTTCCCGGTGCTGACCCCGCTCGCGGTGGACCCGGCGCACCCGTTCCCGTACATCTCCGGGCGGTCGCTGAACCTGGCGGTGGCGGTCCGCGACCCGGACGGCGGTTCGGAGCTGTTCGCCCGGGTGAAGGTGCCCAACAACGTCCCCCGCTTCGTACGCGTGGACCGGGACCAGCCGGGCGTGCGGATGGTGCCGGTGGAGGACCTGATCTCGGTGCACCTGGGGCAGCTGTTCAGCGGCATGCAGGTGGTCGAGTGTCACCTCTTCCGGGTCACCCGCAACGCCGAGGTGGAGGTCGACGAGGACCGCGACGAGGACCTGCTCCAGGCCCTGGAACGGGAGCTGGCGCGGCGTCGGTTCGGCCCGCCGGTCCGGCTGGAGGTGGCCGCGTCGATCTCCGATCACATGCTGGACCTGCTCGTGCGGGAACTGGACATGGACGACCAGGACGTGCTGCGGGTCCCCGGGCTGCTGGACCTCTCCGCGCTCTGGCAGGTCTACGGCGAGGCGGACCGGCCGGACCTCAAGGACCCGCCGTTCGTGCCGGCCACCCATCCCCGGCTCGCCGAGGGTGAGGTGCCGCGCAGCGTCTTCGCCACCCTGCGCGACGGGGACATCCTGGTGCACCACCCGTACCACTCGTTCGCCACCAGCGTGCAGCGCTTCATCGAGCAGGCCGCCGCCGACCCGAACGTGCTGGCCATCAAGCAGACCCTGTACCGCACCAGCGGCGACTCGCCGATCGTCGACGCCCTGGTCGACGCGGCCGCCGCCGGCAAGCAGGTGGTGGTGCTGGTGGAGGTGAAGGCCCGCTTCGACGAGGTGGCCAACATCGGCTGGGCGCGCACCCTGGAACGCGCCGGGTGTCACGTCGTGTACGGCCTGGTCGGCCTGAAGACGCACTGCAAGACCGCGCTGGTGGTCCGGCAGGAGGGCAACCAGATCCGCCGCTACTGCCACATCGGCACCGGCAACTACCACCCGAAGACCGCGCGGCTGTACGAGGACTTCGGCATGCTCACCGCCGACCCGGAGGTCGGCGCCGACCTCACCGACCTGTTCAACGTGCTCACCGGCTACAGCCGGCAGACCGCGTACCGGCGGCTGCTGGTCGCCCCGCAGGGCATCCGCAGCGGCCTGATCGAGCGGATCGAGCGGGAGATCTCGCACGTCCGGCTGGGCATGCCCGGTCTCGTCCAGTTCAAGGTCAACTCGCTGGTCGACGAGGGCGTGACCGACGCGCTGTACCGGGCCTCCCAGGCCGGCGTGCACGTCGACCTGCTCATCCGGGGAATGTGCACGCTGCGTCCGGGGGTGCCGGGGCTGTCGGAGAACATCCGCGTCCGCTCGATCCTCGGCCGGTTCCTGGAGCACTCCCGCATCTTCCGGTTCGGCAACAACGGCAACGCCGAGTTCTGGATGGGCTCGGCGGATCTGATGCACCGCAACCTGGACCGGCGGGTGGAGGCGCTGGTGCAGGTGAGCGACCCGGTGGCCCGAGCCGAGCTGGACCGGGTGCTGACCATGGCGATGAGCCCCGACGTGGACGCGTTCGAGCTGGCCGGTGACGGCTGTTGGAGCCGGCGTGCCGGCGGGGACGAGGAGACCCGGGAGCATCTCCAGGAACTGCTGCTGCACCGGGTCGGTGGCACCGCCGGCTGACCGGGTCGCGGCATAGGCTGACCTGATGGTGGAGGAGGAGCAGAAGCACGAGGTGGACGACGCCTACGTGCTGCCGGACCTGTCCGCCACCTCCCCGGCCGGTGGCGAGGTCCGCGCGCTGCCGCCGGTGACGCTGGTCGCCCGCTACCTCGACACCGTCGACCTGCGGCTTGCCCGGGCCGGCGCCTCGCTGCGCCACCGCCGGGGCGACGATCTGCCCTGGACGGTGAAGCTGCCCACGTCGACGCCCGGTGTCCGGCACGAGATCTCCCGTCCCGGGCCGGTCGGACAACCGCCGCCGGAGCTGGTGGAGCTGGTCACCGCCCTGCACCGGGGCGCGCCGCTGGCGCCGGTGACGGTGGTGCGTACGGTCCGGCACGCCCACGAGGTGCGCGACGGCGCCGGCACGGTGCTCGCCGAGGTGGTGGACGACCGGGTGACCGTGCTCGACGACGCCGGCGCCACCACCGACACCTTCCGCGAGCTGGAGGCGGAGCTCAAGGCCGGCGACCGCGAACTGCTGGACCGGATCGGCGTGGTTCTGCGGGAGGCCGGCGCGCGGCACGGGGCGTTCATTCCGAAGCACGTGCGGGCGCTGGGCGCGGCGGCACAGGCCGAGCCGGACCTGGTCGCGCCGTCCGGGCTGCCGGCCGACCCGAGCGCCGGGGACGTGGTGACCGAGGCGGTCCGAAAGGAGGTACGCCGCCTGCTCGCGCACGACCCGCTGGTGCGGCTGCACGCCCCGGGCGGCGGCGGTGACAGCGCCGTCCACCAGATGCGGGTCGCCTGCCGGCGGCTCCGCACCGACCTGCGCACCTTCGCGCCGCTGGTCCGCAGGAGCTGGTCCCGCCCGCTGCGGGCTGAGCTGCGCTGGCTGGCCGGCGTGCTCGGCGCGGCCCGCGACGCCGAGGTGCTGCGCGACCGGCTGCGGCGCACCGCGACCACCGATCCGCTCAGCCCACTCGACCCGCGCGCGGTGGACCGGCTCGACGAGGCGCTCGCCGAACGGCAGCGGCAGGCCCTGGCCGCGGTCCACGAGGCGCTGCGCTCGGCGCGCTACCTGGCCCTGGTGGACGCCCTGGTGCTGGCCGCCCGCGCCCCCCGGCTCACCCGCCGGGCGGCCGCCCCGGCCGCGCGGGCGCTGCCCGGGCTGGTGGCACGCGCCTGGCGACAACTGACCGGGCCGGACGGCGTCGACGGCCTCGACCCGCTGGCGCCGGACGACCGCTGGCACGCCGTGCGCAAGGAGGGCAAACAGGCCCGGTACGCGGTCAACGCGGTCGCCCCGGCGCTCGGCAAGGATGCGCGCCGGCTGTCTCGCGCCCTTGCCGGGGTCCAGGATGTGCTGGGCGAGCACCAGGACGCCGCCGTCGCCGCGGACACCTGGCTGGCCCTCGCCGCCGACCGGCCGGACGACCACGAGCTGGCGGTCACCGCCGGTCGGCTGGCCGAACGGGAACGCGAGACGGTACGCCGGATGCGTGCCCGCTTCCCCGCCGCCTGGCACCGGGCAACCCGGCGACGGCGGACCCGATGGCTGCCGTGACCGGCATCCGGGCGGCCGGTGGGGTGGCCTGGCGACCGTCCGCCGACGGTGTGCAGGTCTGCGTCGTGCACCGCCCGCGCTACGGGGACTGGACGCTGCCGAAGGGCAAGCTGGAGCCGGGCGAGCACCCGCTGGTCGCGGCGGTACGCGAGTTGGCCGAGGAGTCCGACGTGCGGGGCGTGCCGCAGGTGCGGCTGCCGTCGGTGCGCTACCGCAGCGAGGGCCAGCCGAAGCTGGTCGACTACTGGTCGATGCTCGCGATGGGCTCCGGCGGCTTCCAGCCCGGCACCGAGGTGGACGACGTGCGCTGGCTCGCCGTGGACGACGCGATCCGGTTGGTCAGCTACCCGCACGACGCTGAGGTGCTGGGCGCGTTCGCCGCGCTGCCACCGGTGACCGGGACGATCGCGCTGATCCGGCACGGGCACGCCGGCAAGCGGGCCACCTGGACCGGCCCCGACACCGGACGGCCGCTGGACGCCGAGGGATGGGCTCAGGCGCAGGCGCTGGCCGGGCTGGTCGCCCTGGTCCGGCCGGCCCGTCTGGTGTCGGCGTCGCCGCGCCGCTGTGTGCAGACCCTGGACCCGGCCGCCGCGCTGCTCGACCTGCCGATCGAGATCTGCGGCGACCTGGACGAGCCGCAGCCGGGCCAGCAGCTCGACGAGCAGGTCCTCGCCACCGCCGCCCGGCTGCTGGAGCTGGCCGGCGGCGGGCGGGTGGCGGTGTGCGGGCAGGGCAAGGTGCTGCCGGGCGCCCTGGAGCAGCTGTCCGGCCGCGCCGACGAGGACTTCACCACGCCGAAGGGCGGCGGCTGGCTGCTCGCCTTCACCGCCGACCGGATGCTCGCTGCGGACCGCCTGTAGGCCGCGGCCGCCCTGAGCCGGCGGGTCAGCGGGCCGTGAGGGTGACGGCGACCGGCAGGTGGTCGCTGGACGTGCCACGCGGCGCGACCGGGCCGGTGGGTGCCAGGCCGGGTGAGACGAAGACGTGGTCGATCTGCTGGCGCGGATCGTCGGCCGGACTGGTCGCCAGCGGCCGGGCGGCCGCCAACGCGTCGACTAGACCGGCCGCGGTGAACTGCCCGAACGCCTCGTCACCCGGTTCGGTGTTCAGGTCGCCGGCCACCACCAGCGGCCGGCCGGCCGCGTACCGGGTGGCGAAGTCGGCGACCGCGCGGGCCTGGACCACCGGACCCCGGTGGGGCGGCGGTTGCAGGTGGGTGCTGACGACCGCGGTGCGAACGCCGGCACCGAGGTCCAGGGTGACGGCGAGGGCCTGCGCACCGGTGGGCGCCCCGACGGCGGGCAGCGGCAGGGTCCGCGGATCGGTCACCGGCCAACGGCTGAGCACCGCGTCGCCCCAGACGGGGTCGGCGGCCGGCCCGAAGAAGTACGGCATGCCGAGCTGGTCGGCCAGCAGGTCCAGGGTGTCGTGGCCGCCGTTAAGCAGCCAGCCCCGGTCCACCTCGCTGAGCAGCACCACGTCGGGCCGCTGCCGGTCGACGGCGGCGGTCAGCCCGGCCAGGTCGAACCGCCCGTCGAGCCCGAAACCCATCCGGACGTTGTACGCCACCACGGTCAGCCGCTCCGGCGGGCCGTCCCGGTTGTCGGCCACCGGCACCTCGTCGGCGAGCAGCGGCGCCAGCAGAGCCAGCGCGGTGACCGCGGCCGTGGTCCGCAACGGCGGCAACGGTGCCGGGGCCGGGCGGCCGACGGGACGGGCGGCGAGGGCCACGACGGCGACCAGCGCGGCGACCACCACCGGCACCGCGCCGTTGGGGTAGCCGAGGTCGTAGGCGGAGTAGTACCCGACCGCCCCCAGCACGAAGACGAGCATGCCGACGGCGACCGCGTATCCCCGACGGCCCGCCCACCGCACGCTGTCCTCCGCGCCCTCGACGCGGCCGGCGTCGTCGGTGTGGGCCAGGCAGGCGCCGAGACCGACGGCGGTGAGCAGGACGGCCGCGACGAGCAGATCGCCCCGGTCCAGCGCGAAGAGCAGCGCACCGGCCAGCAGTGCCGCCGGTCCGAGTGCCCGACCCCACCGCCGGGGCGCACCGACCAGTGCGGCCAGCAGGAATCCGGCGACCGCCACCGGCAGCGGGGCCAGCCCGAACAGCGGCGAGCGGGCCACGCCGTCCCCCGCGACCAGGTACGAGGTTCCGGTCCGGGCCAGCGCCGGACTGAGCGCCACCATCCCGGCCAGCAGCAGTGCCGGCCCGGCCAGCAGCCAGGCCCTGGCGCCACCGGGGCCGGCGGGCACGGACGGCAGCGCCGTGCCGAGCAGGAACACCGCCACCGCGACGGCGCTGAGCAGCCAGGCCACCCAGTCACCCCGCCAGACCAGGTCATACGTGTCCAGCACCGCGTGCGCGGCCGCGTTGGCCGCCAACCCCAGCGCCAGCCCGGGCACCGGTCGGTCGGTGGCGGCGGCGACGCCGACCAGCCAGACCAGCCCGGCCAACAGCCCGGCGGTGGCCAGCCAGAGCTGCGTACGCCCGCCCGGAGCGGCGGTGAGCGCGAGCCGGGCGGCGGCCAGCACAACGGCAGCGGCGACGGTGACCGGGCGGGCGCCCACCCGGCGGACCAGCGCCGGTGCGGCCAGCGCGAGCACGAACCAGCCGAGGGCGAACGCGCCCATCAGCTCGGCCGGGGTGGACGCGGCCTGGCCGAAGATGGTGATGATGCCGGGCAGCCACACCCGCAGCACGTCGATGAGCAGGATGACGCCCAGCGCGAGCCATCCGGTGGTGAGCTGGCGGTAGCGCACCGGCGCCCTCTTCCCGTCGGCGGGCCGGCAAAGGGGGGCCGGCACGGCGATTCTGCGCGTGCCGGCCCGTCCGGTCAACGGTCCGGGCTACGCCGAAAAGGGCGCCCACCCCACGGGTGGACGCCCTTTCCTGCGGGTCGGTCAGCGCTTGCTGGCCGCCTTCTTGGCCGGGGCCTTCTTGGCCGGGGCCTTCTTCGCCGCCGTGCTCTTGCTCGCCGCCGTGGTGGTCTTCTTCGCCGCGGTGGACCTGGTCGCCGCGGCGCTCTTCTTCGCCGGGGCGGTCTTCTTGCTGGCGGCCGCCTTGGTCGCCGTGGCGGTCTTGCTCGCCCTGGCAGGGGCGGTCTTCTTGCTGGCCGCCTTGGTGGCCGTGGCGGTCTTGCTCGCCTTGGCCGGGGCGGTCTTCTTGCTGGCCGCAGTGGTCTTCTTGCTGGCCGCAGTGGTCTTCTTGCTGGCCGCCTTGGCCGCGGTGGCCTTGGTGCCCGCCGCCTTGGTGCCCGCTGCCTTGGTGCCCGCCGCCTTGGTGCCGGCGGTCTTGGCCGTGGTGGTGGCGGTCTTCTTCGCCGCCGCCGTGGCCCTCGGCACCTTGCCGCTGGCCACCATCTCCTTGAATCCGGCGCCGGCGCGGAAGGTGGGGACAGATGTCTTCTTGACCTTCACCGCCTCGCCGGTACGCGGGTTGCGCGCTGTTCGCGCGCCACGCACACGCTTTTCGAATGCTCCGAATCCGGTGATCGCCACCTTCTCGCCCTTGGTGACCGCCGCCTGGACCTCAGTGAGGACCGCGTCGAGCGCGGCCGTCGCCGTTTTTCGGTCCCCCAGGCGAACAGCGAGCGCCTCGATGAGCTCGGCCTTGTTCACGACTTCCTCCCGATTGTGCAACTGACTCGACGCGAGCCATTCTGCGCGCACGGTATGCCCTGTGCTGCCGGGACACAAACATTCGGTGGAAAAAAGCCCTTGTGTCGCAACGGATTCACCCCCACCGGTTGGACCGATGGGGGCGGAATCCGGTGTGCGGTCGGGCGTACGGCTATGCCACCGAGGGCAGGAACGGCAGTCGGCCCGCCTCGTAGGAGTCGATGTCGGCGGCGTGCCGAAGGGTGAGTCCAATGTCGTCCAGGCCCTTCAGCAACCGCCACCGGCTGAAGTCGTCCAGCGGAAACGACCAGCTGGCGTCCCCGGCCCGGAGCTGGCGAGCGGTCAGGTCGACGGTCACCGGAGTGCTCGGATCCGCCTCGACGAGGCCCCACAGTTCTTCGACGGCTTTCAATGCCAACTCGACCGGCAGCAGACCCTCCTTGAGTGCGTTGCCGCGGAAGATGTCGCCGAAGCCCGGGGCCACGACTGCGCGAAAGCCCCAGTCCCGGAGAGCCCAGACTGCGTGCTCGCGGGAGGATCCGGTGCCGAACTCCGGACCGGCGATGAGGATCGACGCCCCGGAATACGAATGATCGTTGAGCACGAATGCCGGATCTTCGCGCCAGGCACTGAACAGTCCGTCGGCGAAGCCGGTCCGAGTCACCCGCTTGAGGTACACGGCCGGGATGATCTGATCGGTGTCCACGTTGGAACGCCGCAGCGGCACGGCGGTGCCGGTGTGGGTGGTGAACTTGTCCATCTCCTCGGTCCCTTCTACAGGTCGGCGGGGGCGGCCAGCCGGCCGACCACGGCGGTGGCGGCGGCGACCGGCGGGGAGACGAGGTGGGTACGCCCGCCCGGACCCTGACGGCCCTCGAAGTTGCGGTTGGAGGTGGAGGCGGAGCGCTCGCCCGGCTTCAGCGTGTCGGGGTTCATCCCCAGGCACATCGAGCAGCCGGCGAACCGCCACTCGGCGCCGGCATCGGCGAAGACCTTGTCCAGCCCTTCGGCCTCGGCGGCCTCCCGCACCGCGGCGGAGCCGGGCACCACGAGCATCCGTACCCCGTCGGCGACCGTGTGGCCGCGCAGCACGTCGGCGGCGGCCCGCAGGTCCTCCAGGCGGCCGTTGGTGCAGGAACCCACGAAGACCACGTCGATGGGCAGCTCACGCAGCGGCGTGCCGGCGCGCAGGTCCATGTACTCCAGCGCCCGGCGGGCCGCGGCACGTTCGGAGTCGGTGGCGAACTCCTCCGGGTCCGGCACCGGCGCGCTCAGTGGCGCGCCCTGACCGGGGTTGGTGCCCCAGGTGACGAACGGGGTGACCTGGCTGGCGTCCAGGGTCACCTCGGCGTCGAAGCGCGCGCCCTCGTCGGTGGGCAGCGTCCGCCACCACGTGACCGCCGCGTCCCAGTCCGCGCCCTGCGGCGCGTTCGGCCGACCCTTGAGGTACGCGAAGGTGGTCTCGTCCGGCGCGATCATGCCGGCCTTGGCGCCCCACTCGATGGACATGTTGGCGATCGTCATCCGCCCCTCCATCGAGAGGGCGCGGATGGCCTCGCCGCGGTACTCGACGATGTGCCCGCGACCGCCGCCGGTGCCGACCTGGGCGATCAGCGCGAGCACCAGGTCCTTGGCGGTGACCCCCGGGGCGAGCCGGCCGGTGACGTTCACGGCCATGGTCTTCGGCCGGCTCTGCGGCAGCGTCTGGGTGGCCAGCACGTGCTCCACCTCGCTGGTGCCGATGCCGAAGGCGAGCGCGCCGAACGCGCCGTGGGTGGCGGTGTGCGAGTCGCCGCAGACGATGGTCAGGCCCGGTTGGGTGAGCCCGAGCTGCGGGCCGATCACGTGCACGATGCCCTGGTTGTCGTCGCCGAGCGGGTGCAGCCGCACGCCGAACTCGGCGCAGTTGCGGCGCAGCGTCTCGATCTGCGTCCGGGACGTGGGGTCCGCGATGGTGAGCAGGTCACCACGGCGGGACCGGAACGCCGGATCGGCGTACCCGGTCGGGGTGTTGTGGTCCTCGGTCGCGAGCGTCAGGTCGGTACGGCGCACCCGGCGACCGGCGAGCCGCAGCCCGTCGAACGCCTGCGGGCTGGTCACCTCGTGCAGCAGGTGCAGGTCGATGAAGAGCAGGTCCGGCTCACCAGCGGCGGACCGTACGACGTGCGCGTCCCAGACCTTCTCGGCCAGGGTCCTCGGCTGAGGAGTGACTCCCACCATCTGGACATCCTAAATTCTGGGAGGTAAGTTTCGGCTTGTGGGACACAGTATGAGCGGTGTCGGCGTTCTCGACAAGGCGGTGGTCATCCTGGCCGCCTGTGTCGACGGCGCCAGCCTGGCCGAACTCGTTGAGCGCACGAAGCTGCCCCGGGCCACCGCGCACCGGCTGGCACAGGCACTGGAGATTCACCGGATGCTGGTCCGGGACACCCAGGGTCGCTGGCGTCCCGGCCCGCGGTTGGGCGAGCTGGCCAACGCCGCGCCGGACGTCCTGCTGACCGCCGCCGAACCGCTGCTGGCCGCGCTGCGCGACGCCACCGGCGAGAGCGCACAGCTCTACCTGCGCCGCGCCGACGAGCGCATCTGCGTGGCGGCGGCGGAGCGTGCCAGCGGCCTGCGGGACACCGTTCCGGTCGGGTCGGTGCTGCCGATGACCGCCGGGTCCGCGGCCCAGATCCTGCTCGCCTGGGAGCCGCCGGAGGCGGTGATGCCGCTGCTGCCACGCAGCAAGTTCACCGGCCGCACCCTGGCCGAGGTACGGCGCCGCGGCTGGGCGCAGAGCGTGGCCGAGCGGGAGGCCGGTGTGGCGAGCGTCTCCGCCCCGATCCGCGACCGCACCGGCCGAGTGATCGCCGCCGTCAGCATCTCCGGCCCGATCGAGCGCCTCGGCCGCCGCCCCGGCGAACGCCACGCCATGGCCGTGGTGAGAGCCGGCCAACGCCTCTCCGGCCTCTAACCCCACCCAGGCCCGACCCCGGCCCCGCCCCGGCCCCACCCCCCGCCGGCGTGATCAAGAGGTTTGCGTCAGTCCACCCGGCGTGGCATGACGCAAAGCTCTTGATCACGCGGACGGGAGGGGGCGGGAGGGGGACGCGGGCGGGGGGTGGGACTGGGTATGCAGGAAGGCTCGCCTCGCGGAGCGAGACGAGCCTTCGGTTTGTAGCCCCGACCGGATTCGAACCGGCGCTACCGCCTTGAGAGGGCGGCGTCCTGGGCCACTAGACGACGGGGCCAGAACTTTCCTGCTTCACCGCCCTCGCGAGCGGTGCGGCTGTAGTCTAGCGGCACCGTATGCGGGGGGCAGCATGGGGTGCGGGCCCGGCGGGGCGCGCGAGGTGGACACGAAACAGCCCGCCTCACCAGGTGAGACGGGCTGTGCACAGATGTAGCCCCGACCGGATTCGAACCGGCGCTACCGCCTTGAGAGGGCGGCGTCCTGGGCCACTAGACGACGGGGCCAGAACCACTTCTGCTCCTCCACCCTCGAGGGCGGAGGAGCTGCACTCTACCAGAGACCACCCTCCGCCCCCGCGGGGGCGGAGTCGAACTCCGTCAGAATCCAGCGTCCGGGATTCTCGCGAATCCCAGCTGCGCTGGGGTACCAGGACTCGAACCTAGACTAACTGAACCAGAATCAGTCGGGCTGCCAATTACCCCATACCCCATTGGCCCCTTGCGGCGCCGGGAGTGAACATTACCCTCCCGGTGCCGGCAGGCCAAATCCGATCCCCCCGAACCGCCCGTGAGCTGCGGAAACAGGGGCATCGGACGGATCAGGCGACCGGGACCACCGGGTTGGTGAGCTCCCCGATGCCCTCGATCCGCACGGTGACCGCATCCCCCTCGACGAGCGGGCTAACCCCTGCCGGCGTGCCGGTGAGCACCACGTCGCCGGGCAGCAGCGTCATCACGTGCGAGATGTACGACACCAGGCCGGGCACGTCGAAGACCATGTCCTTCGTCCGGCCGAGCTGGCGTACCTCCATCTCCTCCGGGTTGCGGCCCACCTCGCACCGGATCTCCAGGTCGGAGACGTCCAGACCGGTGGTGATCCACGGCCCGATCGGGCAGAACGAGTCGAAGCCCTTGGCCCGGGTCCACTGCCCGTCGGAGCGCTGGAGATCACGGGCGGTGACGTCGTTGGCGCAGGTGTAGCCGAAGATGGCGCGTTCGGCGGCGGCCCGGTCGGCTCGGCGCGCCCCCGGCGCCCCGATCACCACCGCCAGCTCCGCCTCGTGCTCCACCTGCTTGGAGAAGATCGGCAGCCGGATCGCGTCCCGGGGACCGATCACCGAGGTGGACGGCTTGAGGAAGAGCAACGGCTCCTTGGGCACCTCGCTGCCGTGCTCGGCGGCGTGGTCGGCGTAGTTGCGACCCACGCAGACCACCTTGCTGGGCAGGATCGGCGAGAGCAGTCGGACGTCGGAGAGGGCCCAGCGGGCCCCACTGAAGGAGAGCTTGCCGAACGGGTGGCCTTCGATCTCGGCGATGGTCAGGCCCTGCGGCCCGGCCTCCGGCTCGCCCTCGACGACCCCGAACGACATTCCCTTGGCATGAGCGAAACGAGCGATACGCACCTGGCCAATCTATCCCCGCCGCCAGGTTTACCGACCAGGACCGGCTGCCGGGTGTGCTCAAGCCGTCAGGTGGGGGCACCCTAGCCGAGGCGGCGACGGCCCGGGCCGGCTTCCCGACTTCGTACCCGCACGGAGGCAGCGCGCCCCTAGCGTCGGCTCCGGAGGTTCGTTCGTATGCCTGCATCGACACGACACCACAGAGCCCTCGCAGTGCTCGTGCACTGCCTCGGCATCCTCGCCGCCGTGCCGGCCCTGCCCACGGCGGCCCCGGAGGCGGCGGCCACGCCACGACCACCGGCCGTCACGCCACAACCAACGGCGGCCCCGCCACGACCAGCGGGGGCCCTGCCGCCACCGGTCGCCAGCACGCCGCCGCCGGTGGCGGTGGCCGCGCGGGCAC
>NZ_JBSFYP010000081.1:0-25516 GCF_053599835.1 Micromonospora sp. NPDC005163
GTGTTCGGCCTTCTGGGAGTCGACGAAGTCGACCTTCATCGCGACGGACGGTCCAGCTCCGCCGCGAAGAAACTCGCCGCGGACTTCAGGATCTGGTTGGCCCGCCGCAGCTCACGATTCTCCCGTTCCAACGCGGCGAGGCGTTCGGCGTCGCTGCTGGTGGTGCCCGGCTGGTCACCGGCGTCGGTCTCGGCCTTCTTCACCCACGTGCGCAACGCCTCCGGATGAATCCCGAGCTGGCCGGCGATCCGCCGGATCGCTCCGACCGCGGACGCCGGATCTCGGCGGGCCTCGACCGCCAACCGGGTCGCACGCTCACGCAGCTCATCGTTGTACTTCTTCGGTGCGGGCATCGCTGGTGTTCCTCCCAGGTTTCGATGTCTCCATCAAACCCGGTGCGGGACAGGCTATCGCGCGGGTGTTGTCGCGTAGCACTTCCAGATACAAGGGTTGGCCAGGGTGGGTGGTAGCCGCCCAGGTAAAGGCGTGCCGTAGCAAGTAGCGTCCGATACCGCCGCCGATGCGTGCCGGATCGACGTGCAGGTTGTCGAGCAGGATCCGTCCGTCGGGGCCGGGGATGAGGTAGGCGAAGCCGAGTAGGTCGATGCCGTGCTCGGCTATCAGCAGGTGGCCGCCATCCGTGTCTCCGTCGCGCTGATTCGCGGCCGCCAGCCGGCTCTTCCACATGTCTACCTGCTGGTCCCGCAGCGGGCCGTCCAAGTAGCTGGCCGGCATCAGTCCGGCATACGCTGCCTGCCAACTGTCGGTGTGCAGGCTTGCGACACGTAAGGTGTCCTGTGCGGTTCCGGTCCTGACCTCCATGATCTTTACGCTCTCATGCAGTTGCACCCAAGGCCGCCATGCCGCCCATGTGAGCGTCCGCACATCGGCACGTCCGAACGCCGACGATCGGCGCCCGACCTCACCTTCGGTGACGAGCGCTATGCGGCTACTTAGAGACTTTGCGCAGGATCGGTGTCCGGCCAGACTCGGTCCAGGTGCTCGGCGAGACGCTCCCACATTGCGGCTGCCCACCGGTGTCATTGGTGTGGCTCTCTCATGGCCTGCGGTCTCGCCGGGCACCGCGCGAGGAGAGGCTGAAAAGGGGTTTGTTCTGCTCGAAGTAGCGGTGCCCTCCTTGCTGACAACTCACCGAGTTCAGTCAAGGGGAGGCGCCGATGTCGGTGATCATCGGGATGGACCCACACAAGCGCTCAGCAACCATCGAGGTCGTCGACGAACGCGCCCGGGTGCTCGCAGTGGGCAGGTACGGCACCGACAAGACCGGCTACGCGCAGATGCTCGCCGCCAGCCGCAAGTACACCGATCGGGTGTGGGCGGTCGAGGGGTGCAACGGCATCGGCAAGCACATCGCCCACCGACTGGTGCATGACGGTGAGACGGTCATGGACGTGCCCGCGAAGCTGTCCGCTCAGGTGCGGGTGTTCGCCACCGGCAACGGCCGCAAGACCGACCCGGTGGATGCGCACTCGGTGGCGATGGTGGCACTGCGTTCGCCGAACCTGGTGCAGGTCCAGCTCGACCCGGACCTGCAGGTGATGGGGATGCTGGTCGACCGTCGCGACGAGCTTGGCCGGGCACGGACGCAGACCGTCAACCGGCTGCACCGGCTGCTGCTGGACCTCTTCCCAGGCGGGGCGAAGCAATTCCTGTCCGCCCGGCAGGCACGTGCGCTGATCGCGACCATCAAACCCCGCGACATCGTGGGCAAGACCAGACGCCGCCTCGCCGTCGAGCTGATCGGTGAACTTGAGAGCATCGACAAGAAGATCAAGACCGCGGAGAAGGACCTCAAAAAGCTGGTGATCGCCCGCGGCTGCACCCTGATGGACCTGCACGGCATTGGCCCGTCAGGTGCAGCCCGGCTGCTGGCAGACGTCGGCGACATCCGCCGCTTCGCCGACCGCAACCGGTTCGCGTCCTGCAACGGCACCGCCCCGCTGGACGCCTCCTCCGGCGACCAGCAGCGTCACCGGCTCTCCCGCGCCGGCAACCGACGGATCAACCGGACACTGCACATCATGGCCGTGGTCCAGCTACGCAACCGCACCGAAGGCCGCGCCTACTTCGACACGAAGAAAGCCGCCGGGAAGACCTCCATGGAAGCCATGCAGGCGCTAAAGCGGCGACTGTCCAACGTCGCCTACGCCCGCATGCTCGCAGACCAACAACAACGGCAGGCGGCGGATCCGGGAGGGCACTCGGGGACGACTCTGCAACCCAGCGTGACCGACCTGACCCCGGACATCGGCCCTTCGGACAAGCCACTTCCCGGACCCGCCACCACCCAACCTAAACCCGCCCTCCGAGCGGTGTCTTGACACAAAGGGGTGCCATGAGCGAACGTTCGGAAGGGGTTGGGTCTTAGATCTCGACCTCGGGCAGCGGGAGCACCTCAGTGTCCCGTCAGACGGCTCCGGGTGATCGGTCGGCGGTAGGCTGCGACGTGGAGTCCTGCACGAGCTTCATCGACACGAGTTCGGTGAAGCCGGCGCGTCGCGCGAAGCGCACTTTCCGACGCTTGTACACCGTGAAGCCGAGCTTGGCGTAGAGGCCGAGGGCGGGTGCGTTGGTGTCCTTGATGTCCTCGAGCACGTACTCGCGATACCCGGGCAACTCCAGCAGGTGACGCAGCAACGCGGTCGCGACGCCGCGACCCTGATAAGCCGGCTCGGTGGCGACGAACCCGATCTCGGCGAGCCCGGGCCGGGCGTCGTCGGAGGGGCACATGAACCATCTCCGGATCACCACGTAGCCGAGCAGCCCGCGCGCCAGCCCGAGATGACGCCGGATCTCCCGCCAGCGCGGCGCGAACAGCGTCTGGTCGCTCTCGGTGAGCGAGGCGAGGCCGGCGGGCTCCCCGTCCACGAGCGCGATGTAGAACCGTTCGAGCAGCAGCATGTGCTCGAACGCGTCGGCCAACTTCCCGGTGTCGCGCGAGAACGCGACGAAGTCCGCTGCGAAGCTGCGCACGTAGACCTCGGTGATGCGGCGCCGGTATCCCTCGCCGAGTTCGTCTCCCCACTCGACCACGACCATCGTCTCGACCATCCCCGTCCACTCCACGTGTCACGCACCCGTACGGGTTCGACCATATCCAGCGGCACGCACGCTGAAGCGCGCCCGAGGTTTGATATCGCGACCAATCTGGGCGGACAGACGCACGCTCATCGGCACGTCCGGACGCCGGCGACCGGCGCCGACCTCACCCTCGGTGACGAGGGCTTCGCGGCAGTTGAGTACGCCCGGCGGTGGCGCTCTTCGGCCAACCGGGAAACCCGTGGCCCGAGGTTTACTTGACCCTCGACCCGGTCGAGGGCTCACTCTGCATGGGTGACGTCCGGAGAACGCGACAAGCGAACAGACCCGCTCTTGATTAGCCTGGAATTGCTGCAGCCGATACTGCGGGCCGGCTGGGGAGCGGATACCTGCGACCCGCATGATATGCAGGACTGGCATCCAGACAACGCAGCCCGTGGTCAATGCGGAGCGACCGCACTGATCATTCAGGACCTGCTCGGCGGAGAACTGATCCTCGGTGAAGTCTTCGCCAGAGACGCCAAGGTCGGCTACCACTATTGGAATCGGTTACCCGACGGCCGCGACGTCGACCTCACCGCTGATCAGTTCTACCTGCAGGAAGTCGTTGTCGGCGGTCAGGTGCAGCAGCGCCCGCCCGGCCCTCCCCGGCGATGTCGCCAGCAGTACGAGATCTTGCGGCATCGTGTCCTCGCCACCCTGTACGGCAGCACGGCAGAGGAACCCGCGTAGCGGTGACAGTCGACCAACAGCCACGCGCACGGTCGGCGGCAGAAGCGGATACCTTCGCCGATTTCAGATCTTGCGTTCGGCTCCTGCGCTGCCACGCCGCCGACATGCAGGCCTCGGCCTCGGCCTCGGAACCGAGGATCCGGTAGGCCGACCCGAAGATCGCAGGTCGATGCGATTCCCAGTGGGTCTCCGCCAACGTGCCGGTCAGTTCCACTCCCGAACTCCTGCATGCTCGGATCAGTGCCTTCCACGCTTTGGTATACACATGCGACGCTTCGTGGAAGGGAACCGCCGTGGGTTACGAGACCACGTTCACCGGCCAGGTGACGATCACTCCTCCGCTGAACCAGCACGAGATCGACTACCTGCTGGCGTTCGCCGAGACCAGGCACGAACCCCGGTCCACCGGCCCCTACGCCCTCGGCTACGGCGACGAGATCGAGGACGCCAGGGATCCAGACCCGCGCAAGCCCGGGTACTGGTGCAAGTGGGCGCCGACCGCCGACGGCACCGCGATCGCCTGGAACGAGAACGAGAAGTTCTACGATGCCGAATTCTGGATGGGGTACCTGGTGCACACGTTCCTGGAGCAGGACGCCACCGTCGCGCGCGAGCGGGTCGACCCGGTGCCCGGCCGGGTGTATCCGCCCGCGCTGGACAGGTTCACCTTCGGCCACGTCGTCGACGGCGTCATCGAGGCCGAGGGCGAGTGGCCCGACGACCGCTGGCGTATCGAGGTGCGCGCCAACGCCGTCTACGTGGTCCGGCTGCTGACCGAACCGGACCACGCCGAGTACCCCCGCGCCCACCGCGACGACTGGACCGACGAGCAGCGGGCCGACTTCGCGGCGCGGACCCGGCACAATTTCGTGTACCTGGTGCGGGACGGGCGGTTGCACGAGGTGGGCCCGGCGGACGGGACGTCGTTCGACCCGATCCCGGCCGACGTGGACTGAGCGCGGGCCCGGGGCGTCCGCGTGGGCAGGGCAGGGTTGCCTCGGCTGGTCAACGATGAACAGCTCGCCATGCTGCGGGTTCCGCAAGACCGCCGCCGATCGCTCGGTGAGGACCGCACTCGAATGATTCCCAGCCGCGCCAGCTGCTGTTGAAGACCGAGCGTCAGGGCGCCTCGAGGCCCAGCGCGCACGGTCGGCGGCAGATGCGGATGCGCGGCGGCAGCTCGCGCTGGACGTGGCGCGTTGTGCTGCTCGGCACCACCCCGCGCACCGTCGACAGCGACCCCACCAACGGTGTGGTACGCAAAATGGGGCGGCACGGTCCTGGACGCCGACGTCGAGGCTCTGCGCCAGGAGGTGGCCGTCTCTCACGACCGAATCATGGCTGAAGCGGGCAGCTGCGGCGGGCCGGGCCGGGCCCTCCCACCCGGCCCGCTCCAAGAGCGGAAATTCCGGTATAACGAGCATGCTGTTCCGCCAGCCGATATCGCCCCCTGGGAGTGCCTATGACGACGCAGTTGCGTGACCGTCTCGACGAGATACTCCAAGCTGGCCAGCTCGGCGGTCTGCACGCCGTCGCGGCGGTTCGCGGTGGTCAAACCTTGCTGGAGTACTACGGGGCCGGCGAGGACTACGCCTGGGGCGACTCGCTGGGCGTCGTCGAGTTCGGGCCCGAGACGCTGCACGACATCCGGTCCGTCACCAAGAGCGCGACCGTGCTGTTGTACGGCATCGCGCTCGGCGAAGGGCTGGTTCCGCCGCCGGCGGAACCGCTCCTGCGGCTGTTCCCGCAGTACCCCGACCTGGCGGTCGACCCTCAGCGTGCCCAGCTCACCGTCGAGCACGCGCTGACGATGTCGTTGGGCGTGGAATGGCGCGAAGATCTCCCGTACAGCAGCCCGGCGAACGCCGAGATCGCGATGGAGCTGGCGCCGGACCGGTACAGGTACATTCTGGAGCGGCCGATCCTCGAGCCGCCCGGCACCCGATGGACCTACTGCGGCGGTGCCACGGCTCTGCTCGGCCGGCTGATCGCCGACGGCACCGGGCAGTCGCTGCCGCAGTACGCGCAGGCCGTGTTGTTCGCGCCGCTGGGTATCGGCAGCTTCGAGTGGATGACCGGCGCGGACGGAGTGGCCTCCGCCGCGTCCGGGCTGCGACTCGCGCCCCCCGACTTGGCCAGGATCGGCGAACTGGTGCTGACCGAGGGAATCTGGGACGGCCAGCAGATCGTCTCCACCGACTGGATCCGCGCGATGCTCCAGCCACGCCTGCAGACCGGCTGGGGTGCGCAGTACGGCTACCAGTGGTACATCGAATCCATCGAGGGCCATCGGCTGGTGGCCGGCATGGGCAACGGCGGCCAGCGCCTTTTCGTCCTGCCCGACATGGACCTCACCGTGGCCGTCACCGCCGGCAACTACGACGACCCCGACCAGTGGCGGACCCCGCTCACGGTGCTGGAACGGGTCATCCTCCCTGCAACGGCCTGACGGCGCGGCGTCCGCCGGGTCAGCCCCGTCGGCAGGGCACACGTCTGGGCCGGAACCACCTCGCGCGTGCGGTTGGGACAGTTTCTGCGTCGCCAGAAGCGCACCCGCGGCACGGCGCCCGATCGACATCCGGTCATCGGCAAATCCGTGCGTTGAGGGCGACGTGGCCGTGTTTTGCGGTGGCCGGCCGACCAGGTCGCCGGCTGTTCAACTTACCGCTTGTCGGCGTACTCGTTGATGTGGCTGGCTGAATGGAACGGTGATCCGGAACTGTTCCGTTGAGGATCATCTTAGGTTCATGATCGACGGGGGAGGTGGGATCAGCGGGTGAGGCCTCGGAGCTTGTCCGGGTTGCCCTGCATGCGTACGCCGGTGATCCGCTCGCCGTCGAAGTCGAGGCAGATCGCCCCGGCCGGTTGCCCGTCGGCCAGGCCCAGGATGCCCGGCCCGCCGTTGATCTCGGTGATCACGAGCCGTGTGTTCTGCGTCTCCGGCTTGGCGAAGACCCCGAGCAGCCAGCGGGCGACGTTGTCGGCGCCTTCCAGCGGCCGGCGGGCCGCGGTCACCTTGCCACCGCCGTCCGACCAGCAGATCACCTCGGGCGCCAGGAGTTCCATCATCGCGTTCAGGTCGCCTCCGGCACAGGCCTTGCGGAACCGGTCCACTGCTTCTCGGCGTACGCCTTGGTCGACGTCGAAGCGAGGCCGGCGGGCCGCGACGTGCGCCCGCGCCCGGACCGCGGTCTGCCGCACCGCGACCTCGGACCTGTCCAGAATGGATGCGATCTCGGCGTGGTTGTAGCCGAAAACGTCGTGGAGCAGGAAGATCGCGCGTTCGGCGGGGGTGAGCGTCTCCAGGACGACGAGCATCGCCATCGAGATCGACTCGGCCATCTCGGCCTCCTGGCCCGCGTCGGGCGCGGTGAGCACCGGCTCGGGCAGCCACGGCCCGACATACGTCTCGCGGCGGGCGCGGGCCGAGGTGAGTTGGTTGAGCGAGAGGTTGGTGATGGTCTTGACCAGGTACGCCCGGGGGTTCGCGAGTTGGCCGCCGTCGACGTCGCGGCACCGCAGCCAGGCCTCCTGCAGGATGTCCTCGGCATCGGCGACGCTCCCCGTCATCCGGTACGCGACGTCGAAGAGCAGCCGCCGATGCTGAGCGAAGACCTGGCTATCGATCATGGGAACAGGCTAGACGTGACCGAGCGCCTGCGCCCGCAGCCCGTCCAGCACCGTCGCGTACGCGGGCTGCCACCCGAGCTCGCGGCGGGCCTTCTCGCTCGAGACTCGCATGGTGACGCCGAGCATCAGGTGCATGTAGGGCGCGACCGCCATCATCCACGTGGGCACGGTGAACGGCTTGGGTGTGCCGAAGGTCTCGGCGATCGCCCGGATCATCTCCCCGAAGCCCATGTGGTCATCGACGACGTTGTACGCCTCACCGGGCCGGCCGCGATCGATCGCCGCGACGACGGCGGCGGCCGCGTCGGCCAGGTGCGTCCACGGCGAGATGTGACCGTGGTCGTTGAACGCCGGCAGTTGTCGCTTCCGCAGCATGTGCACCATCGTCTCGGTGCCCCCCGGCCCGTAGAAGAAGCCGAATCGCAGTGAGATCGCCTCCAGCCCCGACTCCCGGGGCAAGCGCTCCTTCTCCCGCATGCCCTCCAGGTGCCGGTTGATGTCCGGGTCCGTCACGGACGCCCCGAACTCGTCGGCCTCGGTCAGAACGCGGTCGCCGAAGTCGCGGTAGCCGTAGCCGACGGCGACGTTCTCGCCGATGAAGCGGCGTACGCCCGCAAGTTTGGCCGCCTCGATCAGGTTTGCGGTCCCGGTGACCCGCAGGTCGTCGGTGCCGAACATGCCCTTGTGCGTCATCGGCGGCTTGCGCAACGCGGTCGCGGCGTGCACCACGACGTCGGCCTTGATCCCCTCGAACGCCCGCAGCAGTCCGTCGCGGTCGAGCAGGTCGGCGCGGATCTCGTTGCCCTCGCCGCGGCCCACGCCTAGCACGGTGTGCCCGGCGTCGGTCAGCGCCTCGCGGATGTGCCGGCCGAAAACACCACTGGCTCCGGCCACGATCACACTCTGGTTCTTCATCTCCGTCATGGCCATGGGACAAGGCGGCCTTCCGATCCGTGACATACCCGGGCGTGACCCCGGTCACTCGAGTCCTCCACTCCGGGCCTTGAATTCCAACAGTGAGAGGATCTTGTGGCAGCTCGATAGTCGTCTCGGTGCCGAGTTGGCGATGCAGGCTTGAAAACGCCCACGGGAAAGCTGTGGCGACGCCTCAGTCGGTGCACCTCTCATCGGCATGATCGAGTGCACTGTCATCGGCAGATGCGTGTGTCTGATCTTCGGCGAGGGGCAACGATCGGCGTGATCCGTTGGGTAGAGGTCGTCATCGTCGTGGCCGCCCTTTATGAAAGTCCACATTAACGTCCTTGCACAAAGGGCTACGGCGTCAACAGCGGCTCCACGAACATCACCGACTGCCCGCGGGAGCCGACGGCGGGTAACCGCTCGATCGCGCCGTCGCGCACCGACAGCCGTACTCCGCTCGCGGGTTCGCGCGGGAAGTGCCAGGGGTGGTAGCCGAAGAGCACGTGTTCGGTGTCCTCCCAGATCGGCTCTCGATACGTCCCCTGTGGGGACCGCCGGCGGTCCTCAGGCAACCACCACACCTGCGGCTGCACCGTAGCTCCCGGCTCGACCGGGAACAGCGTGAGCGCCGGCGGGTTGGAGCGCACCGTCCACAACCGGTCACCGCCGGGCGCGAGCCGGGCCATCTGGTCGACCGGCACCGTCACCGTCGTCCCGTCTGGCCAAACTACGGTGATCCCCTCCACCTTCCGCGCGCTGCCGGTGCCGGTGAGCGGGTCGATCTGCTGCACCGGGTGCGCGTACCGCTCCGGGTCGGTGCCGGGTGTCCAACGCATTGTGGCCCACTGGGCCTGGTGGTCGGCGAAGAAGACCGTGCCGCGGTACGCCCCGACGAGGCTGATCCCCCGGTCGTCTGGCCATGGCATGGTCTCCACCGGGCCGCCGCCCAGGTCGATCACCCGCAGCTGGTACCGCGACACCCGCCGGCGGTGCTCGCTGTCGACCACCGCCACCCGCCGGCCGTCGCCCAGCAGCATCACGCCCGGCATCCGCACCTCGTCGATCTCGGTCACCTCGCCGGCCGCGGAGACCAACCGGGCCGGGTGCCCGTGGCTCACCACAAGCACGCCCTGCCTGGTTTGGAGTGCCCGGCTCCAGCGCGCGGCTTCGAGCCGGGCCAGGTCCACCCGCGCGCCGTCGCGCCACCCGACCAGGGTGCCGTTCGCCTCGATCACGCCGGCCCGCGGCGGCGCACCGAACGGCGGGCCGGGCGGCTCCTCCCGGTTGCGCTGCGGGAACCTCACGAACATCCCGCGGCCGTCCGCCGCGTCGCCCGCCACCCGCGCCATCGCACCCAGCATGAAGCTTCTGGTCGACGGGCCGTCCGAGTTCGGCGCCGGACCGGACAGCATCGGCGCGGCGACCGACATCCTGGTCGGTGTAACGGGCGCGGCCGGCGCGGTTGGGACGTCCGGTACGGTTGGGGTGACCGGCGCGGTCGGGGGGGCCGACGCCGGGCTCGGCCGGCGTCCCAGCCACAGCCGCAGCGGCTCCCCGCCGTCGACGTGCAGCAGGCCCGTCCGCTCCGCGAAGGCCAGCCCGTCGCGCAGCTCTGCCTCGCTCACCAGCAGCCGTTCGGCCAGCTCGGCGGCTGTGGTCTCCAGCGGTGCCCGGGATGCCCACCTCAACACCGCCTCGAGATCCTCGGCCAGCGGGCCGTACCGGCTGCGGGCGTCCTGCAGCCGGACGGACCGGACCCGGTCGGGCGGCAACGACAGCACCGTGTCCACCCGGGCCGGCCGCCCGGCGCGGTAGCCGTCCGGGCCCTCGCGAACCAGGATGCCGGCGGCGGCCAGCAGCGGCAGCAGGTCACGCTTGCGGCGCACCGGCGGCACGCCCAGCTCGGCAGCGATTTCGTCAAGCCGGCGCTGCTGCCCGGCCAGCCGAGCCACCACCTCCGCGCGCTGGGCGGCGTTGCGCTCATCGAGGTCGGCGTGGCCGGTGGTCAACGGCTCCCGAGGCGGTTGCCACAGCGGCGCGTCGAGCCATCCCGGCGGGCGCGAGTGCGTCCGGCCCCAGTCGTCGATGTGCTCCACGGTCACCGGCCCGGCGTGCTCACGGGCCGCGGCGTTGACAATGCCGGCCAGTTCCATCGGCTCGTACTGCAGCTCGGACTGCCAGCCGTCGTAGCCCGGACCGACGGCCGGCCGGCCGCGAGCCAGCCAGACCGGCGGCTCAGGTGCCGGATCCGGCCAGAAGCGCAGCAACCAGCGATCCCCGAACCCGTCCTCGGTGTCGCCCCGCCGGCGCGCCACCCGGACCCGGTAGCAGCCACCGCCACCCAGCTCGAGGTCGGCCGGACCGGCGCCGCCGGTCAGGACGGTCAGCGACAGACCCCCGGAGCTCGCACGGTAGGGAGTCTCCAGCACGTCGTCGAAGCCTGCGTGGTCAGCTGGCGGCGGGCCGTCGTGCAGCTCCAAACGCACCATGTGGTGGCCGTCGCCGGCCTGACACAGGATCCAGCCGGCGCCAGCTCCGGCGAACGTGCCGGTCGGCTCGTCTTCACGGTCACGCCCGCGCGGCAACTCCGGATCGTCGCCCGGCTCCCCCGGGTCGTCCGGGTCCCGCAGGACGACGAGTCCATATTCGGGAGAGTAATCGTCGTGCTCGAACGCCCGTACGACGGCCACGGCGGTCAACCTAGCAAATCCGGCCGTGACCGTAAGGCGGCAGCCGGGGCAGCGACAAGCGCGTCAGGCCAACCAGTCGTGAGAACCGCCCCGTCGGCCCCGACGGTCCACAGCACCGGAGCCACCAGCGCGCGCTGAAGCGGCGACTGTCCAACGTCGTCTACGCCCAGATGGTCGCCGACCAGAAACGACGGCAGGCGGCGGATCCGGGAGGGCACTCGGGGACGACTCTGCAATCCAGCGTGACCGACCTGACCCCGGACATCGGCCCTTCGGACAAGCCACTTCCCGGACCCGCCATCAACCACCCTAAACCCCTGGTTCGAGCGGCGCCTTGACATAAGTGCCATAAGTGGATGGCCAGCTCGCCCGCTGGTACGCGGTACCGGCGGGCGAGCTGACGCCTACCGGCCTGGCAATGTCAACGCGTAGGTCAGCCCGCGCCGTACCCAGGTGACCAGGTCCGAACGTGTGGCACAGGCCTGCTCGGCCACTGTGATCCAGCCCCGCAAGGGTCGGCTGCGCATCACCATTGTGGCGGTACCGGGTTCGGCGAGCATCATCTCGTGGTCGGCTCGGGCGATCCGCACCATCAGGCCTCCGCCGTTGAGTGCGACGACGGCCATGTGGCCGTGCACCAGCCAGGCGAGCCCGCCGAACATCCGCTTCTCGGTAACGCCCGACTGGTCAGCGAGGGCCTCCCGCACCCGGACGGCCAGTTGGTCATCGAACGCCATCACCGGCCTGCCGGCGTTGGAACTCTTCGAACGGCAGACGGTCGAAGATGAACCGGTTGTGGACGATCTTTCCGTCCCGGACCGTGACGCACTCGGCCGCCGGTGCGCTTTTGGCCGGGATCGTTTCGGTGTCGTACATGAGCAGGGCTGTGCTGTCGTCCCCGAATGCGGCGATCATCTCCGCGCTGATCAGGAACTGTTCCGCGAACGGCCTGAGAAACTCGCGGTAGGCGTGGATGCCGGCGAGTCGCCCGGGAGGGGCATCGAGCACGACGTCGTCCGCGATGTAGGTCATCGCCGTTTCGAGGTTCTTGCCGGTCCACGCGCGATGATGAGCTAAGGCGATCTGCAATGCTGGGCTGGTCATGATCTCTCCTTCGGTGTCGCCCGTTACGACACCCCCGAGCCGGGAAACGGAACGGCTGTGGCACAGGTCACGTTCGAGGAGCTGGTGGCAGAGCACCGGCGCGAGTTGCTGGTGCACTGCTACCGCCTGCTGGGCTCGGTGACCGATGCGGAGGACGTGCTGCAGGAGGCGCTGCTGGCGGCTTGGCGCGGCCTGGACGGATTCGAGGGCCGCTCATCGCTGCGGTCGTGGCTCTACCGGATCGCTACCAACCGCTGCCTCAACGCGCTGCGGGATCGGGGCCGACGGATACCGTCCGAGCCCCAGCCACCGTTTCAGCCGCCGGAGCCCAGCCGCCGCACTCACGTGACCTGGCTGCAGCCCTACCCGGACGCGCTGCTGGAGCACGTGCCCGACGCCGACCGCGGCCCGGAGGCTCGCTACGCCGCGCGGGAGGAGATCGAGTTGGCGTTCATCGCGGCGTTGCAGCGCCTCACACCGCGGCAGGCCGCCGTGCTGGTGCTCTGCGACGTGCTCGGGTACCCGCTCGGTGAGGTCGCGCCGATGCTGGACACCACACCGACCGCGATCAAAGGTCTGCTGCAGCGGGCACGCGGCGCGATCGAACGTCACCGCGACCCCGCCCGTGAGGCGCCGCCCGCGCCTGGATCGGCGCGCGAACGTCAGGTGGTCGAGCGCTTCGCCGAGGCCTTCGCAGGTAACCATTTCGACACCCTGGTCAGTCTGCTCACCGACGAGGCATGGCTAGCCATGCCGCCCGCCCCGCACGAATACCACGGCGTGGCCGCCATCATCTCGTTCCTGCGGACCAGCGCCGCTTGGCGCGTCAGCCAAAGGCTAAGAATCCGGCTGCGCCCTACTCGCATGAACGGGCAACCTGCGTTTGTCTCGCACCTCGTCGGGGACGGCACCGAGCGACCCGGCGGGCTGGTGGTGCTCACCCTGGCCGGCGACCGCCTGAGCGGCATGACCCTGTTCCTTCACGGCATCTGAGCCCAGTGCCCTGGCGACTGCTCGACGGCTACGGCTACCGCCTCGCCGAGATCCCGAAGGCTCGAACGGGCTGCCACGGTGCCAGTTGAGGCACCATGCCGTCAAGATCGGATGCGCTGATCTCGGCACGACCGGACGGCGCCTGGCTCAAGCGATCGTGACGCTCTGCAGCTCACGGTCCGCGGCAGAAGAGGATGCCGACCTTGTCAGCTGCGAACTCGGTTGGTGTGAAACTTTGGCGAGGAGCAGACCATCGACACCTCCGACACGATCACCCTAT
This sequence comes from Micromonospora sp. NPDC005163, assembly GCF_053599835.1. NCBI lineage: Bacteria > Bacillati > Actinomycetota > Actinomycetes > Micromonosporales > Micromonosporaceae > Micromonospora > Micromonospora sp. NPDC005163. The sequence continues at coordinate 13,411 of NZ_JBSFYP010000081.1, forward strand.
GGAGGCCCACCGGGCAGGCCGAACTCGACCTCGTGGCGGAGTCCAGGTGGCGGGCTTGGCCACCACGCCTGCCGGATCAGCCAATCTTCTACCCCGTGCTTAACCGCTGGTACGCCACGAAGATCGCCCGCGAGTGGAACGTCCCCGCCGAAGGTGTCGGCTACGTAACCCGGTTCAACGTCCAGCGTTCCTACCTGGACCGTTACGAGGCTCACCAGGCCGGTGGCCGCGACGTGCTGGAGTACTGGATCCCCGCCGCAGAGCTTGCCGATCTCAACGCCCACATCGTCGGCGCGATCACCGAAGAAGCCGATTACCGCGGCCCAGTAAACGACCAGGAGTTCACCGACGCCGACAAGGCCCTAGGTCAAGCTCTGCCTGCCGCGTGGCGAACCTACCTCCAAGGTGAGTCGTGGCTTCGACGAGGCTGGATGACCAGCGGAACCTACGTGTGGCTCAAGTCGCCACGCGAAATGCTCGAGCTGCATGACGCCTGGGACGAAGCCACCGATGCGCACCCCGGCATCGCGATCATCGGCGGTGACGGCTCCCATGAACAGCTTGTACTCGACCTGTGCAGTGACCCTGCACCGGTGCTGCTCGTCGACATCACAAGCAGCGGGTGGGACAGCGCCATCAGACAAGCCGACAATGTCGGCGAGCTCATCGACCGCATCGAGGCGGGTACCTTCGCGTTCGACTTCGACGATTAGTAGACATCGGCGAGCATGGTCGAACCCTCACCTCGCGGCCAGAGCACTCACCTCGGCAGAGAGTCGAGCAGCATCGGCTGGGGCGCGCGGTCGGCGGCAGAAGCGGACGTTTATCGGTTCCTCATGGTCAGTACGGCGTCTGTGCTCGATGCGCGCGTCGATGCCCGTCGGGACGTCCATCCTGGGCCTGGCTCGGCCCCGCAGCTTATTAGCGGCGGCGTCTGCGAGCGGGGCATCGCGCTACTTCCGCCACCGCGTCGTCAACCACATCGGCTTCGTCGTCGCCGGCGTGGCCCGCGACCAGGCCGGCGTCCACGCGGCGCGGTTCCGCTCGGGCGAGCGCCCCAGCGTTGTTCTGGATGGACGTGGTCGGGGTGGGGACCGGGCCAGCGGATGGTGTCGACCCAGTCGTACGGCGGTTGCCAGGTGACGGTTCGTTGACGCGCGGACGCCGCGGCAGGGGCTCGGCCTTGCCCCGCGCGTTCGGAGCTGCGATTCCGGCTTCGTCCGCGAAGGTCACGGCCACGCACGCCACGGCCGAGCAGGCACCCACTCGGCCGACTTCGTCCCCGACGGGATCCTCGACCGGTTGTGTCTGCTCGGCCGGGTCGTCTAGCCCGATCTTGCCCTCGGCCACCAATTGCAGCACCAGGGTCGCGGTGAAGGTCTTGGTGTTGCTGCCGATCCGGAACCGCCCGTTCGTCAGCGGCTTCGCGGCCTCGCCCAGCTTGCGTACCCCGGCGCTGCCGACCCACTCGCCCCGCTCATCGTGCACGCGCAGCTGCACCGCGGCGAAACCGGAATCGACGATCTCCTGGATGGCCTTCTGCAGCTCCGGGCGATCCTGCCCAGCAGCGGCCACTGCGGTGTCGTCGACCGGCAGCATGCCGGTCTCCTGCTAGGGCTGGGGCGTCCTCTCCCGTGATCTCACCCAGGCGGTGAAGGCCTCGATCGCGTCGATGACCGCTTCGAAGCGGAGCGAGTGGAACAGATCGAAGGCGTGGTTGCCGCCGCGCAGCTCGGCGTAGACGACGGCGTTGGTGGAGGTACGGCGGAGCTGGTCGGCGAAATGCCGGGCATCTGCCACAGGCACCAGCGGGTCCAGGTCGCCGTGCGCCACCAAGAACGGCGGTGCGTCCGCGGTGATGTGGGCCAGCGGCGAGGACTCTGGTCCCTGGCCGAAGTAGCGGCCGTACCAGCCGTTCAGGTAGATGGCGCCGGTAACGTAGGTGTCGGCGTCCTCGAAGCCCGGTTGGAAGGCGGGGTCGTTTGGGGTGAGCGCGGCCAGCGCTGCCATGTGCCCGCCCGCCGAGCTGCCCGCGACGAACAGCGTCGCCGGATCGGCCCCGTACTCGTGAGCGTGTTCCCGCACCCAGGCGATCACCTTCTTGAGGTCGATCAGGTGGTCGGGGTGCTGGGCTTGTGGCCTCAGCCGGTAGTTGGCGCTGATGCACACCCAGCCCCGGCTGGCCAGGTGGTAGAGCAGCGGCAGCGACTGGCTGTTCTTGTGGCCCCCGGAGTATCCGCCTCCGTGCAGGTGGATCAGTACGGGCGCGCCTTCGGGCCGTGACCGGTGGTGGTAGACGTCGAGCAGGTTTCTGCGACCTGCGTCGCCGTAGGCGAGATTGGCCACGCGCCGGACCTCCCACCGGCGCCGGAAGATGGGCCGCAGCACGATGCGGGCCCACGGAAGGCGGTGCCGCAGCCCTTCGGCCAGCTCGGCGTCGAGGGTGGTGCGCCACCCGGCCCCGAGCCCTTCGTCCATGGCGTGCTCGATCCTCGCCCAGTCCCCGAGTGCGCGGTGGGCGATGATCGCGAGCCCGGGCGTGGTCGCGGCGGCCAGCCCGACGACCGCCCACCCGCCCGCCGAGTTGATGTCGCCCTCGGCGAACGCCAGCCACGTCGGCAGGATCAGCATGTAGAGGAAGGCTGCGAACGGCAGTTCGTTCACGACCAGGCCAGAGTAGTAGCTCAGGCGGCCGAGCGGGCGCGACCACGGCACCGGCGCCAGCGCGAACAGCGTGCCGATCGCGACGAACGCCACAGTGATCAGATAACCGACGGGCACGGGACCTCCAAAAATTTGCTCATCACTCGCTCCTGGATGTCGTGCTCGGTTGCGATGCCAGGAACGCTACGACAGTTGCCAGCATCTTGGCAAGAATTTGCCAGAAGTATTTGCCTGCGAGGCGTCTCAGGGTAGGGCAGATTGCCAGGCTTGAGGCAAGCTGGCTAGACTCGGGATGTGGTGGAACAACCAGCCTTCGGCCGCCGACTCAGGCAACTACGGATCGAGCGAGGTCTGACCCAGGGCGCGCTCGCCGGCGACGACATGTCGACCGGCTACCTGTCCCGGCTGGAGTCCGGGGCCCGCCAACCCACCGAACGCGCGCTGACGCACCTGGCCAGCCAGCTCGGCGTCAGCACCGAGGAGCTGATGCAGTCCACCGCCTCATCACTGGCGCGCAGCCTCACCATCGCCACCGGCCTCGGCCCCGACGAGACGGGCGAGCTGCTGTCCGGCGCGCTGGCCACCGCCGAAGGCGAGGACCCCCTGCTGCGCTGGCAGGCCCTGTGGCAGGTCGCCGACTGGCGACGGCAACGCAAGGAGTACGCCGAGCAGCGGGCCTGCCTGGACGAGCTGACCACCCTCAGCGACCAACTCGGACTGGCCGAGCTGCGGGCCAGAGCACTGGCCGAGCTGGCCCGCTGCCTACGGTCCACCGGCGAGGTCCCCGCCGCCGTCGACACCGCGCTGACGGCCCACCAGCTCGCCAAGGACAACACAGTGGCCCCCTATGTCATGGCGAACGTCTTGCTGGCCGTGGTGTCCGCGCTGGCCGAGGCCGACCGGCTGCCCGAGGCCAGCCGGCACACCAACGAACTGCTCAGCCTCGTCGAGGGCCGGTCAGACACGCTGTGGGCCGAGGCACTCTGGACCGCGGCCCACATCCGGCTCCGCCAAGGCGAGCCAGCCGCCGCGGCCGAGCTGCTCGGCAAGGCCGTGCGAGGGTTCGACGGACGGGACAACCCCACCCTGTGGACACGCCTGCGAATCAGCGCGGCCAAGCTCAACCTGGAGACCACCCCACCGGACACCGAGGCCGCCCACCGCCGCGTCGAGGAAGTCCAGGCCAGCCTTCCCCTGACCGGAACACCCGCCATCGAACAAGAGCTGCTGGCCCTGCGCGCGCACCTCGCCATGCACACCGGACACGCCGCCGAGGCCCGCGCGCTGCTCGACCAGCTCGACCGCCTCGACCCGCTCCTGCCCTACCAGGACCGCATCCAACTCGACGTGCTGCGCAACCGGCTCCTGTTACTGGACGGCGCACGCGACGAAGCGGTGGCCGGCCTGCGCGGCCTCGCCGAACAAGCCCAGGACAACGGCAACATGGCGCTGGCCGCTGAAATCTGGCGGCTCCTCGCCGAATCCCTCGCCCAGGACACACCACGGCCGGCTCGCGCGTAGACCCAGGCAGCAGCCGGCCAGGTGAAAACGCGACGAGATCACAGTGGCGCGGTTGCAGACAGGCCACCCGTCCCGCTGATCAGTCGTCGACGCGCCGGGAGACGACCTTCACCAGCGTGGGAAGCAGTCCCGAGCAGCACTCATTTCGCCTGGCCAGGCAATTTCGTCGGTGCCCCCACACGCCCACAGGCCCATCCGACCATCGGCAGACACGTTCGTTGTGGTCGCTACGTTCCCGAGGCCATGTAGGCGGCGAGGATGTAGTTGGGGTGGCGGTCCAGGTTCTTGCGGGCGCGGTCGTAGCGCATGGTGGTGCGGGGATCGGCGTGGCGGGCGGCGATCTGCACGTCGCGCAGGCTCACGCCAGCGTCGAGCATGGTGGTGACGAAGGTGTGGCGCAGCATGTGTGGGTGCATCCTCGGCATCCGGATCCCGGCGTTGGCGGCGAGGTGCTTGAGCCGGCGGGTCGCGGCGTGCCGGTCCATCCGCGCGCCGAGGGTGTTGCGCAGGACCGGACCGTCGAGGCGGCCGTCGACGGCGCGGTCTATGGCTCTGGCCACCGCGGGCGGCAGCGGGACGAGGACGACCTTGCCGCCCTTGCCGCGCACGCGCAGGACGCGGTGGCCGTGTTCCTCGCCGAGGTCGCTGATGTTGGCGCCGCAGGCTTCGAAGATCCGCAGCCCGAGCAGTCCGAGCATGGAGACCAGGGCGAAGTCGTTCGGGTTGGCCGATAGCCGTGCGGTGGTGATCAGTGCTTCGAACTGTAGGTGGCCCAGCCCGAGGGTGGGTGATTCGGGTGGCACCGTCGGTCGGCGGACATAGTCGGCGGGTGAGTTCGGCAGGATGTCGTCGATGACGCACACGCGGTAGAAGCCGACGACCACCGACAGCCGGCGGGAAACGGTCGAGGGTTGGAAGCGGCGTACGTCCTGCAGCCAGCGCACGTACCGCTCGATGTCCACCCGAGCCGCCGACAGCGGATCCAGGCCCTGGTCGGTACACCAGATGAGGAAGACGCGCAGATCGGAGTCGGTGTGCAAGCGCGTGTCACCACGGTACCGACCGAGGTAGGCGGCTACCGCCGCACGGAGAACGAGATGATCAGGAGAGACGATGTTGGGACCAGACGTGGGAGAGGTAGTCATACCTACGGTGCGTCACCGCTCACAGCCGGTGTCAACGCCCGCTGCGCGGCAGATTCGGATGCGCATTGGGTGCGACGCCCGACAGCTTGAGTCCTGCCGGCCCTTGCCCGGCAGAGACCATAATCTGGCCATGTATTGCGTCCATGCCGAAGTAGTCCGTTGGGTCGATGAAGATGGACGGCGGGCCGAGCGCGGTGGACCCGGACAGGTCGAGACCCGCGCCTGCCCGATTCTGCCCGGCTACGAGGCGCGGCAGCCCGGACCCGGGGCCGCCGCTCACCGCACGCCAAGGCCGCGATCGAGTGCACTCTTCTCGACATGTGTCCGGACGCTTATCGGCACGCCGACGATCACGTTCCGTGACGCTCGGATCGCGGCATGTCAGTGCGTTTGCTTGCGCGGCAACGTCGCACGCAGCATCTCGCGGGTGTAGCTCTCCGACCTGTTGGCGAGCGTGAACTGGCTCAAGTGCCCCCGCGCCGACGGGCGAATTGACCTGTGCGGGAACGGGCATTGCGGGCCGCTGTCTGGTGGAATCGGCGGCCCGATCCACCTCAGCGGGCGGCTGCGTGGGCGCTGACCGCGGACCTGATCTCGGTGAGGGTGTGATCGAGGGAGCGGTCGTCAATGACCACCGGGGCGCCGAGCGAGGCCAAATCGTTGCGGGCCTCCCGGCGCAGCCACCAGCGCGCCTGCGAGACCGTGGCGACCGGGTCGGCGGGTACCACCAGCAGCACGGGGGTCTGTGTCCGGCCGCGCATCTTGACGCCCGGCCGCACCTCGGCGATCTCGGGCCATTCGAGCCGGACACCCATCAGCGGCAGCCGGATCCCGTCCGGGCCGACCACCACCGCCGGCACCCGCAACAACGTGCTGGCCGCCACCGGGTAACCGAGCAGCACCGCGAAGAACGCGCCCCACACGACCAGCACCAGGCCCAGCACGCCGCCGCTCATTGCCCCGATCACGATCAGCGCCGCGCCGAGCAGTAGGAACGACAGGGACGCGGCGTTCGGCCGGACCCGCACGGTCAGCGCCATGTTGTCTCCTCCCTTGGTCCGCCCGGCATCATAGCGATCGGTCACGGCGGCGGCGCGACGCTCGTCGGAGCGTGTGCGCCCGAGGCCGCCCCCCGTATGGTCTCGTCGCCGGTCCGTTGGCGTGTTCACCGTTGGAAGTGTCGGGACTTCCGATCGATGACGCCGGCGATATGACGCACTTCATTGAGCGCGGATCGCGGCATGTCAGGACGTCCCCGGGGCCGCCGTCGAGCAACTCGAGGGCGCGGCTGAAGTCGGGGGATGTTGGCGCCGCTGGTCAGCACGTAGATCGGGGTGCCGTTGCCGTCACAGATCAGATGGTGTTTGGGAACCGGGCTTGCGCGGTTGACCGGCGACGGGCCTGTCCCGAGACCCCCTTTCTGGCGTCGATGTGATTGCCGTCCATCGCCGCGCGCGACCAGTCGATCCGGTTCCCTGTGTTCAACCGCTCGAGCAGGATCTGGTGGAGTTGGTCGAACCCGCCGGCATCAATCCAGCGTTTCAACCGCCGCCAGCAGGTCGTACCGGGGCCGAAGCCGAGTTCTTGCGGGACTTTAAGCATGGCGAGGTAGTTAAGCGCCGTACACTCATCTCGGCTACCGGACGTTTTCGCCGTCATGCCCATCGCGCGAGCGGCACTCATCCCAGGCCGAGCGACCTTTCGAGCCCGTCGAGAATGAGGTCGAGCCCGAACACGAACTCGTCGCCGAAGTCGTAGCCGGGCTGCATGTAATACGAGGTCGCCATCTCGACGAGATGCGGGTACTCTCCCGCGCCCATCAGCTCCATAATCGGTTCCGCCACTTCGCCGACGCTCTCTGGGCCCTCGAACGGGAGGGCGGCCTCTTGAAGTGCGAAGCCGTAGACATAGCTGTCGATCAGCGCGTAGGCGTGCGCCGTCATCTCGGCCGAGAACCCGGCTTCGCGCAGGGTGGCGATGACGGTGTCGTGGTGGCGCAGATTGGCAAGCCCCGGGCTGCTCCGCGATTCCAGCAGCCCGATGGCCCAGCGGTGTCGCGCTAAGACCTGGCGGGCCGAGTGAGCTCGCCTCCGCAGCTCGGACCGCCAGTCACGGCCAGGAACCGGAAGCTCGATCTCGCCGAAGACGATGTCGACGAGCGCGTCGAGGATTTCGTCCTTGTTGGCGACGTGGTAGTAGACCGACATCGGCTTGACGCCGAGCTCCTTGGCGAGGGAGCGGATCGTGAGCGATCCCAAACCGCCGGAGTCGGCTACCGACAGCGCGCCCTGTAGGACGCGCTCGCGGGTCAGCCGCGCTCGCCGCCGGCCGCCCTCGCTGACTGGCTCAGACATTCATATTCCTCGTCCGTTCGTGCTATAGGCACCTTCGTACAAAGTACGTTAGCGTATTCGTACTAAGTACGGATCTTCAAGTTGACTTCCGGAGGACCGCTATGACGACCCCGACCAGGGCGACGCCGACGATGATGAGGGCGGTCATCCAGGACCGCTACGGCAGCTCGGAGGTCCTGCGGCTGGCCCGAGTCGCCCGTCCTGTGATCGCCGACCACGAGGTGCTCGTGCGGGTGCGCGCGGCCGGTCTCGACCGCGGCACGGAGCATCTGATGACGGGCAAGCCCTACGTGATGCGACTCGGCTTCGGGCTTCGGCGACCAAAGAGCCCGGTGTCCGGCCGTGACGTGGCCGGCACGGTAGCGAGAGTCGGCTCGTCGGTGACACGGTTCGCGGTCGGCGACGAGGTGTACGGGATCGCTCCGGGGTCCTTCGCCGAGTATGCCGTGGCGCGGGAGGACAAGCTCGCCCGGAAGCCGGTGAACCTGTCCTTCGCCCAGGCTGCGGTCGTTCCCGTGTCGGCCGGCACGGCGCTGCAGGCGCTCCTCGACGTCGGAAGGGTGCAGGCGGGTCAGTCCGTGCTGGTTCTCGGCGCGTCCGGCGGCGTCGGGACCTACGCGGTGCAGCTGGCGAAGGCCTTCGGCGCCGAGGTCACCGGAGTCTGTAGCACCGCAAAGCTCGACCTGGTGACCTCCCTCGGTGCCGACCACGTCATCGACTACAGCCACGAGGACTTCGCCGACGGGACTCGCCGCTACGACCTGATCCTCGACATCGGAGGACGCCCCTCGGTGAGGCGGCTGCGGCGAGCACTCGAACCACGAGGGACGGTCGTATTCGTCGGCGGTGAGAACGGCGGCAGCCTGACCGGCATGGGCAGGCAGCTGCGCGGAGCGCTGCTCTCACTATTCCTGCGGCAGCGTCTGGCGCTGTTCATGGCAAAGGAGCGCGCCACCGACCTCGAGCGGCTCACCGAGCTGATCGAGGCTGGCAAGGTCATCCCGAGCATGGACCGCAGCTACCCGCTCGACGAGGCGCCCAACGCCATGCGGCTCCTCGAGAGGGGCCAGGTCCGCGGCAAGGTCGCGATCACCGTCTGATCCCCGGACACATCACCGCCAACCGACTTCCAACCACCCGTCCACCCGACCGCAAGGAGCAACCCGTGACCGCGACAACCAGTGGCCCGCCGTTGCCCGACCAGCACGCCGCTGTTCCACCGCCCTCCGCTGCAGGCTGGGCAAGCGACACCGGCAGGACGTACGGACGCCTGATCGGGTCACTCTTCCTGGCAGGGTTCGTCACGTATGGAGTTGGCTTCGCCCTGGTCAGCTCCGTGGTGGACACGCCCGACTTAGGCACCAGCGTCTCCGCTCACCAGGCCACCCTGGTCCTCGGCGCCTGCCTCATGCTGTTGAACACCCCGTCGACATCGGCAAGGCCGTCTTGTTCTTCCCAATCCTGGAGAAGCACGGCAAGCGGACCGCCCTGACCTATCTGTCCGCGATGGTCTTCGAGGTCGCCCTGCTGGCAGTCGGCGCCCTCTGTCTCCTCTCACTCATCCCGTTGTCAGAGCAGCTCGATGCAGGGCAGGTCAGCGCAGAGCTAGCCCGGTCCCTGGGCTCGCTCGCGGTGGACTCCAACACGATGGCGTACCAGATTGGCCAGGCGGGGCTCGCGTTCGGAGCGTTCTTCCTGTGCGTCCTGCTCTACCGGACCCGCCTGGTCCCCCGGTTTCTGGCGGCGTGGGGCGTGGTCGGGTACGTGGTCCACTTCACGGGCGCCGTCGCCGAGATCTTCGGCAGCCACGTCAGCCTGGTCCTCCTCATCCCCGGCGCGCTGTTTGAGCTGACGTTCGGCGTCTGGCTTCTGGTCAAGGGCGTTCGCACCGAGCCGCATGCTCAGGGTGCGTGACGGCATGGTGCTGACCGACAAGGGTCTGATGGCCGGCAGGACGGTGCTGGTCACCGGCGCGACCCGAGGCATCGGCAAAGCGACGGCCCTGGGCCTGGCCTGTCTAGGTGCGCGCGTCGCGATCACCGGTCGCGGACCGGCCAGCCACCGTCCGGCGTCCGCCCCGGGCCGAGGAACGCCGCGTGCGAGGTGCCGGCCGCAGCAGCGACCGCACGCCGGTCCGCGTCCGTCGCCGCCGGGTCGTCGTCGGTGACGGCCGTGGGGCTGCCGCCCCGGCCGTCGCGCCGCACGCACGCATCAACCACCGTGACATCCGGCCAGGACATGGGCCCACCTCTGACGCTCAACGAACCGGCAACCGCGAACGGCGTCTGCCGATGGCCGGACCTGGCCGCGACGGCCGACCGAACGCGTCCCGGAGCGTACCGGCCTGCCTCAGCCGGTGCCGTCCTGCACCGGATAGTGGATGATGACCGCACCGCCGGTGGCGTAGTTGGCGACATCGGCGGCCACCCGCTGGCCTTGCGGCGACGCCCGCGCCGCGGCCATGGCGGCGGCGTCAGCGAAGTCGCCTTCGAAGACCGCGAAATACGGCGCTTCTCCCTTGGTCGCCGCCACGTCGAAACTGTAGCGCCACGCAAGCAGGCCGGGCAGATTCATGACCAGTGGAAGGTGGTTGGTCACGTAGTAGTCGCGGAAGTGGTCAGGGTCGGCGGGCTTGGAATACAGGACCACCAACTTATGCATGACGACCTCCGTCCAGAGACGAGACCATAACACTCCGGGTGACCTGGGAGCTCCTGCTATGAACCAGGGACGACACGGAACGGTTCGGATCGCCTCAAGATCCAATGCACTGTCATCGGCTACTTAGAGACTTTGCGCAGGATCGGTGTCCGGCCAGACTCGGTCCAGGTGCTCGGCGAGACGCTCCCACATTGCGGCTGCCCACCGGTGTCATTGGTGTGGCTCTCTCATGGCCTGCGGTCTCGCCGGGCACCGCGCGAGGAGAGGCTGAAAAGGGGTTTGTTCTGCTCGAAGTAGCGGTGCCCTCCTTGCTGACAACTCACCGAGTTCAGTCAAGGGGAGGCGCCGATGTCGGTGATCATCGGGATGGACCCACACAAGCGCTCAGCAACCATCGAGGTCGTCGACGAACGCGCCCGGGTGCTCGCAGTGGGCAGGTACGGCACCGACAAGACCGGCTACGCGCAGATGCTCGCCGCCAGCCGCAAGTACACCGATCGGGTGTGGGCGGTCGAGGGGTGCAACGGCATCGGCAAGCACATCGCCCACCGACTGGTGCATGACGGTGAGACGGTCATGGACGTGCCCGCGAAGCTGTCCGCTCAGGTGCGGGTGTTCGCCACCGGCAACGGCCGCAAGACCGACCCGGTGGATGCGCACTCGGTGGCGATGGTGGCACTGCGTTCGCCGAACCTGGTGCAGGTCCAGCTCGACCCGGACCTGCAGGTGATGGGGATGCTGGTCGACCGTCGCGACGAGCTTGGCCGGGCACGGACGCAGACCGTCAACCGGCTGCACCGGCTGCTGCTGGACCTCTTCCCAGGCGGGGCGAAGCAATTCCTGTCCGCCCGGCAGGCACGTGCGCTGATCGCGACCATCAAACCCCGCGACATCGTGGGCAAGACCAGACGCCGCCTCGCCGTCGAGCTGATCGGTGAACTTGAGAGCATCGACAAGAAGATCAAGACCGCGGAGAAGGACCTCAAAAAGCTGGTGATCGCCCGCGGCTGCACCCTGATGGACCTGCACGGCATTGGCCCGTCAGGTGCAGCCCGGCTGCTGGCAGACGTCGGCGACATCCGCCGCTTCGCCGACCGCAACCGGTTCGCGTCCTGCAACGGCACCGCCCCGCTGGACGCCTCCTCCGGCGACCAGCAGCGTCACCGGCTCTCCCGCGCCGGCAACCGACGGATCAACCGGACACTGCACATCATGGCCGTGGTCCAGCTACGCAACCGCACCGAAGGCCGCGCCTACTTCGACACGAAGAAAGCCGCCGGGAAGACCTCCATGGAAGCCATGCAGGCGCTAAAGCGGCGACTGTCCAACGTCGCCTACGCCCGCATGCTCGCAGACCAACAACAACGGCAGGCGGCGGATCCGGGAGGGCACTCGGGGACGACTCTGCAACCCAGCGTGACCGACCTGACCCCGGACATCGGCCCTTCGGACAAGCCACTTCCCGGACCCGCCACCACCCAACCTAAACCCGCCCTCCGAGCGGTGTCTTGACACAAAGGGGTGCCATGAGCGCGCGAACGTGCGGATGCCGTTTTAGGCGGCGATGATTCATAGGCGGGAACGGCCCTATCGGTCGACAACCCTGTACGAGAGGAGTTGCTGTGGCGAAGTTCGTGACCATCGGGTACGGCGACCAAGCGGGCTACGACCCAGGGCCCCGGCAAAGTCGTCAGATGATGCCGAGTAGGGCCAGGGGCCGGGTGCTGTCGCGGGCGTGATGTCGGTTGGCGGCGGCGATGT